>JAUPWL010000017.1 GCA_030916565.1 Patescibacteria group bacterium | reverse complement strand
TCGACGATGCCGTATGCGTTTGTTTTGCCGCTCAACATACCCTCAATCGTGACGTATGATACGCCATTACGGACACCATAGTTACCACCATGGTTATGCCCATTAATAAACGCTGCGACATTATCATGATTATCAATCATCTGCATAATTTCATTATCATTCAATGCATTCAGCGTACCCGGCGGAAACACAGGATGATGCGCAAACAGTATCGCTTTTTCATCATGTTCGGCCGCGTCAAGTAATTCATTATCCAACCATTCCATTTGTCGTTCGCCAATACCACCATTCCAATAGTAGGCATTGATAACATTATTCTTCTGCATCAAATCGAGTAACGCCCTGCCCCTTTTCCATTCCGGCGAACCGTCGGGATGTTCAAGCACCCCAAGATCGCACGTATCGAGCAGAATCAACCGATTGCCGTTTACGCGCTTGGAATAGTAATTGCTCTCCATGTTGTATGCCGCCAGGACCGTATCAAGCGAATCATGATTCCAGAACTCGTGATTTCCAAGCACGTGTAGCAACGGCGCCGTTGCTCGGCCCATAATACGGTGGAGTCGATCCGCATCACGCAAACTCCTGTCTACAAAATCACCGAGATGAATAATATATTCTAAATCAAATTCATTAAACGTACGGACCGCCTCTTCTAATTTATACGGGGACAGTCGATAACAATTTGTGAATTCGTCATTTGTTCCACGAATCTTGCCCGTAAAGTCGTCAGCGTCAGCAGCCTGGCAATCGGCCACTACTCCAAATGAAAACTCATGTTTCATAACTGCCCATATTGTAACAGAGTATTAGGCTAAATCTGCAATTGCAACGCGTCGCTGTTCGGTCGTGTCGCGATCACGAATTGTCACATTATTATCTTCAAGTGAGTCAAAGTCGACAACGACACAGTATGGGGTACCGATCTCATCCTGACGACGATATCGTTTACCGATATTACCGTTGTCATCCCACATCACATTGCCGTGTTTCTTCTTTAAAATCTGATAGACTTCACGCGCTTTTTCGACAAGTTCTGGTTTGTTCTTGAGGAGTGGCGATACACAATATTTGACCGGTGCGAGGTGTTCTGGAAACTTCATGACGATACGTTTTTCACCGTTCACCTCGTCCTCGGTATATGCCGCTGCCATGACCGCCATCACAGCACGTTCAACACCAAATGATGGTTCGATAACATGTGGAACAAATTTCGTATTCGTACCTTTGATCGTGTATTCCATACTTTTGCCAGCATTATTCTGAATGTTCATCAGATCGAAATCAGTACGGTATGCGATACCCATCAATTCTTCTTTGCCGATTGGGAAATCGTATTCGATGTCGATTGTACGTTTGCTATAGTGAGCACGGTCTTCGGCAGGTACTTCAAGCTCGTGAATTTTATCCTGAGGCAAACCGAGTGCATTCAAAAATGCGTGCGTATCCGCCAACAGGGCGTTGAATGATGCTTCCCATTTATCTGGTTCGACAAAATATTCGATTTCCATTTGTTCAAATTCGCGACTGCGGAATATGAAATCACGTGGGCTAATTTCGTTACGAAATGCCTTGCCCTGCTGAGCCAATCCAAATGGTAAATCAGGGTAAAAGGTATCAACGACATTCTTAAAATTGATGAAAATACCCTGAGCTGTTTCAGGACGCAGATAACTAATTGATGTGTCATCCTCAATAGCGCCCACGTGCGTTTTGAACATCATATTGAACTGACGAGCTTCACCGAAAGTGTTTTCTTTGCCACAAGTTGGACATTTGCTTGTATCAATCTTGTCCGCACGGAAACGACCATGACAGTTACTACATTCCACCAAAGGATCAGTGAATGTTGCCGTATGACCGCTAGCTTCCCAGACCTTTTTGTTCATTAAAATAGCCGCATCGACACCGTACATGTCGTCACGATCATCGACAAACATCTTCCACCATAACTGCATCACGTTACGTTTCAGCGCGACGCCTAGTGGACCGTAATCCCATGTACCAGACAGACCACCATACACATCAGAACCAGGATAAATAAACCCACGACGTTTCGCGAGGCTAACAATGTTTTCCATTTCGACGTTCTTCTCTGTATTTTCGCTCATAATTACCTTTTATTATAGCAGACTCACTGGTGTAGCCGACAATAGACTGTACTTTTTAAAAATTTGTATTATGCTGATAAACAACATAAGCCCCGGGACAAGCATCCCACTATTTGATTGCCTGTTGCAGTGATGCGTGCTGGCGTGCGACGAACAAACAATCACTTAAATACTCGTTCATGCCACCCACCTGCACAATCACGCTCAGTGATTTTGCTGCCACCAGCCGCAAAATCTTGATGTGGTCAGCGGTGATATTGCCACGTTCATCCTCTATGAAACCTTTTTCCTGACTATCATAGCGGTATCTTTTGTCCGCCGATAATACGACACCGTTATAATCCCTGTCCGTGTTCAGTGCATCGCCCAGCAAATCGGCGACCCGTATATAAAACCATGTCTGAATCAATGCCAGTGGGATTGTGGCGACGTCCAGACCTGCCAGTACCTCACCGGTAATGTCATACCATGATGATTCCTCCAGACTGCTACTCGCCTTGGCAACCTGTGCTAATGCCTCGTAGGCGAACTGCATGCGGTCATAATCATCCAGAATATGACGATAGAAATGCACCAATCGTGCCGAAGTGAGAATTCCCAAATCACCCTTACCCTGCCCAATAACAACATCGCAAATTGCAAACAGCTCAATGCCGCCTGCAAGTTTTGATTTCTCTTTACGTACACCTCGCGCCATCACACTCATGCGCCCTTCAGGCATCAATATATCCAGTACTCGGTCTGCTTCACCAAAGCTGGTTCGGCGCAGCACAATTGCATGGCCACGCATCGTTTTCACGCGAGCACACTCCTGACCGCTGCCGTTAAGTCACGCGGTTGCATCGTCGTACTGTCGATCAATCTTTTAACCCCGTACGGTTCTAGCTCTTCCAGTTTCAGGGTTGGCAATCCACTACACACAATCACCGGAATTTTCGCCGTATCAACATAACTTTGCAATTCATGTAGCAACCCAATTCCTCCGGCACCATTGAACAATAGGCTCATCACGATTGCAGACGGTGAATGATCGTCAATCATATCCATTGCTTCATAGGGATTGTCGGAGCGGAGAACATCATAACCACTACCCTCAAGCGTTCGCTGATAGTGATCCCCTAACCATTGGTCTGATTCGAGCACAAAAATTGATTTACTCATAGCAAACTCATTTGTTTTGAAACACTTAAATCAACATAAAACGTTGCACCGTCACGATGCCGTATCAACCCAACAGTACATTCCATCAACTCGGCCAATCGACGGGCGGCCAGTAGTCCAACACCGCTGGCATGCGGTCGACTCGTGAGTGGCGCCGGAGCACGCCGGGCAACCCTACTCTCAAGTCGTTCCCACAAATCAATCGGAACTGGCGGACCATAATCACGCACACCGATCCGAACACGATCACCGCGACTGTGGATCGTCATGCGAATAGGACGCTCGGTTGATCCATAATGCAGCGCATTATCACCAAAACCAAGCAATACTCGTTCGAGTAACTGTCGGTTTGCCACAAGTAGCGGGATACGTGATCGCTGCTGAAGAGTAATGGCGCGTCCATGTGCTGCAAACAGTGGCGACAATTCGTGCACCACGTCACGGCACACGCTCACTGGATTGATTGGTTCAAGCGGCAGTGTCGATTGGTTCGATGCGACCATACTTACATTCGCAGCCAGTCGCAGTGCCCTTTCGCTTGTGAGCGTCAGCCGCTGCGCTAGTTGGCGACGTTCAGCATCATCGATTTCGTCCCCTAGAGCCAGTCCTAATTGACGTAGTAGTACGAGAGGCGACGTCAACTCACTAGCAGCAGCCATCGTGAGAACAGATTCGTCCCAACTATCTAACAGCCTATCCTCCAGTTCCATAACTAACTCTAGTGTAGCATGATAGAGTCATGACAAAGTGTTGCGAATTTGTATGTTGGCGAACGGACAACTAGGCGTTGAAATTAATCGTTCGGATCAGAGCATCGAAGTCTTTTTTGAAGGCATCCGCATCTGTTCGCAGTGTGATAGTTTTATCACGACATTGATAGATTACCGCGTCTCCGCGAATATCATTGCTGAAATCTCCCGTCAAACGAGCACCTTGGTTACCAAGTGAGTTTGCAGTGCTCTGTTTCAATGCACCTTTTTGTACCAATCCTTGGTACTGGTTCATGACAACATCGTAATCTTTTTGTTCAATCAATACGCGCAGTGCAAACTGTTGGCTGTTGCTGATTGGCGGTACAACATCAGGATTGAGGTAAGCTTTGTAATCACCGCCGTTCGTGATCTGTTCTGACTGGAATGCGCTCCAAGTCTTTGGATACTGGAACGTAAGACCACAGTAATCATCTGGTGCAGTGAACTTCTTGGTTGGTGTTTTTTCTTTTTCGAAATACTTTTCTTCATCTACGTCACTCTGTTTTTGCTTGGCATCGACAACCGCCAGTTTAATCTTGTCATCAACATCACTCTTTGCCTCGTTATATGCAACAAATGCCCAGATACTAAATGACCCAAGCGCCACGACAAGTACGCTCAGTCCAATAATGGCAACTAATGCGCCTGATATAATGCCTGATTCGCGAACACGCTTAGTAGAATACGTCATGTGAGTCATTATACTTATGCTCAACCCCGCTGTAAAGGCTTAACCTTATAGAGATAGAAGCTTCCGTCATATTTGAATGGTTTTTTGCCCGGCACGTTGAATCCAAAACTCATAAAATAGATAACTTTGTTATGAGCGATAGCTGTTAATTCAGCCTTTTCATACATTCGTTTGATATCTCGCGCCTCACCAAACGTATAGATGATTGTTGTTTCGAGCGGCAATTCGGCGTACCAAAAATCCATGAGACGCACAGAAATCAGCGAGCTCCGCGATGATAGCCGAGAAATCAAAACAAGTATCGGATTAATCTCATAGCCAACCGCCTTTGCGCCTCGACGAGCCGCCGCGCGCAGCACGACACCATCGCCACTACCGATATCAACCAGCGTGTCCTTATCGTTCAATTGATACAAATCGGTAAACGCTTTGTCGAGTAGTCGACGTTTCGTAGGGACATACGGCGCACCGCGGAGTACTACTAAACCAAATAATGCCACCGGGACCAAGAGAACCCATAGCCACCAACTCATCTTATTCGGAATCGCTCGCAAATGACTTTTTAACAATTTGGATATCATTGGCGACGTTATCCAAATCGTGCTCGATATCAGCTGCTAGCTTGGCCGCTTCTTTCAATTTGACGCTTGCCTGCTCTAGTTCAAAATCATCACTCTCAAACCAAGCGACTGCTTGATCGAGCTGATCAATCTTTTGTTGAATTGTTTGATTATCTTTCGTCATAATTCTCTACCTTTGCTTTTATTATAGCCCGTAGGGTTTCAATCTCGATTGTTTGCCCAACAACAACAGTACCGCGTAGTAGTGCATAGCCGCGCTCCAATACTCGCTGCGGATCAAATTCTGCGAGTAATCGTCTCGTCTGACGCAATCGTTCACGCTCGGTATCAATCTTGCGCTCTGTCGTTGTGACGGAACTATTGATTCTTCCCTCAAGCCCCTGACGCGTTTGATCAACGATACTCAGCAATCGCGGTACGAGCGATTGCACCTGCATACGTACGCGGCGAATACTATCTCTCCGGTCAGGAACAATAATCTGCGCTGCATTACTCGGTGTGGCCGAATAAACATCTGCCGCGAGATCGCTGAGCGACAAATCAACTTCATGCCCAATACCCGTCAGCGTCGGTACGCGACTAGCTGCAATCGTACGTACTAACTGTTCATCGTTAAACGCGCTCAGGTCATCCGCACTTCCACCACCCCTGATAATAACAATCACTTCAGGCAATTGTTCCTGAGTACTAAAATAGTTCAGTGCTCGTATCATCTGATCTGGCGCATCTGCCCCCTGCACCTGCACAGCCGCCACATCAACACGCATACCGCCCCACCGATCATTCAATATCTTGATAAAATCCGCGTAGCCTGCAGCCTGAGGGCTACTAATAATTGCAATGTGGCGCGGTATCGATGGCAACGGCCGTTTACGCTCTAGCGCGAACAATCCTTCCGCATCAAGTTTAGCCTTTAGCAGCTCGAAACTTTTCTTGAGACTCCCCTCGCCACTTGGTCGTATTGCACGAACCGTCAGGCTAAACTTACCCCATTGTGTCAGTTTTGGTGCAGCAGTCACGACAACCTTCATGCCATCTTCGATTGGTACGCGCAGCTGGAATAGCATCATGAAACAACCGACACTACCACCTGCATCTTTCAAATCAAAAAAAACAAACTTACCCTGATTGACCTTAAAGCTCGCTACCTCACCTTCGACTTCTACGGTTGGATAAGCGTACTCCAACGTTTGGTTGGTGACAGCAATAAAATCACTGACGCTGAATCTTGGCGCGTCCATCTTTGCCCCCATATGCGTTTAGCGCGTGTTGATAGAATACATATCCAAATATGACAGTACCGAGGAGGATCACAACGCGTGCAAGTAGTGTCCCTGCAATGGCGACGCCACTGGCTATACCGGCGAATGACAGAAATGTCACCATCACTGCCTCGTACGCACCAGCACCACCAGGAGTCAGCACAAACAACCCTGCGACTGTTGCCACGCCATACGAAATCAAAATTGGCGCCGGGTTAAATACCTCACCAAGCGCCCAAAACGCAATCATAAATAGTCCTGCATCGCCCAGTGTATAAATAATTCCCCATACCATCGGCTGAATAAGAAGTTTTTTGTCGCGCTTTAATTCCAAAAAGTCACTATGCATTTCCTCGAGAAACGTCACGATCACCTTTTCGCGTAGCCATTTACGTTTTTTACCGAATGTCGCGCGGCGCACGACAACATTAATAGCCCTGTATAACCAACTCGCAAACACGTCAACGCGGCGTTTGCTATTGAGCAGATAGACGATTGAGACGAATGCGACAACAATCGAACCAAAAATCATCGCACTCGCCAAAATAATCCAACGATTTAATGTCCCGTCAACTGTGACCGCAAATAACGCAATGAGGAGTAATGCCGCATACGCCGCAAATCCAGCGGCATGACGAACTACCTGCGCCATGGTTGCGCGGCCATAAGGGATACCGTACAGCCCCAAACGCCACGTCAAATATGACACGCCACTGACACCACCGCTAGGCAGTACGTGGTTGACGAAGTTACCCTCGAGCGCAATACGAACCAACTGATAGCGTTTTACTTTTTTTAGCTGACCCTTACTACGCAGATAAGAAAAGATCATTTCTCCGCCAGCATAGTAAATGAGTATCTGCATCGGGATCATGAGCGAAAGAATCCATAGATCTACACGGCCCAATAGTTCCCACGCCAACACCAATTCTTTTCGTGAAGCAAATACAATAACGGCCAAAATGACCACTGTTAATAGACTCAACCATGCACGGAAAGACATATGTTCAGTATATACTAATGACATGTATATTGCGATGTTGGGGCGACAGCCCGCACTCGGTATGGCCGAACTCGAAAGTGTCTTCGGTAACGTACAGTGGTTTTCTCATGATTCCGCCCTCGTTAAGAGCGATATTTTTGATGTGCAACGACTCGGCGGAACGGTTCGCGCCGGTCACGTCATTGCTGAATTACCAAGCGCCGATTGGCGCAAAGCCAGCGTTCATCTCGTCGGTGAATATTACAAAAAATGGTCAGATGCGTCGGGCAAAATAACACTCGGTATTAGCGCCTATGGATTTAGCGTATCACCCCGGGATGTCCAACACACCGGACTGATCCTCAAATCGCGCCTCAAAAGCAAAGGCGTCAGCCTACGGCTCGTCCCGAACGACCAGGTAGTTCTGAGTACCGCCACCAGCCACCACAACAAACTAGGCCTATCCCCTAACAAAGTCGAATTGCTCGTTATTCGTGGTCACAGTGGCAAAGTCATCATCGCCGAAAGCACCGGGTCTCAAAATATCACCGCTCTTGCTCGTCGCGACCAAGAACGCCCTGCCCGTGATGCCTTCGTCGGTATGCTACCACCGAAACTCGCGCAAATCATGCTCAACCTTGCCGTTCCGCAGGCCCATGGCAATATGACTATTCTCGATCCTTTTTGCGGCACAGGTGTCGTCCTGCAAGAAGCAGCCCTCATGGGTCTGAATGTCTATGGTACCGACCTATCCGAAAAGATGATCCGCTACACCCGCCAGAACCTTGACTGGCTGCAGGACAAATTCAACGTCTCGACCAAAGTAACGTTATCCGAAGGTGATGCGATGAAATTTCACTGGCAGCAACCGGTCAACGCTGTCGTGGGTGAAACCTATCTCGGTCAACCGTTCAGCGCCCCACCATCTGACACAAAACTCGGTGAAGTGCGCCGCAACTGTGACCATATTATTTCTGAATTCCTGAAAAACATCGGTGCGCAACTGCAACCAGGTACACCACTCTGTATTGCTATCCCTGCCTGGAATGACGGCAAAGAAAACTTCGCGCACCTTCCTCTCATCAAAAATCTCGATCAACTCGGCTACGAACAAATTCATTTCAAGAACGTCGATGCCAAAGATCTACTCTATTACCGACCAGAACAAGTTGTCGCTCGCGAATTATTAGTACTCAATAAAAAATAGACCCCCGTAAGGGGTCTGGTAAGGCGGTGGACTGGCTACTGGTTCGTAGCCAGTCCACCGTAATGAATTTCAGCAGGCGTTGATACCCAACATGAGGTCCGCAACCGGATTCCCACTGGATGGCTCGCAGACAACGGGGTTGTCCTGCGGTGCCAACAAGCGGTCATAGATCTCTTCGACGCTACTTGTGCTGACACTCGGGCCATAACTTTGCACTGGACTGACAACACTTGCAGGCGCACTGCCCTGAGTTTGATCTGTGCCGACCGGATAATCGCTTGCTGCCTTGATGACAAGCCCGCCGAATATGCCGAGGCCGACCATCAAACATCCGAACCACACAACACTAGCTTTTTGCTCAACCACACTACTGTGCGACATTGGTTCACCTTTCGTCGACTCCAATGTTGGCTCTATCATACGGAATATTTATATATTAGTCAATAATCTTACATAAAAGGCAATTCTCAGCTTACCTGCTCTATCGACAATTTCGCGTAACAGGGGTTGACGCAGAGAACTATTTCCTATACAATAGTCTAGATTTTGATAGTAATTAAGGAGTGTTTCCGTGTCACACGTTAAAGCTGGTGGATCCAGCAAAAACATCCATAACAATGCTGGTCAGCGCCTAGGCGTTAAACGCTTTGGTGGCCAAAAAGTCCGTGCAGGCGAAGTACTCGTCCGTCAGACTGGCAGCACGAAAATCGCAGGTCCTGGTACATACATCAGCCGCGACTTCACTATTCACGCCGCTGTTGATGGCGTCGTTAGTTTTGCAAAAGTCAAAAAAGCGAAATTCACCGGCAAAACCGTTCCACGTACTCAAGTCATCGTAAAATAATCGATACCTTGTATAAAAACAGCCCCCGTAGGGGCTGTTTTTATTACTGGGTCACCCCTAAATGATGCTTCACTCTATCCACAACGTCGCCAATAACTACCTGTGATTTCACAAGATAATCATCGACACCAAGTGCTTCTGCGCGATCTTTGTCCTTCGGCTGTGACAATGCCGTCAACATCACGACATGAATATTCGCCGTTTCAGGCGTATGACGCAAAATATCCAATACGTCAAACCCACTGATCTTTGGCATCATGGCATCCAGCAGGATAAGATCGGGTCGAAACTCCATAGCTGCCTGCAATGCATTCTCGCCATTATTGACATGCTGTATGACAAAGCCCTCAAGTTCTAGTCGCGATCGATAGACAGAAGCCAAGGCTTCGTCGTCCTCGACGAGTAAAATTTTTTTATTGAGTGCCGGGCCCGCTTCTACGGGTTGCTCAGATGAGGCTGTTTGTTCATTATCCATACTGCTTATACTATTCTAATTACCCAGACGCGTCAACGCCGCCGCCATCTGCGGGTCGCGACCTGCATTTGCGTCAGCCGCCGATAACTTCACTGTTTCGTCAGGACTAATGCCTTGTTTGTTAATATTTTTACCTTTTGGCGTGTACCATCGGGCGATTGTCACCTTCAACACTGACCCGTTTGGCAACTCAATCAGTTTCTGAACGCTCCCCTTGCCGTACGTCTTTTCGCCGACCAACGTTGCTGCGCCATAGTCCTGCAATGCGCCTGCCACAATTTCACTTGCACTAGCGCTCGAACCATTCACGAGGACAACTGTCGGTACGCCAGCCAAAATTGCATTCGTGCCAGATCGCTGCTCGTCCGTCGTCTTTCCATTTGTGCGCTCACTCACGACGACTTTGTCATTCAACCAGATACCTACCACATCCCTTGCGGCAGTCAACAATCCACCACCGTTACCACGAAGATCGAGTATGACGCCCTTGACCTTTTTGTCCTTAAAATCTTGTGCCGCCTGGCGTGCCAAATCGGTCGTTGTTTCGTCGAACCGGCGCATCGTTATGACACCAGTATTGCCGTCAATCTTGCTGTCGACACTCGGTGACGTGATCTTTTCGCGAGTAATGTCAAAATCCTTTGTATCCGACCCGCGATAGACCTTAATCTTTACCGTCGTGCCGACTTCACCGCGAATTTTGCTCACTGTATCGTCAATCGACCAATCTTCAGTTGATTGGTCGTTCACGGCGACAATAACATCGCCAGCTAGCAGTCCTGCACGCTGCGCAGGTGTACCATCTAGCGTACGAATCACGGTCGGCTTATTACTTCGGCTGCCAATTTCCGCACCAATCCCACCACCGATATCACCGCTCAAATCTTTATTAAATTCTTCTGCCTCTTTTTTATCCATGTATATCGTAAACTGATCACCAGCGGCAGCGACGAGTCCCCTACTTGCGCCATTAATGAGCGCTTGATCATCCAGGTTACCATCGTAGTTAGATTTCAATTGACGATACGTAGCTTGCACACTTGCAAGGTCAAGCGAGCCAGTTGTTACCTTAAAACCAAGTGCCGGACCAACAATGCTCGCAATCTGATCATTACGAGTCCCTGCGGCGTAGCCAATAATTGCCGTACAGGCAAGAATCAGCACGAACGTACTAGGGGCAAAACTCCATTGTTTTGGTGTCTCAGGTATTTCCACTGGCTACTATTATAGTCGACAAAGCGTAAGAATAAAAGGAATCGTGCTCTAGAAATAGATATAGGTATCGTAGGTTGAAGCACTCACTCGCATCTTGCTATAGTTACCCCAACCAGAGCCGCCAGCATTGAAATAATTGTATTGGCTTACGTCAACCGTACCGTCACCGTTCACGGCTTCGACCCATACAACATGCCCATATGCACCAGCCGATATCACACCAACCGAGTTCACGCGTGGTGTCGATCCAATACTATATCCTGCCGCAGAAGCGCTCGATGGCCATTGATTCGCATTGCCCCAATATCGTGGGAAATTGCCGGTACGCTGGCCTACTTTCCATGCTGTGTAGCTCACACATTGGCGGCAACCGTACCCTAACGGATCTGTACCATCACCGAATGCACCGCCATATGACCACGCATTTGCGTCCAACCAACAACCAGCTTCCCATGGATATCCGCCTTTATTTGGGTCACCAGGCAATATATTCACCGTTCCGCCGCCACGTCGCATTGCTGCTTCGATTGCTGCTTGCTGCTGGCGCTGGACGGCTAATTTTTGGCTTTGTCGGTCACCGACCAGTCGCTGATAGGCAGCCTGTTGGCCACGAGTCTGCGCAACCAGTTGTGCCTGTTGGTTTTCTTTTGCCGCAAGCGCGTCACGTGCGAATTGTTGTTCAGCTAGCACACGATCAACATCTTTTTTCTGCTGTTCAAGTTGTTGTTTGAGTTTCTTGATATTACTAATCGTCAGGACGAGACTATCCTTGATAGTGTTACGGTATGCCTCTTTATCGACATAGTCTGCGATACTATGACTGCTGGCCAACATCTCTAGCGGCGAGATATCACTTGACACGTACAAATCAGCGATCGTATTACCGAGCGCATCTTTATTGTCTTCAATCTTTTTTTCGTTATCAGCAATCTGCTGAACTAATTTATCCTTTTCAGCTTGCTTCAGATTAATCTGCCCTTGAATGACGTTTTTCTGAGCCGTCAGTGAATCAAGTTCCTTTTGTAGTGAATCGGCCTGCCCGTTTAGTGTGCGTGCCTGCGCCTCCAACTGATCAATTTCGGCCTGTATGCGGGCAATTTGTTCATCATATTTATCAGCGCTTACCACTCGCACGAGCTGGAAAGGCATTGTGACTGCCAATAGTACACTGACCGTGATGATTCCAATCTTTTTCGCGGTATTTTTGTTTGTCGAAACTGGCGATACGAACCATCGTTTCATATATACTATCATTATAGCATAAGCATAATGATTTGTCTAGATAACCACCCCTAGGACGGGAAGCGGAGCAAAATGATGCCAGAATTCTTGATAAACATCGTGCTGTATTGGCCAGTTCCATAGAAATTGTATTGGCTCACGAACAAGTTGCCGCCATCAACAGACTCAACAATCATCACGTGTCCAACCGGTGCAAAGCTACCGCTTGCAGGCAATACGACGACATCGCCAGGCTGCGGATCATATACTCGATAGGCGCCACTCCAATATGGTGCACTGGTTGGCCATTGGTACGCATTACCATCGCCATGGAATGGCTGGATACTTCTACCGAACCGGTTTGCAACTGCCCACGCAACGTAACTAACACATTCTCGGTTATACAGATTCCAAGGGTCAGCGTATGTATCCTGGCCGCCACAATACGGATACCCATCACTACCGCATGCCCGGTTACCGCTCCAGCCCCAGTATGTGAAACTACCGACAGTACCACCGTTCGTGTTACCACCCAGGCTCGCATAATAGGCCTGTTGGTGTGCGCGTACTGACGCCATGCTATTTCGTGCATTCGCGACCAGTTGCTGATACGCCGCTTCTTCGCCCCGCGTTTCGTTCACTAGCTGCTGCTGTTCAGCCTGCACGGCACCCATCTGCTGTCGCTGCAGACCAAGTTCCGCCAGAATCTTTTCAACGGCTTTTTTATCGTCTTCCAGTTGCTGCTTGATTTTTTTCACTTCCGAAATCGTTATATTCAACTGATCGCGAATAGCCGAACGGTACTCTTGCTTATCAACAAAATCTCCGATATTTTGACTACTCGCCAGCATCTCGACGGCTGAAATATCGTCATCAACATACAAATTCGCCAAGATATCACCTAGGCCATCCTGCGCCTTCGCGAGCTTCACTTGGTTCGCCTCAATATCCGTTTTTAGCTGATCATTTTTACGTTGATTCACATCAATTTGTGCCTGCAACGCATAAATCTGAGCATTAATTTGGTCTAATTTACCCTGCAGCGTATCAGCCTTTTTTGCCAGCTCATTCGCCTGCGCCTGATACTGATTCGCCTGCTGTTGCAGTGATGCGATTTGACTATCCCAGCGGTCGGCCATCGCCTTTTGGACATATGCCAAAGGGACGCTGACGGCCATCAGCACCGACATACCAATCAACAGGGTACGGCGGCCAAATAAGATTCTATGACTTGATGTGGCGGGCGTCATTTTCATGTGTACTTTCATGGTAATCCTACCCCGTTCTCTCGTCAATATGCTTAAGCTTATACAAATTTAGATTTTTAGGTATTTTCGCGTCGCAAATAGTGACGACACGATACCGATAATCGCACCAGCAACGATCATGAGCAAAATAACAAATGGAATGTACTCGGTGACCAATTCAACTGTATGACCAATTGCGATATCATACGCAGCTAGCTTATCTTTCACACCATAGAGTGCCGCGACGCCAAGTCCAGTGGCGATCAATGCAGCAATAAACCCATAAACAATCGCTTCGACAACAAATGGCCCTCGGATAAACCCACGATCGGCGCCAATCAATTTCATCATCTGAATTTCTTCTTTTCGGTTAAAAATCGCCATGCGAATCGTATTAAAGATAATGAGTGACGAAATAATAATGAATACTGTACTAGCAATGAGTCCAGTACGCTCAGCAAACTGTACTGCCTGGCCAATTTTTTGGATAGCATCGCGACGCTGACCGTTAAACGACGGCTGACGGTTTGGATCAGCGTGTGCTTTGTATAGTTCATTTGTTTTGACAAACTTATCTAATTGAGACGGATCATTGATATCGACGATGTTGACGCGGAACGTACCCGGAAACTTATTCACCGCTTCATTTAATGCCTCGAGTGTCTGAGCATCGCTTTTATTATCTTTCGCGAAAGCATTTCTGGCGTCTTCGGGACTGATATAGCGAACGGTATTGACGCCAGGCAGTTGTTTGATGGCGTCTTGAATCGATTCTGCATCTTGTGCAGATGTGTCGGTTCGTACATAAATCGACATGTCGGTCTTGCCCTTAATCGCATCAACTGTGTCGACCAGCACCTGACGAGCGACAAGGGTCATAAATATAATCAAAAGTGTAATTGTCATCACGGCGGTTGCCGCGATAGACAACCATGTATTACGACTAAAATTATTCACGCCATAACGGCACATTCGAACAAATGTCAGCCATTTTCGACGCATCGTTTTGTTCTGTTGAAATGCTCTCGGCACTAAATTCTTTTTTGCCATATTATTGCCTATAACTTCCCTGCGCCTGGTCGGACGTAATCTTGCCGTTTTCGATTGTGATCACACGTCGTTTTAGTTTATTAACGATTTCAACATTGTGTGTTGTCAGGAGTACCGTCGTACCATAGGCATTGATCTTTTCCAGCAAACGGACAATATCCCAACTGTGTTTTGGATCGAGATTACCTGTTGGCTCATCGGCGATCAAGATTTTTGGCTGACGAACAACGGCACGAGCAATAGCAACACGCTGACGCTCGCCACCGGATAGCTGGTGTGGAAATGCCTTTTCTTTACCGGTCAAACCAACCAGTTCGATGACTTTCGGAACGGTATTTTTGATTTCGCGATTTGTCATGCCGGCAATTTCCAGCGCAAATGCAACGTTCTCATAGACAGTTCGTTGCGGTAGCAATTTAAAGTCCTGGAACACAACACCAATTTTGCGTCGCAAAAATGGAATATGTTTGTCCTTTAAATTATCGTAGTCGATACCGCCAACGACAATCTTGCCGCTCGTTGGTTTTTCTTCACGTGTTAATAATTTCAAAAGTGTTGATTTGCCCGCACCGCTCGTACCAACAATAATCACGAACTCTTTCGGTTCGACGTGGAGGCTAATACGATTCAGGGCAGGCTTACTGTCTTTACCGTATGATTTTGTTACCCTATCGAGCAGTATCATAGTTATGCTAATTATAGCATAAGTTGTATCTTACAAAATAGAGGTGGGCAAATATTTATTCTGATCCAAGCTGCATCTCAAGATAGGCGTTGGTGAATCCATCAATCTTACCGTCCAAAACAGATTGAGGATCTTTCTCTTCATACTTTGTTCGCGTATCTTTGACGAGTGTATATGGATGCAAAACATAATTACGTATCTGTGAACCCCAGCTGGCTGACTCCCCTGCGCGAAGATCCGCAACGCTTGCCGCGTGCTGTTCTAATTGCAATTGGGCCAATTTTGAACGCAAAATCTTCATCGCAGTCTCTTTATTTTGCAGTTGTGAGCGTTCGTTCTGAATCGCAACAACAATATTCGTTGGAATATGCGTGACACGGACAGCACTATCGGTCGTATTGACCGATTGTCCGCCATGACCACCAGCGCGATAGACATCAATTTTCAAATCTTTTTCATCAATCTGCACTTCATCTGGTGTATCAATTTGTGGTAACACTTCAACCAGCGCGAAGCTGGTTTGGCGCAAATTATCACTATTAAACGGTCTCAGACGGACCAATCGATGCACGCCATTTTCTGATCGTAATTTGCCATATGCATACGGCCCGCTCACTTCGATCACACTCGTTTTAATACCCGCCTCTTCACCGGCAGACCGTTCAACATTCGTCGTTGTCATTTGATGACGTTCACCCCATCGCAGGTACATACGTTCTAACATTTCAGCGAAATCTTGCGCATCAGTCCCGCCGACACCGGCGCTAATACGTACGATTGCATTGTGATCATCATATGGACCGTTGAACAAAAGTTCTTTTTTACGCTCGGCGAATTCTTGTTCTAATGCAACAATTTGCCCTTCAAACTCAGCCTGCAAACTGTCGTCACCCATGCTCATCAACTCAACAATGTCATCAACCTGAGCGCGAAGTGTTTGCCATGGCTGCACCATTGCCGCCAGCGCCGCCTGTTGCTTACTTTTGTTCTGTGCTTCCGTAGGGTTATTCCATACCTCAGGAACCGCCATCTCATTATCCAAATCAACCAACTGTTTGGCTTTATCATCAATCGCCAATTGCGAATACGCAATGGCAACATCATCCTTCAGGGTCTGTACACGTTTTTCGAATGGCTGCATAATTCCTCTTATTATAGCAAGGAATATCTAGAGATTGTTCACCGCGGCAACGAATTGGTCGCCGCGATCTGCATAATTTTTAAACATATCAAAGCTCGCACACGCAGGACTCATAATCACAACATCTCCCGGCTCGGCTGCATTAGCCGCCGTTTTTACGATACCGTCTATTGTCAGTGATGTGCCAATATTGGTATATCGGGCAATACCGTTTGCCTTTAGTAGCGCTTCGATTTTTGGCGCTTCTGTACCGATGAGAATCACTCGTCGTACCGCACTTTCTTTGATTTTCATCACTAATTCGTCGTAGGATGCACCTTTGTCGGATCCGCCCAATATGATTACTTTTGGCTCTTCAAATGATGCGAGTGCTGCGATCGCACTACCCGGTGTCGTTGCAATACTATCGTCATAGAACATCACGTCATTCACGGAACGGACATACTTCAAACGATGCGGCAAACCTTCAAATGCTTCCAGTCCGCGTTTGATATCATTACCATCACGCACCCATGACCAAACAGCATCAATAGCCGCGCAGGCATTATCACGATTGTGATTGCCCGGCAGTCGCAGTACATCGACAGAACATAGTTCGCGATCGCCATTGTAGAACATGCCGTCTTTTACGTGTGTCGTCAGTTCACTTGGGTACACGACCTTCGTCGCTGGTGACATTTGGCTAATCTGCTCGGCGTATTGGTTGCCCTGACGATAAATGACAATGTCGTCTGGCTTTTGATGGCGTGCGATATTAGACTTTGCTGAAACATAGTCATTGAAATCTTTGTGTACATCCAAATGCTCTGGCTCAATACCAAGCACTACAGCAACATGAGGGCTCACATCACTATCCCATAGCTGAAAACTGCTGAGTTCGTACACGACAACGTCTGATGGCTTGATTTGGTCGAGAACGTCGAATGCACCGACACCGATATTTCCAACCAGCCAAGACCTCCGGCCATTCGCGTCGAGTATTGATTTAATCAGACTCGCTGTCGTACCCTTCCCTTTTGTACCCGTCACACCAATAATCGGTGCAGGGCATGCCTTCATAAATTCACGTGTCATTGTCGTTACCACACCCGACACCTCAACCAGCCATGGTGGTATCGCTGGAGTTTTGATCGCGAGATCGGCCACAATGCCCTTAAAGTCTGTCCGCCCGCCAACAAATTGTACATCCGGCGGTAAAGGGTTTTTTGGTTGCGGATTATTATCGTAGGCAGTAATCACCGCATTAGGATATTTTGCACGATAGTATCGATAGACGCTTTCGCCTTCAACGCCGTAGCCTAGGATAGCGATATTCATAGTACCAGTATACGTGCTTATGCTTGTTCAAACAACGTCGACAGCTTGTCAGATCGGAAGA
>JAUPWL010000016.1 GCA_030916565.1 Patescibacteria group bacterium | reverse complement strand
GTCCTTTCATGCACGGGGCTACCGCCCCGTGCTTAGTATGGTAACAGATTACGATCTAACCGGTTTAGACTGTGTGTTGATTATATGGGGAGCCTGACATGATAGTTTCAAGCTAAAAAGTTTAATAGAAATATTCAACCTACGGGCCGATTTGTAACTGGTTGGTGTAGAATTGGTAACATGAGTGAAATTTTAGACATTGTTAATGATAATGACGAAGTTATAGGGCAGGCAGAACGTGACCGTGTCCATCGTGAAGGTCTTGTATGTCGTCTTGTGTACGTATGCTTTTACACAGCAAATCGAGAAATTATTCTTCAAAAGAGGAGCAACACTAAAAAGAATGACCCAGGGAAACTGACTACTACAGTTAGCGGTCATGTCGCAAGCGGTCAATCTTATTTAGAAGCCGCCGTCAGGGAAACGGTTGAAGAAAGTGGTATTGAAGTTTCAGCAGATAATTTGAAAGAACTAGGTGTCGTAAGAGCGGACTATGTGCAAGGTGATTATTTAAGTAATGCTATGCGAGGTTTGTTCGCGTACGAGTTCGAGGGCACCGCAGCAGACTTAAAAGTTGAAGATGGTGATGGTGCTGGTTTTGAGACATTCAATGTAGATGAACTTGAAGGAGAATTGCTATCAAATCCAGATAGGTTTGCTGTTGTACTCGCCGACGAAGTTGGTAAAAGTGTAGTACGTAATGTTAAAAAATTACTCGATAGTTAGAAACTATACTTGGGTTTAATCATAAAACGCCGATTTTATCGGCGTTTTATAGAGGTCATATTCTGAAATAATCTTGGTGCCAGATAGTAGACGTATTTCTAACTTTTGATTCAGAGAAGATAGACTGCTTTAAGCTAAAGTATATTGCAGAGCATTTCCTATTATCCAGTGATTTATTAAACCACTGAATTTATCATCAAAAGCGAAACCCGCCAAGCCATGGAGGCCTTAGCGAGCCTCGACATGGTTGGCGGAGTATTTTCGTTAACTAGACGGGCAGAATCTAGTTTACGAAGTTTGGTGCTGACGCTTTTCTCCTACGCTAGGTTGCAGCCACAAGTAGCATAGGTAGAAGAAGCCGAAAAACGGCACCAGTATCCACAGCATCTGTTGCCAGTTCTCTCCCGCATCTCTAAGACGTCGTACACCAATTGAGAGCGATGGGACAAGAGTTGCGATGACAAAGACAGAACTAAGAACATGCGACAAGCTGATGCCTTCGCTGAACTTAATAAAGTCAAATACACTACAAATCGCCAGTACAAGCACATAAAACACAGCATACCATCCAAATACTCTCCGACGCGTCGTCCCTTCAAAGTCGGAAAAGTGCCTAAACGCGTAACTCACCGATTCGAAAAACCCTAACTTTGGCTGATGCGCTGCGTTATTGTCCAGCAAATAATCGAGTGAGTGACCGCTTAGTTTTGAGAGTTCTTTCATGTTAAAAGTGTCAGGCATGCCATCACCCGATTCCCATTTTGTTACTGCTTGGCGTGAAACTCTTAATCTTTCCGCAAGTTGCTCTTGCGAAAAACCAAGCTCGCTACGAATTTTTTTGAGTTTTTGTGGAAATGTCATGGTCACCCTTTCGTGTGGTTGATGTCTTGGTTCTTCTGCCCCAACACACATTATAGTATCTATCCTAACATCGCTAGCAAATTTTATTTACATGACATGCAACGGAAAGTAGCAGAGGGAAGGCGTCGGAGTTTTGCCTATACAAAATTGAAGATTAGTTAAGGCAATATTTCTGCTACTTCATAGTCTCGCCGGTCTCTCATAAGTGAGCTGCTAACCAATAGCTTCACCGAGTTTGAACTTCTAACTCATATATAGCAATTTACATAAAATTAGAGTCTTTTTTGTGTCAAACTAAAAAACGCCGATTTTACTCGACGTTTTACAGGGGTAATTACTCAAAATTATCTTGGTGCGGGTTAAGAGACTCTAACTCTCGACCTCTTCCTTGGCAAGGAAGCGCTCTAACAACTGAGCTAAACCCGCTCGTCGCAGTTCACTATCAGATTCAATTTCGATGCAAGCATCAAAAGTTTCATCTTTCCGTTACTGCTCCTCTCAAATTACGAAACAGAACAAGTTCTTGGTTTCATAATTTGGGTGAGCATCCAAACTACTTCAAATATTGTATAGTAACGGTGGTAGAATTTCAACTGCTGGAATAAAAAGACACAAAATACGATAAAAATATCCATGAAAAAACGGAGCGACTCTTCTATAAAGAAGAAAACTGGCTGCTTAAGGCCAATTTCTCGGTATAACCGAGGTCGCTCCGTTAGGAGTGTGTTGCTAGCTATGCGATGTCTTCATCCATGTCCAGTTCGTCCTGCATAGCAGGAGCGATCCGAAGCTCGGGATGCTTTGTCGCATGTGCTTCTTGAAACGAACTCACTCCGGATTTTTCTTCCAGTTCATCACGGACATGCAGATCATTCTCGTGAGGCGTGGCAAACCACGAATAACGAGTACTTTTACGCATCAACTGGTTCGCAGCAATGACGACCGAAATCGTCGTGAGCTGTTGCCAGATGAACGAAAAGAACATCCACTTTGTCAGCGAGTAGTGTTCACCTTCGACCGTTGCGATAAGGTGCTGAAACAGAATCGCCAGATTGCCGAACACCAGAATAAAAGTACCGGTGTATAGCAAGACGGGCGGAAACAGCAACTCGATGAAATGGGAACGCGTGATGAAATACGTCAACGTCAGCAGCCATGAAAGCGTACTAGTGACAATACTCAACGGCGTACCACCAACGAACAGTACGAAAATGAACCATCGGATAGGACCCATGGCCCGAGCGGTGCGAATAGGCTGACGCAGGAACACGAGGACAGTTTGGATATATCCTTTTTGCCAACGTGATCGTTGCTGCAGCGCCATCCACACAGTATCGGGTGCAATTTCCTCTGTGACAGAATCGAGCATCTCTGTGCGGTACCCAAATTTACGGAGTACTGCGCCCAGATCTGCATCTTCGGTCACATTGTAGGGATCCCAGGGACCTTCGAATGAATCGTGGAACGATCCTTTCTTGAAACTGACACGCTCGAGCGCGGACATGCGGAAATGGTTCGACGTGCCACCGAGTGGCTGGGTCAGCCCCAGTTTTTGCATACCGGGCAACATCCATTTGAAATGAATGTAATACTCGGCCCACATAATACGTGTCACGATGCTACTGGATGCGTTTGCGAAATTCAAACGACATTGCAAACATCCCAGTTTGTCGTCAGATGCCCAAAACTTTCCGACTGCTTTTAACAGCTGCATCGGATCGGGCTGATCTTCGGCATCGTAAACGGTGACGAATTCAGCGCCTAATTCTTTTGCTCGCTGGTATCCATAGTTGAGGGGTTTTGGTTTGCCGAACGGTTTAATGTTCGGCACATGCAGTACCTCCACGAATGACGGGAGAGACATGCTTTCTTGCATTGCCATGACGGCATCGTAGGTTGCCTGATCTCTCTCTCGAGATTCCAGCAACAACAGGACAGTCAGCTTTTCTTTGGGATAGGCCAACCGTTCCATCGCTCTGATGAGTCCCTTGAGGGATTGCTCTTCTTGGAAAATAGGAGCCAGGACAACATATCGCGGTAGGTCAGGGTGTGATACTAGCGGTACGTCGTATTCTGCATATTCATACAAAAACGACATACGCCACAGCACGACCTTGAGCCCGACGAATACAAAGAAAAAAGTAATCATGCACCACGTTGCAACCTGTGCAAGCAATGGCCATTGCAGCGCCAAGTAACCCGCGCCTGCCAGCAAAACTAGCAGAACGACGATTTGCCCAGTACTAACAAGAACCATTGCGGAATGACGCTGAACCGTACTGGCTCTGTGTTTCATACCTTACTTCCTATGGTAGATTCTGTAGCCATCGCGGTCGTACATCAGCTGATAGCTATCGATGGCTGGACTGTTAGCGAGATCGGTGTATAGTGGATCACTTTCGTCGACTCGCATGATAATCCATTCAATGTTTTCGGAAATCGGGTCCTTGAGAGCCTTGCCCCAAATCAGGTAGGAGCCCTCGTAGACGTTGTCAGTTGGCGGGATGATCGCATCAAAAAGTACGTTTTCGTTTAAGAAAAAACGACTCAAAATACGCCCGCTACTGTAATGGCTTCCC
Source organism: Patescibacteria group bacterium (assembly GCA_030916565.1). Taxonomy (GTDB): domain Bacteria; phylum Patescibacteriota; class Saccharimonadia; order Saccharimonadales; family Saccharimonadaceae; genus UBA2112. The sequence continues at coordinate 14,060 of JAUPWL010000016.1, read as the reverse complement.
ATATACATTGACGCGCCTCGAAGCATTCTGGCATTGTCACCCGTAAGCCATGCTATCGGCTCTTTTAGGAGGGTTGGTTGCGGTGTCGTCATTGCTTGTGCTGCAGCTCCCAGAACGATGAGTCCGGCAGCGACAGTCTGCACTTTCCAAAGTTGGCTGACCAAACATCCAATAAAAATGGACACTGGTAGAGCCATGAAAAGACCAAAGCGGACATTGTACATATCCCCATTGATTTCGACAACATGCAACGGACGCTGACCAGCATACAGTGCGTATACAAAAAACGGCGCAAGACCCAACAGCGCAAACGTAGGAATTAACTGCGGCCACCATTCTTTTTTGAAAAAGGTGACGACAATTCCTACGAGAGCAACCGTTACGGCTACCCACCCAATATTGCTAAGGGTGGCGAACCAATATGTTTTTGCAGCGACTAACCAATGACCAATCGCAGGATCACTGACGGATACCCAAATAGACGGTTTAGAATATTCACCGTTCTGGAACCCTAAAGGATTACCAAAAAAGACAAGATTCCAAACAATCCACAGAGCAATTCCGACAGCGGATGCCAGGCCGAAAAGAAGCGTGAGGCTGCTTGCTTTGGTGAAGTTATAGCGCCTTATCGAAACAAGACCGACAACGACAACCAGAGCAAACGTAATGACCCATGCTTCGTACCTGGTCAAACATGCAAGCGTCGCGACGATGCCCGCACCCATCAAATAGGTGTAGCGTTCCGTCTGAATCCATCGCTGTACCAAATAGACCGTGACGATGACCGTTGCAAAAAGCAACAGTTCGGTCATCGGCGTACTTTGCATGTACAGGATATTCGGATTCAATGCAAAAACGGCTGCTGCCGCTACTGCTCCTGCTCGACTGCCGGTCAACTGCTGTACTGTTTTGTAGAGATACGTCGTTGCAACGATGTAGCTGAGCATGCTGACGACGCTACCGGCAAAACCGGTAAAGTAGAAAGCATCAACCCATATCAACGGAAGTGACAGAAAATGTGGCAATGGTAGCCATACGTTTCCCCACTGAACGATACCGCTCGTGGGACTATCGATTACTCGTCGTGCGATTACTTGGTGAGCAATCGCATCGGGGTAGTCAAGCGTATGGCCGTCCTGTGCATAATACACATAAGCCAATACAGAAATGACAGCCGAAGCCAGCATGACTGTACGCAATATCCAATCTTTTTGTGCCTGAACGTTCGGTTCAAGCGACGACGTACTCGGTATCAATGTCGTAGACACTGGCCACCTTTCGAGTGATGGTGCGAACCTTGAACAGTCCAACGAGTGAATTCCACATGACGTGGAAATCTGCACCCGTTTGCTGTCCGTTGGTGCGAGGGTAGTGGGAAACCGCCTCTTCGACGATTTTGAATCCACCGAGTTGCAGGCATGTCAAAATCTCAGGAGAGATTGTGGCATATTCGCCGCATAACTGTGGTGAAATCTCTTCGATCGACCGACGGCTGAACACTTTGAATCCGCAGTCAACGTCAACGGCTTTGTAGCCGAGTACCAAACTGCTGAGCCAATGCCATAACTGTCCGATGATACGCCGGTGCCATTTATCAGCACGCTGCTCCCTGTAACCGATTGCTACATCGGCGTTGTTTGCATACATTGCTTGTAATAGGCGCCCGGTATCCATAGGATCAAACTGACCATCACTGTCGCAAAATGCAATCCAGCTATGATCAGTTTCCAGCGCGGCATTGAGTCCCGTGCGCAGTGCGGCACCATAACCTTTGTTGACGACATGCGATACAACATCAAAATCATAGACAAGCCGAAGCTTGCTAATGACGAGAGCGGTATGATCGCTAGATCCGTCATCGACAATGATGATTGACCGGCTACTGATACTGTTGAACCGACAAAATTCCTCAATGCGGTTTATAACATAAGGAAGGTTGTCAGCCTCGTTGTAAGCTGGCACGAAAAACGCCAAACTTTGTGGATTGTTCATCACTTGCCTTTCCGTAGACAATGTAGCTATTAACAATAAACGTAAAAACCGTGCTGATACTATTAGCAAGGATCAACGCTGACCATAGCCAAAAGCCGCATTCTACAAAAACCCAGAGAGCACCAGCATTAATGCTGGCAGCCAGTAGGACCGATGTATTGAACTTGATCCATCGCAAGGTGTGACCTTGCGTGATCTGTTTATCGCGCCAGGTCACGACGTTACTCAACACAAAATTAAGTTGCGCAGAGACGATAAACGCGATGACAGAGGCATGAAAGGTATGTATGACGTTATGTAAAGCAAGCAGTGTGCACCATTGCACGATGAAACATACCGTTCCGACCAATGCAAAGCGCACTATGCGTGACAATTGAGTCACTCATACCTCCATTGTGTGAGTTCGAATTGTCAAAGACCGTAAAAAAGCCGCAACACAGGGGCTATTTACAGTGGTAAATTATAACACAAAAAGCTTAAAAAATCAAAGATATATTATGTCGTAAAAAATGCCCTGTGCGCCGGGTGTGGCGCACAGGGCGGGGTGGTTAATCGGGGAGTTTTAGACCGTCATAGATGGTCCGGGTTGCTGCAACCAGCTCGTCGACCGACGTATAATCATGCGGGTTGATCGGGCCACTGAACGTTGCACGTACTTTGGCTCGCCAGTTCTTTGCCTGGGGGCCACCGTCGTCAGGATGTGTTGGCCAGAAATCATCCGGTCCAACGATCTTGAATATATATAGTGGTGCGTCCATCGTTTTGGCGAACCGGGCAAATCCGGGATACCATGGGGCATCCTGATCGCCACGACGAACTTGCCGACCGTGCGCCCAGAGCACGAGCATCTGCCGGTTGGCCAGCGCATGTTTGCCATGTTCGAATACTAAATCACCCGATGCGGCGTCACCGCGCACAATCGGTATATGACCCAGCAGTTCGAAAGCCTTGCGGATGATCCACGGCCATTCGTCCGACAGCAGTTCGGCCATGCCGACGCCAGCGTACGGACGGTTGATTGATGCAATCATGAATATCGCATCGGCCAGCGACGTGTGATCGCCACAAACCAAAACCACAGGTCCCTTTTTGGGGACGATGTCTTTGTTGGTGACCTTGAAATCAACACGCATGATCCACAGCAATAGACGTACGAGTCTATGCAGCCAGAAATTAATGAACCGCGCAGTCATGGTGAGACTTTGCGGGCGTACGGCAAAATCGGGCTTGTCCACGAAGCATCTCCCTTCATCGGTAGGTACGACACTCCACACGGAATGTATCTCATTTGTACCACAGGATGGGCAAAATCGGTATCGTTTTGTGTCAAAGGGCGGCTGTGACTTGAATATGCGGCTCACCTCTTGTAGAATAGGTGAGTTGTGGCTCTTTAGCTCAGTTGGTAGAGCAGCGGCCTGAAGAGCCGCGTGTCCCCAGTTCGAGTCTGGGAGGAGCCACCAAGAATGAATCTCACTATAGGTGGGATTTTTTCTTTTCACACCACCCCTGCTAGTCGATTATTACAGGGAAATTTGGTATAATAGAAGTACTAAAATAATTGCAATACAAAGGGGAATATCAGAAATGGAACTAGTATGGATCTTAATCGGCCTTGTCGTCATCGTAGGTCTGTTCCTGTGGGTCACATATAACGGATTAGTCACATTAAAAATTCGTGTTGACGAAGCATGGAGCGATATCACCGTTCAAATGAAACGTCGTGCAGACCTCATTCCTAACCTGGTCAGCACCGTAAAGGGCTATGCCAAACACGAAAAATCAGTGTTCGAAGAAGTCACAGAAGCGCGCGCGGCAGTTGTTGGCGCTGGTTCACCAAAAGAAGCAGCCAAAGCTGATAACATGTTGACCGATGCGCTCAAAAGCGTGTTTGCTGTCGCCGAAGCGTATCCTGACCTAAAGGCCAGTGATAACTTCCGTGAACTACAACAAGAATTGGTCGACACCGAAGATAAAATCCAGGCTGCTCGTCGTTTCTATAACAGCGGTGTCCGTGATTTTAACACCAAGGTGCAGGTATTCCCGAACAATGTATTTGCGGGTATGCTTGGTTTCACTCAACGCGAATTCTTTGACGTTGATGAATCAGAGCGCAAAACTGTCGAAAAGCCAGTTGATGTCAATTTCGATAAATAATAAATAAACGAACGAGAACAAAACGTATGTACGGAGCAATTGCTGCTAACAAACGCAACACGGTCCTGATAATGGCCGCGTTTGTTGGCTTGATCGGCGGAATCGGCTATTTTGTCAGTCTGTATTATGGCCAGACATCAGTCACGTATTGGGTGCTAGGCGGCGCTGCCGTCTACGCACTGATCCAATATTTTGCCGCGAGCAAACTGGCCATTATGGCGACTGGCGCGCAGGAAATCCAGAAAAAAGACAACCCACGGTTGTATCGTATTGTCGAAAACCTGGCGATTACCATCGGTATTCCAACGCCCAAGGTTTATATTATTGATGATCCTGCTCCGAATGCATTCGCAACTGGTCGCGACCCTAAACACGCTGTAGTTGCAGCGACGACGGGTATTCTGGAGGTTATGAACGACCGTGAGCTCGAAGCGGTCATGGCACACGAAATGGGTCACGTGCAGAATTATGACATTCGTGTCAGTATGATTGCGTTTGGCCTCGTGAGTGCAATCGGATTATTGTCCGACATGGCGTTACGAATGTTTTTCTGGGGCGGCGATGACCGCGACCGTAACGTCAGTCCTGTTGTTATGATTGTCGGTGTCATTGTGATTATATTGGCGCCAATCATGGCGGCATTGATCCAAATGGCAGTGAGCCGTCAGCGCGAATACCTAGCTGATGCAACTGGTGCGATGACGACACGTGACGCAGAGGGGCTAGCGAGCGCGTTGGAAAAACTCGAAAAGACCGGTCGTCCGATGCAGCGTCAAACGTCATCAACGGCGCATCTTTTCTTTAACAACCCGCTCAAACCTGGTGCGATTGCATCATTATTCAGTACACACCCGCCGCTTGAAGAGCGCATCAAACGACTCCGAAACAACGAAGGAAAATTCTAGTATGCCAAAAAAGCAACCGACGCCAGCGAAAGTAAAAGCGATTGCTTTGTCGAAGGTTGCCGTACCGATTCCCGCAGTTGTGAAAAAATACGCCAATAAAGTTTCACAACCGATTGTCACTCGGGTTAAAGACCTGCAGTCGCGTCGACCGCATCGTTCGTTTCGTTTGACGCAGCGCCGTGATTATAAACGATCATTTGAACTGCCGGGTTACTGGGCATTTACGAATCAAGTGCGCAGTCTACTATGGAAAAACTGGCGATTATTTGGTGGGCTTGTACTCGTCTATATGGCGGCAACAATTGTGATCAGCGGTTTTGGCGCACAGGAAACATACAGTACGCTTGCGCAGACTCTCAAAGACAGCAGCGGTGATTTGTTCAAAGGCAATTTTGGCAACGTCAGTCAGGCGGGGTTGTTGCTGCTATCAACCATTACAACCGGTTTGTCGCCGAATTTATCACAGGCTCAATCAGTATTGGGCGGTCTGGCATTGTTCTTTGCTTGGTTGGCAGCGATATGGTTGCTCCGTAATACATTAGCTGGTCACAGTCCACGTCTACGCGACGGGTTGTACAACAGCGGTTCGCCGGTCCTGGCGACTGTTGCGGTTGGATTCATTATTACACTACAAATGTTGCCAGCAGCGATAGCGGTGATTCTCTATAGCGCTGCACAGGGTTCAGGATTACTCGATAGTGGTGCGAGTGCTATGTTGACGTGGTGCGGTCTGTTCCTGCTGCCATTACTGTCGGCCTATTGGTTGACGAGCAGTTTTATCGCGCTTGTTATCGTGACACTGCCAGGCATGTATCCAATGCATGCGATTCGTTCAGCGGGTGATTTGGTCGTTGGCCGACGACTGCGCGTGATGTATCGGATGGCATGGTTGCTACTGATTGTGTCGGCCGTCTGGGCGATTATCATTATCCCAATTATCTTATTCGATGATTGGTTAAAATCAGTCGTACCAGCAGTCAGTTGGTTGCCAATCGTGCCTATTACGATTATCGGAATGAGTTCACTGACGCTGATCTACGTGACAAGTTATATCTATTTGCTATATCGAAGGATCGTTGATGATGACGCGGCACCAGCCTGAAAAACGCGTAGCAGAACTTCGTAATCTGCTGAATCAATATAGTTACGAATACCATGTGCTCGACGCCCCGACAGTTAGCGATGCTGTTTATGATAGTTTGTTTGGCGAGTTAAAAAAAATCGAATCTGAACACCCAGAATTGGTGACATCGGATAGTCCGACGCAGCGTGTCGGTAACGAATTGAAGGGCGGGTTCGCAAAGGTTGAACATCGCACGCGCATGTTGAGTCTGAACGACGTATTTGATCCCGAAGAAGTGCGCGCCTGGGTTGTCCGCATGGACAAACTACTGCCTGGTCACAAACGTGAATTTTTTGCTGACGTCAAAATGGACGGACTGGCCTGCGCGTTGATTTATGAAGATGGCGTGTTCGTCCAGGCGATTACGCGTGGCGATAGTTACGTCGGCGAAGACGTAACCAACAATGTTCGCACCATTGCCAATGTGCCATTACGACTCCGTGCCGAAAAAGGCTATGAACATTTCCTGCAGAGACGCACCGAAATCCGTGGCGAAATCGTCATGCTGAAAAAAGATTTTGATGCACTGAACGAGCAGCGGCGAGCAGACGGCGAACCGGAATTTGCCAACCCTCGTAACCTAGCCGCAGGAACGATTCGCCAGCTGGATCCAAAACTGGTTGCGGCACGTCCATTACATTTCCGTGCGTATGATTTGTTCCGTGATGATGCCGATGAAATACCGACAAATATGTATGCGTACGAAGCATTGAGTGCACTCGGTATAACACGTAATCGCGAAGCAAGTGTGTTTAGTAGTTTGGACGATGTGATGAAATTCGTTGACCATATCGGTCAGATTCGTCATGATTTACCATTCAATACAGATGGGCTGGTGATCAAAGTAAACAACCGCGCACAGTACCGTGAACTCGGTGTTGTCGGTAAACAACCGCGTGGTGCAGTGGCATTCAAATACGCCGCCGAACAAGCAACGACAGTGGTCAAAGACATTGTGATTAGTATTGGCCGCACTGGTGCGGCGACACCTGTTGCCGTGTTTGATCCAGTGGTTGTTGCTGGCACGACCGTGCGACATGCCAGTCTGCATAACGCCGACGAGATTGCACGTCTCGATGTTCGATTGGGTGATACGGTCGTTATCTTCAAGGCAGGCGATATCATTCCACAGGTCGAAAGCGTCGTCACCGAACTTCGCCCGAAAACATCAGAAAAGTTTGATTATGAAAAAGCACTCGCTGAACAATATCCAGAACTAGAATTTGAACGACAGGGCAAAGACGTCGTCTATCGCGTCAAAGGCACGAGCGGTGATCTGATTCTCAAACGATCGGTTGAATATTATGCCTCCAAGGGTGCACTAGATATTGATACGCTGGGCGAAAAGAATGTCGTTGCACTGGTCGATGCTGGATTGGTCCGTGATGTCGCCGACATCTATACGCTGACTGTTGATGATTTATTGCAACTGGATCGGTTCGCCGAGATATCTGCGAATAAACTGATTGACGCCATTCAGGATAAAAAGAATCCGCCATTAGAAAAATTCATCCTAGGACTAGGTATTCGTCATGTTGGCGCACAAACGGCAATTGATCTGGCCAACAAATATCATTCGATTGATGCATTGCAGAATACGACGATCGAAGAACTGGAACAAGTCGACGGTGTCGGCAAGGTTGTTGCTGAATCGATACTGGCATGGTTTGCTGACGAAGATAACGAAAGGTTATTGCAGAAATTTGACGAGTTAGGTGTACATCCACACTACGAACAAAAAACCGGCAAGCTCGTCGGCCAGAACTTTGTCGTGACCGGTACGCTAGAATCAATGGGTCGCGATGACGCGGCGGATAAGATTCGCGCGCTGGGCGGTACATTCCAGACGAATGTCGCCAAAGATACGACCTACCTGGTCGCGGGTGGCAAAGTCGGTGCCAGCAAGCTGAAAAAAGCTGAAGCGTACGGTACGAAGATCATTGATGAACAAGCATTCTTGCAATTGCTTGAATCGTAATTACTTTTTGCGCCAGACGAATTTGAGACCAGAAAAGGTATCTGATACGGCGCAGACTTTGGTGTCGACCAATCCTATAGGCAGGAGCGCGTCGCGCAAATCTTGTTCGGTTACATCAGCGGTGACTTTTGATGCTTTTTTGGGCCATGAAATCCAGACAATTTGTCCAGGTGCTTTGAGATGCTGTAATGATTCTGCGACAGTCGTTAACTGTGCCCGCGTCGTAATAAAATAATGGAAATAGTTCGCCAGTTGTGGGTCATGGACGACGGTTGTGTCATCGTCGAGATCGCCGATTGCCGTATGAACATCTGAGGGAAGACGTTCAAAGTACAGGCGCATGCCTGCATGGATGCCGAGTTTGTCACGAAGTGATCGATGAGAATAGCCAGACATAGCCTTATTATATCGTGATGGCCGATATGCTGCTATGACGGCGCATATCGGTTATACTAATAAAATGCGACGTCGAATACGAAAAACATTCGTCACTGTCATCGGCACGATTGTATTGGTTGCCGGAATTATCATGATCCCTTATCCAGGTCCTGGCTGGTTGACGGTATTTGCTGGACTCGGCATATTGACGACAGAATACGTCTGGGCAAAACGTTTACTGGGCTATGCAAAGCATCATTACGACGCCTGGACTCACTGGGTGGCACACCAAAGCCCATATTTCAAAGCAACACTATGGTTAACAACGGCTGCGGTTGTTGTTGGTACACTTTGGGTATTGAATGCGTACGGCATCATCGCCGACGTGTTGAACTGGGAATTGGACTGGGTGCATTCACCGCTGCCGATATTTCACAAATAATGCCAATGAAATAGCCCAGGTCAATGACCTGGGCTATCCTGTTGAGGGTGGGTAAATGGTATTGTGATCAGCGCTCTTTGGAACTTTGTCCGAACAAAATGAATTCGTTCAAACGCAGTTTGCGCATAGCCTGGACGTATCGCCAGACGGTTCCACTCCAAAGTACCGGATTCTTGCCACGCTCGTCGTAGTACCAGCTGCTACAGCCGCCGGTGCTCCACACGGTGTGACCAAGTTTTTCCTGCACTTCGTCGTTGTACGCGTTTTGCGCACCCCATGTCGGGAACAATGCTCGTTCGCCTCGTTGGTCGACCGCCTTGATCGCCTTCACGACGAATTTGATCTGCGATTCGATCATCGTTACCATGCTGTTGTGTCCGAGACCACTGTTGGGGCCCATCAACATGAACAGGTTGGGAACGTCTGCGAACATAACGCCGCGGTGTGCTGCCACGCCTTGTGCGTCAAATCGTGCCCCAAGATCTTCGTGATTTTGGCCAAAGATCTTGACGTAGCGATAGCTGTCTGTGACATGGAAACCGGTGGCGAACACGACGACATCGACTTCGTGGAAAACGCCATCACTTGTGATGATGCCATTCTCCGTGAATCGGTCGATATTCTCGACGACGACATCACTCTTGGGCAATGCTAGAGCGCCATAATAATTGGCACCTGGCTTTTTGCCTCCCTTGAGGATGCGCTTGCATCCGACAGAGTACTTTGGCGTCAGTTTGCGTCGCAACTCGGGATCATCGATTGAACGTCGGATATTCCAACGACCAAGACGCTCGGCAACCTTGAGGAGGTCAGGGTGTTTGGTCATCGGGTAGCCGATGAACAATTCGTGTCCCCAGAACAGCAGTTCGCGGAATGTATACTGCAGACCCGGTACGTGAGCGAATGACCATTGGACAGACGACGGAACATTCCAGTTAGACCAAGGCATCACCCAGGCGGGCGTGCGCTGGAACAGTTTCAGCTCTGCAACCTTGTCGACAATAGCCGGAACAATCTGGATCGCACTCGCGCCCGTTCCGATAACTGCCACTCGTTTGCCGGTGAGGTCAACGTCATGATTCCACTCGGCAGAATGGAATTTGGCGCCCTGGAAATCACCGAGGCCCTTGAAATCGGGGATGGACGGGATATGCAGTGCACCCGCTCCTGAAATCAAGTACTGGCTGACGTACTCCTGACCGTTCTTGGTGCGAACACGCCACTGTAGCGTCTGGTCATCCCATCGGGCCTCTTCGACCTCTTGACCGTACCTAATCTTTTGATGTAAACGATACTTTTTGGCGACGTCCTGCAGATATTGCTGGATTTCAGCCTGTGGAGGCCACAGCTTGCTCCAGTCTGATTTCTGCTCGAAACTGTACGAATACAGATGACTGGGGATGTCGCACGCACAACCCGGATAGGTGTTGTCACGCCACGTACCACCAACGTCATTCTTCTTTTCGAGGATCAGATAGTCAATCTTCTCTTTTTGGAACGCGATCGCCGCGCCTAGTCCGGAAAACCCGGAACCAATAATCAGTGCAGTCGGGTGCACTGGATTACGATATACCACTAAGGTACTCCTTACAAAAAAGGACGTACTTCTATGTACGCCCACCGACAGGATGCCCGTATTATGTCATTATTCGTAGAAATTTGTCAATTGATTTATAGAGAATGGCGGGAATGTCTGCTAACTAAAATAGCCCCGCGAGCGGGGCTATTTTATCGCATTGGATTACCAGCTGCGTTGGCGGAAAGAATCACCGCCACCGTTGTTGCGGGGACGATCTTCTTTTGGACGTGCGAGGCTGACGTTGATTGGTCGGCCATCTAGGTCCTTGCCGTTAAGCTGATCAACTGCTTTTTGGTTGTCTGATTCGTTTTCGAATTCAACAAAACCAAAGCCCTTTGATCGGCCGGTTTCACGGTCAGTGACTACACGCGCGCTAGCGACAGGACCGATTTGCTCAAAATGAGCTTTCAGACCATCGTCGTTAGTAGCGTAAGCCAAGCTACCGATAAATAGATTTTGTGATGCCATTGAAATATGTACTTCTCTCTGGTTATAACTTGCGTCAGATCGACCAACTGCTGCTTATATGTACTGTTGTATCCAAAGAGGAACACGTATTCTATGCGCATGCTTCTGAACACTTATTATTAAAGCATACTTAAAATAATAAAGCTAGCACTAGAGAAATAGGATGCGGATCAGTGCGACGAGCGCAAGGACTGAAAAACAGACATTAAGAACCATTGGCTGGAACACGCGACGGATGTACGAGATGACTGCAATGAATACCGATCCGATCAATACGAGCACATGGTACACCCATGAGTTGCCATCGATCATCCCGGTGGCGAGGAGACAATAGCTGCCAAGAACAAACACGACGCCGACCCATCCCAGGGTCTCATAGATTTGTGGTGTTGGAGCGGTAACTTTCATATTGTGATGGTACCACGTCGGCACATATATATAAATAAATTCTGGTGGAGATAGAGGGACTTAAACCCTCGACTTCTTCCATGCCATGGAAGCACTCTAATCAACTGAGCTATATCCCCTCGGATGTTCGCCGCCACCCTACCAAGCAGCGCAGCTGCTTGCACTGGTGGCTCTTGGCACACTGCCAGGTTGCCATCTCCAGTGCTCCCGCACCGTATTTGTCTTCTATACGGTTTGGTGCGCGCTTCGCTGTCGCCCCGGCATTGCACTCAAGCGAACATCCGAGGATAGCATAGGCTTTGACTCGAAATATTGTATCAACAAAAACACCTGTCGCCAAGGCAACGACAGGTGTCCATTTTAGTTTGATTAGTCAATCGATCGATTGAATTGGATCTACGACAATCCTGTACTAGTCATGCATACGGCTGGCATATGCCAAACCGACTGACCCTACGACCAATGCGTAAAGGCCAAGTAGACCGACAGCGTCTACGAGGAACCAAGCTTCTGGATGACGCCAGAGCATGATACCGGCGACGACGCCGACTACGCCCGAGATAACCCATAGCAAACGGCTATCGCTCTTTGTGCTGTAGAAAGCTGAGACGAATAGATCCGCGACACCACGGGCAAGCACGACTGTTCCAACGAGAACGAAGAACGAATCCATGCTTGTTACTGGATTACGAACAAGTGATACGCCGACGAGTAGCATGACAACACCGACAAGAAGCGAGAACCACCAGGAGCCGCTTTTGCCGAGGTCACGCAATCCGTGTACCAGTTCGACGACGCCGACTACGGTAACGTAGACAGCAAATAGTGTTACGAGGTTGGCTAGTGTCAACCCAGGTAAGAACAACGCAACGACTCCGAACAAAACTGTTACGAGGCCTTGCAATACGAATAGTCCCCAATGGTGACCATCCACATACTCTTTTACGTTAGAACTCATTTTCCCTCCATACATTTGCCTTGTGCTTATATGTATACTCCCACGTTTATAAAAACACAACGGTTTTTTCTGCAATATCTCAGAATAGTATGATAGGCCTCTGTTATATAAAACAAAACCTGCAAATTGCAGGCTTTGTTTATTGCTGTTGCGCGCCCACCCGGGGCACCTAGATTTGTGGTGGATGTTTGTTTTCATGTCCGCGCAAAACGGGTTGCCCCATTTGCGCACCAGCACTAGGAACTATTATGGAGCAAAATGCACATAACCGCAAGCGTCATGGTTTTTGATTTGCTAATCAAAATAACATTTGTACTTTTTGCGAAGTACCAAACGCCTTCTTTTTTAGGCCGCTAAAAAGAAGCAAAAAACCTCGTGACGGCTTCGCCACGCGGTAAAAAACTTCGAACAGGTATCTTGGGCGTCTGCGAAACTCGCGCCTGACTCGTCCGTCAGGGCTCAAACAGTCCTCGACGCTCCAGGATATCAGTCATTATTTTTTCTGGTGCCTGCAGATGTCACACTGCAGCTCGCGGGGTCTGGGGCCTCTGCAGAATCCCGAGATGGATGATGGCTGGCGAACGGAATAATTCGCGAGGACCTGCTGTTTTTAAATAACTACAAAAATCAAAAATGACCGACCAACGGGAGTTCCGCAGCGACCGTTCAACAGACAACAGACGTCACGGCGATTCGAAGCCGCCCCGGGACTTTTCCTTCTTTTGGTCACAAAAGGAGGTGCTTTGTTTCTTTGGCACTACAAAGAAAAGATGTTAGTTATTACAATCAATAACTTCTCTACGAATGCTATAATATCTCTAATGTTTAACGGCATTCGACGAAAGTACAAAGAACGCGTCCAGAGAAAGCTCGAAGAAGCTGTTACTGCGTATTTGAATACACATCAGGACATTAAATTAGTTGTTGTTACCGGTAGCGTAGGCAAGACGAGTACCAAAACGGCAATTGCAACAATGCTGTCGCAAAAATATCGCGTCCGTCTGCACGAGGGAAATCACAATACGCCTATGAGCGTCCCCGTTGCAATCCTGGGTCTGCAATATCCTGACAATGTTCGTAGTTTTTCAGCATGGCGCAGAGTGCTACGCGAGGCACATGCTCGAATTTTGCAGCCGTCAGATGTCGACGTGATTGTACAGGAACTTGGTGCCGATCGTCCGGGCGACATTGCGGCATTTGGTAGGTATCTCAAACCATATATGGCGGTTGTTACAGCAGTGACGCCAGAACATATGGAATTTTTCAAAACGATTGATGCCGTTGCCCGCGAAGAATTAGCTGCTGCGAACTTTAGCCAATTTGCGCTGATTAACCGCGATGATATTGACGGAAAGTACGCCGAATTTTTGACGAACGCCAATATAGATACCTATGGCACTAGCACACCCGCCGAATATCATTTCGAACCTTTGAACTATACCGTCGAGGGCGGTCATACCGGTGCACTCGTTGGTCTAGAACTGCAGGAACCTTTGGATACGACAATCCACGTGGTCGGCGAACATAATCTGCGACCAGCGATTGCGGCAGCGGCGGTTGGATTGAAATTTAGCCTCACACCTGATGAGGTCAAGCGGGGGATCGAAGCGATTCGTCCAATCCCAGGACGTATGAATATATTGCGAGGTCTGAATGGCAGTATGATTATTGATGA
>JAUPWL010000054.1 GCA_030916565.1 Patescibacteria group bacterium | reverse complement strand
TTTGAAAAAACAATTGAAACGGCTCCAGATAGGAATTTGTCACGTGACCGATACTGGGCGACGGCTAAGCCGATAAGGAAGGGCATTGATGCTGACGGTAAGGAGCATATTAAAGAATATGGTAGCTATGCCGAGCTCAAGGAGCTTAGCGGTGTTGAACTGGAAGATTACCATCGTCCATGGGTGGATGACATTGAATTTGATATTGATGGCGTGCACTACAAGCGCATCGACAAAGTCATCGACTGTTGGTTCGAGAGTGGCAGTATGCCGTTCGCTCAGTTCCATTATCCGTTTGAAAATAAAGAAAAATTTGAACAGCATTTTCCTGGTGATTTTATCGTTGAATATGTCGGACAGGTCCGCGCATGGTTCTATTATGTGCACGCAGTGAATGTTGGGCTATTTGGTCGTAATGCATTTAAAAATGTCATCACAACGGGGACACTCGCCGGTAATGATGGGCGCAAGATGAGTAAAAGCTACGGTAACTTTACCGATCCAAACGAACTCATGGACCAGTATTCGGCCGATAGCCTACGGTTCTTGCTACTCGGATCGCCAGTCCTCAATGGTGAAGACTTTTCACTGCTTGATAAAGATGTCGGTGATGTTGCCCGCAAACTCAGCATGATCTGGAACATGTATGATTTCTTTACGATGTATGCAGAAGTCGACGGTTGGGAGTTTGACGGTGAAGCAAAAGATCCAAGTGACCATCTGACAAATCCTCTGGATCAATGGATTGTCAGTCGCGTACATCAATTGAACACAGAGGTGGAAAAGCACATGGATGCATATGATTTGCCGAATGCGCTGAAACCAATACTTCCGTTTATCGAGGATGCGAGTAACTGGTATGTCCGTCGCAGCCGCCGCCGCTTCTGGAAGAGTGAAGATGATGGTGATAAGAATAACGCATATCAAACACTCCATTATGTATTAGTGCAGCTCAGCATGATTCTTGCGCCGTTTACACCGTTTTTGGCAGAAGAACTCTACCAAAAACTTACCGGAGGTGAGAGTGTTCATTTGTTGGATTGGCCGGCAGTAGGGCATGTGAATGAACTTGTTGTTAAGGATATGGAGACAGTTCGTGAGTATGTAAACCAGGCTCTTAGTTTGCGCGCAAAAGAACGCGTAAAGATTCGTCAGCCACTTGCGAGTGTGACTGTTCCAACCTTGGGCGAATTCGTGAACTTTGAGGATATTTTGACGGATGAGCTGAATGTTAAAAAAGTTATTCAGAGATCTGAACTGGCGCTTGATTTTGCGATAACACCAGAACTACGCAGAGAGGGCTTGGCAAGAGAAGTAGTCCGTCACGTACAGGCAGCACGTAAGGATGCAGGACTGAATGTTGATGATAGGATTAACCTCAGTCTTTCGACTGACGACGATGAACTCCAAAAAGCTATCGTCGAGCACGAAACAACGATTGCGAATGAGACGCTTGCGAATAGCGTAGATGCCAATACATACGACTATCGTACGGAAGTGAAAGTTGAAGGCACAGCAGTCAACCTATCACTTGAAAAATCGAATTAGAATTTGAACTGGGTGAGGAAAATCACCATGAGCATGCCGTAGAAGGCGTCGAATATCCATCCGTAGGTTCGTTCACCCCATTGAATCCAGTTGGCCCAATCGAGAAATTTGTCGAGCGTTTTGTTAATGCGGTGGTGCAATGGCCAGAGCAAATCGGGCAGTATACCGAAGAAACCTCCGACGCCGATGATGAACCATTTTTCTGGGAAGATGACGAGCCCTAAAGCAAGCGCAAGAACGCACAATACACCATCAAGTATCAACACGTAGCGATACGGTTTTGCGTATGGGTTTGCATCCTCGGGAAAGCCAAAGTGTGGCGAAAGATCGAGAATGAAGTGTGATGCAACGGCAACGAAGGGTACAAGTGGAGCGGGGACCAGGAGTGCGGTGATAGACCCTGCGAGAACGTGATTAAAACCTAACATATGCTCAGTGTATCATATTGACTTTTGATAAAACTTATGCTAATGTATATACATAAAGATAAGAAACAAATATGAGTTTATTCCACCGCAATATCAGTTTTGAAAAGCACGATCCGCTCGCCAACGGACTGGGTGATGAAATCGCCGCCGAGCAACGAGAACCAGACGCATTTACGCTGGATGATTTGTCGGCTGATGATTTGGCAGAACAGTGGAATAAAATCGTCAAAGACATTGAAAAAGATCCAGATTGGTTTGATTTTGCTAACGACTAATCGCTATATATAATATAGTAATAATATGTATAGCCTGACTGATGAACAATTCGACGCGCTCATTACAAAGGCGATGGACGAACTGCCACAAGAGTATATTGAGGGTCTGAATAATGTCGCAATCGTGATGGCTGATGAGCCGACCGAAGAGCAAAAGGTAAAGATGAAGCTCCGTGAGAATGCGGTACTTTTAGGTTTGTACGAAGGTATACCACTGACGCAGCGGGGCAATGGATACACATTCGTGTTGCCGGATAAAATTACACTGTTTAAACACTCGATATTGCGTGTCGTTCGGAATGAGGAAGAGTTATTCGAACAAATTAAACGCACGCTATGGCATGAAATCGCGCACTACTATGGCCTGGGCCACGGACGCATACATGAAATTGAATCGAAACGTCAGTAATCGACTACGAACACAGTTTAACTAAAAATTGTCAATATTAGAGTTTTGTGATATAATCACGGCAATAAGTTGTGAGTTAATTTAAAGTTACTTTAGCGATGGTGGTCGCGAGATCTAACTTTGGGAGTGTCTATGAAAATTGTGACGAAAAAATTTAGTCAGCGAATTATTAATGCAACATTGGCATTCTGCCTTGTGCTGAGTAGCGTATCGGCGAGTGTGCCGTTTATCGTGCCTCAGGTAGCCCATGCGGCACCCCATATTAGTTATACATCCACACCCCTCAACAGTGTGTCATGGGCGACCGATCGTACAGCACCGTCGGGTGGTTATGTAGCCGGTACGAACACTCTGACTCTAAATGTTGATAACACAAACGCAAGTTCAACGAGTGGTTTTTATCGAACGGAAGGTGTGCAAACTACTTTTGGATCGTCACAGCGTGCAATCGAATCTGAGTTATTTGTTGACCCAAGCTGGTCAGGTAAACCGGTCCGCGTTGGTATGTGGGGAATTACACACAGCAGTACAACGCCAGGCACGGCATGGCCAATCATAGAATATACGACAATTGGTAGTGATTCTTTCTCGGGCTGGCGCGTGTTTGACACCATGAACGGTGGCTGGACAAATTTGACGGGTGTCGCCGCAACAACCGGCGCTTGGAATAAACTAGAGCTAGTTTTCAATAGCATTACTAATAAATACGATTATTACGTAAATGATAATCTTGTTTACTCGCTCACTGCTGCAGACGGTTCAGATGTTTATGGCAACATTGATGGAGTTATATTTAATAACTTCAATAGTGCCACAGGCAACAACAGTGATAATTATTCGGCACAGTGGCGTAACTTTGCATTAGGTCTGCAACAGCCTAATACTGCTCCAACCGTTAACTTCACCAGTCCAACACCAGCAGAAAACAGTTACGTTCGAGGAACCGTGAACCCTCACGTAGTAGCATCAGATGATTACGGAATGGGAAGTTACTATATTCGTCTTTGGAAGAATGCATTTGAATCTGAACTATCAAATCTTGTAAAGAACGATTGCTACTCAGCACCTGGAGCCTATCTTCTGGGTAGTTCACAAAACGTTACATGTAGTCCTATCGACACGACTAAGTTGTCAGACGGTAAATACGTTCTTTCGGCTCAATTCCTTGACGGTGATAACGTATGGGGTAGTCAATTACGAACATTTTATGTCGATAATACTCGACCATTAGTGACCGTATCGAATGAAAATTCATATAATCCATCAAGCTTGACTATCACTGCAACCGATACTAATGGTTCTGGTGTTGATAGGGTAACTGGAAATATCTACAAATACGATAACGTGTCTGGTACTTACAATCTTTTCAAAAGCAATTCATCAACAAGTTTAAATCCACTAACTGTTAATCTCTCAACACTTGCTGATGGTCAGTACTATGTGCGATACAATGCTGCCGACAAAGCAGGTAATATATCAGCGACATCTGCGTTTAATTTTACCGTTGATCATACAGCACCTGGCGTTCCACACGATCTTAGTTGGACTGGCTTGAACGGTCATGTTGCGAGCGGTAATTTCACTAACTCAAAGACCGGTACATTGAGTTGGCAGGATGTTACGCCTAGCGATGTCCAGGGCTACGTTTACGAGTTTTGGACAGATATCCCTGGATACTTTAACGGTCACGATAACGCATGGACAACGAACAAACCTGTGTATTTCACGGGCAGTTCAATCTGGACTAATTTTGAACATGAAGGCACATTCTTCTTCTGCGTTGCAGCTGTAGATGCAGCCGGTAATAAGTCTGCCTGCAGTGATACTTATAATGTCACTTACGACAATACTGCGCCTGGAGTTCCGGTACACCTGACTCCATTCAACAATGCAATCCAGAATGTTAACGACTTCTACTTCCAATGGAATGATGTTGCAGATGCTGTTAGTTACGAAGCGCAATTCTCACAAAGTGATTCAACTGATT
>JAUPWL010000015.1 GCA_030916565.1 Patescibacteria group bacterium | reverse complement strand
TACAAAAGTCGCTACGGAATCTACCCTGTTTTGCCGACATCCGATGGTACTAGTGGTGCAATTACTGTTTGTCTGGGTGACTTTACTACTTCTGGTGGCAAATGTGGTAATTTGACTGGACAGAGCTATCAGGCCGATGCTTCTTTGCTTGATGCTGTGAAAAAAGTTAGTAAGCAACCGGTTAATACAGCCCCTCCTGTCAGTAGTAATATTGTCGGACCGCTTGCATACGCATATCAAACGACCGTTGGTTCGGTTGCTACAGTAACAGTGAAATACATAGATTTCTTTAACGGTTCGAGCTGCCCCAACGATTTTAGCGCGATAACTTCTGATAATACACTTACTTCATTTGCAAATAGTCTGAACATACCAGGTAATGTCACTGCTTGCGTGTTAAAGGGTGATACGAAGTTTACATATACACCAGGTAATCCATCACCAACGCCTACTCCCGTACCTACACCAACGCCAACGCCTACACCAACACCCACTCCTGCTGTCACCTCACCATCGATTACTACCAATGCCGCTACGAATATTGCTGCAAATAGTGTTACTCTGAACGGTAATCTTACTAACCTGGGCGGTGCTGCAAGTGTCTCTGTATCTTTTCAATGCGGTACTGCAGCAGGTAACTATACGATTCAAAATATTAGTCCTCAGACCAAAGTGTCTACAGGTACATTTAGTGCGACGGTTGCTGCATCGCCGAGTACCGGGTACTATTGTCGAGCGGTAGCTACTGGGGTTGGTACTGGATATGGCAATGAGGTGATGTTTACGACACCTGCGCAGGCGGTGCCTCCGGTTGCTCCAACCGTCACTACGAATGCCGCAACTAATATTGCCACAAACAGAGTCACCTTGAACGGTAACCTTACTTCTCTCGGTACATCTGCGAGTGTCGGTGTCTTTTTCCAGTGTGGTACGACTACCAGTTATGGTACGAATACAAGCAGCAACACTAGAACGAGTACTGGTGCGTTCAGTGCAACAGTTACTACTTCGCCTGGAACAACGTACCATTGTAGGGCAGCAGCTACCGGATCAAGTGTCGTATATGGCAATGATATAACGTTTACGACAAGGGCAACACCAAGACTTACTCAGTATGTTAATACAATTGGTACTTCTAACCAGTGCGGATCTCATACTCTTGGCAATGGTGTGCAGTACATAGATATTGTAACTATAGGTGGTGGCGGTGGCGGTGCGAATCGCGGTAGTATTTCTGCTCTAACTCGTTGGGTGATGGGCGCTGGCGGTAATGCTAGCGGTCTGAATAGCGTTCGAACCTCTAGTGGCGGTGCGTCTGTATTGAACTACTGCATTGGCGGTGCCGGTGGGCTTTCTGGCGGTGCTATTGAAAACGGTGTCTCTGGAAGCAATGGAGGTGCTACCAGTGTGAGTAGAGGTGGGCAGACTCTTGTCTCATCTGCAGGCGGTGCGGGAGGAGGCAGTATCATTAGCTGTGCACATGGCAGGACTTGTTCATGTATTCCATCTGGAATGACTCCAAGCCCACAATCGATTACACTAGCGGGTCAGAATGGAGGCACAACTCAGACATATAGTGCTGGTGCCGGCGGATCATCATGTTCTACTTATATGTGCGCTGCAGGTGTTGGAGCCGGAGGTTCTGGCGGTGGGCGTGACACACCTAGAGGTACGTGGCCCGTATGCCAAGGCGGCCCTGGAGCTGTATGGATTTATGAATACTAAGAGAAAGGAACTGTATAGGATGGGTATGCATAAAGATCAGAACGGGTTTGGTTTAGCGGGAATCTTTAGTATCATTGCTGTTGTTGTAGTGATAATTGCTGTAGGTTGGCTTTTCTGGAAGAATTTTATAGCGAAAGAGTCATCGGCAGACTCTGCCTCATCACAAGCAGCAACTGATTCGATCGCCATACCGTCATCACCTGCTCCATATACATCAACGCCGCCATCAACTAATTCTATTGTTGTTCAGTAGGACACTTGGTCCGATTACAGATATAGTAATTCATTATGGACATTATGGACATCTTAAATAAAGATTCCGTCACATCGACGGAATCTTTATTTATCTGCTTTTTTATTTTTAGTGATAGGATCTTTGCCTTCTGCGATACGCTGTTTGTTATTTTTGACCTGCTTTTCATCAATAAAGCTGAATTTGATTGGGGTGCCAGCGTAGTTGTATGTCTCGCGGAGGAGTTTTTCAAAATAGCGTTTGTATGACCAGTGAACAAATTTAAGGTTGCTACCGTGGATAACGAACCATGGTGGATTGGTGTCGGTCTGGACGATGTAGCGCAGTTTTGGATGGGTGTTTTTCAGCCCAGCTGGTGGATGTGCCGCAACGGCACGCTGCAACAGATCGTTCAGTACGCGAGTCTTGGTTTCTTGTTTGCGGTGCGCGTCAACGTCGAGCGCAAGGTCGAATAGTTTTGTGACATTCTGGCCCGTGACTGATGAAGTAAAGATCAGCGGCGCCCATGGCGTGAATTTGAATGACCGAGCAATTTGCGGTGCGATTTCGTCACGCGTAAAGGCGTCTTTGCCTTCGACGCTGTCCCATTTGCTGACAACGATAATCATACCTTTGCCCGCTTCGTCGATGATGCCGGCAAGTCGTTGGTCTAATTGTGTATTCAGTTCGTTTGCGTCCATCAGGAGGAAACAGACATCGGCCTGTTCGATCGCCTGGAGTGTACGCAGGACGCTGAATTTTTCGATGCCAACTTCTTGTTTGCCTGGCTTTCGCATACCGGCAGTGTCGAGGAGCTCGATATCCCTACCCTTGAATTTGACGGCAATACGATTCACGTCACGTGTCGTACCAGCGATGTTGGCAACGAGTGCTTGCTGCTTGCCGGCGAGCGTGTTGAACAGATATGATTTGCCAACATTTGGACGGCCAATCAATGCAACGCGGAGGACATCATCTGGCTTCTCTTCTGCTCGTGCAGGAA
Source organism: Patescibacteria group bacterium (assembly GCA_030916565.1). Taxonomy (GTDB): domain Bacteria; phylum Patescibacteriota; class Saccharimonadia; order Saccharimonadales; family Saccharimonadaceae; genus UBA2112. The sequence goes on along the minus strand of JAUPWL010000015.1, from coordinate 15,596 downwards.
TATGAGTAATAACCTGATCCAGGACGTCAGTGATACCGCTGTTGTGCTCGGCGCTAGTTCGGACGATTGTCTTGATGCCCAGACGTTTGAATTCGTCGTCATGCAGTGCGCCTTTGAGGTCGGCTTTGTTAGTGACGAGAATGACGGGTTTTTGGCTTTTGAGTGCCTTTTTTGCGACGAAACGGTCCTGGTCGCTCGCGAATTGCGTGCTGTCAACAACGACAAGGATAACGTCGGCAGTGTCGGCTGCTTCGGTGATTTGTTCCTGGATGGTTGCTTCGAATTCATCGGCTGCGTCTTTGAGACCAGCGGTGTCGACCAACCAGAATTGATGATATTTATATTCGACTCGCCCTAACACGTTGTCACGGGTTGTACCCGCTTCGCGAGCAACGATTGCCTGCTGCGCACGAACCATACGGTTAAACAGCGAACTCTTGCCGACGTTCGCTTGACCGATGATTGCAACTGTTGGTAGCTGTGATGCCATAACCTGACCATTATAACAGAGGTAACGACTATTGACAAGTCCTAAATTTTTTATTCTAAATATATTGCAATGAAAAGGCCCTGGGCGAAGAATAATCTTCACCCAGGGCCATGATGAGGTACTAGGACGTGCCTACCAAATGGTTCACGTCATAGCGAATTAACTCATCGTCATCTTCTGTGTCCGGATCGTGGATCTTGGCCTGCCAGGTGGAAACCATCATAATCAGGTTGTCTGTCGTCGAATACGGATGGACGAACCCACCATAGAGTGCATTCAACTGTTTCCAGGTGTACTGCACTTTTGGTTCGCTCCATGGACCTTCTGGACCAGGCGCCGTACGCGTTGCGATATGCGTGTACGTAAAGTCCACATAGGACATCACCCAAGTACCATCGGACAACTTGCGCAGCGACGGTTCACCGTATTTGCTGTCAGGCAGAATTGGTTGACAGTCGCCACCCCAATCAGTGCCGTTCCAGCAGACATAGGCGCTCTTGTCGAGCATACGGTCCCATGGGACGCGCAGCATCATCATTGGACCACTTTGTCGACCAGAACGTACGGTGATGATGTACACGTAATCACCGTCCAGTTGCATTGACCACATTTGGAATGGGTCACTGTTGTCCTGGTCGTTTGCCCATATAGCCGCACCAGGCTGCACCGGAATGCGTTCAAACGTATTGCCGTCATGACTAATCGCCAGACTGGCAAAGTTCGTACGCCAATGCGGATTGTCTTTGGTCATGCCTTCGCCGATACTCATGAACGATACAACGATGTCACCGTTCGGGAGACTGACGCCGTCATTCGGTAGCACCGAGATCTCATAGCCATCGCGATGCGCGTTGAACATGAATTCTGGCGCCATACCTTCGCCGTCGAGAGCTGCTGCACTGTCGAATGCAATCGGCGTGCCGACAACTGGCATGACATTCGACCGCAACATGACCGGTGATCGCCAATGATCTGTACCGGGGCGCAGATTTGGGATGTTCGGTCCGGCTACGGCGAATGTATCGCCAAACAGGTATCCGACACTACCATTCGGCAGCAGAAACGGAATGCCTAGATCGGTACCACAGACAATAAACCGCGGGCACACCGATGTATCCATACCTGTATCCCGTGTCAATACACCCTCTTGTATTGGTGCGGGCGGCGGTGCGGATGTCATATTCGGCGCCGGTGGTGGCGGTGGGGGTCCCGGATTGAAAGATGTTGATGAAGGGGCCAACGTATGTGTCGCTGGCGCCATGAGAGACGTTGCGATGATAATCGCAACGACTAGTCGTAACAGCCAGCGTAGCGCGGCCACCTTATACCTCCTACTCCAACAACGGATGTTATTGGCTGGAGTTATTATACGCTAAAAATATGAAATACTTTACAGAATTCTGTCACGAAAAACGGTACAATTCCGCTACATTATGTGACCGTTGCTTTTGCCCGTCCTTTTTATAGACGCGTGACTTCTTGATACTCACCCGCTGGTAGATGACCGATATGATATGGTCCAAAATCTGTTCGATGGAGTGCTGTTACGGTATACCCTAATGCGGCAAATGTACGGCGTATTTGACGGTTGCGACCTTCGGTCATCGTAATCACCCATTGTTGTCGATCATCAGTCATACGTTCGAGCGTCAGCTGACTCTTGCCGTCCGGTAAATCGACGCCGAAATCATTAATCATTTGCTGATGGAGCGGTTCGAGTCCCCTATCGATAGTGACCTCATAGCACTTTACTTTGTAGTGGCTGGGGTGTGTCATCTGGTGGGCAAAATCACCATCGTTGGTCAGTAGCAATAACCCGCTACTGTCTCGGTCGAGCCGTCCAACAGGTTTGAGGCTGTGGTAGTGCGACGGAACAAGTTCGTAGATTGTCGGATTCTCACCTTGTTGTTTGCGAGAGCAAACATACCCCACGGGTTTGTGGAGAGCGAGATAGATAAAAGCAGTATTCGGAGCAATGTCTTTGTCTTTAACCTGAACAGTATCGCCAGGATGCACCTGAGCACCCAGTTGAGCCTTCTCGCCATTAATAGTGACGTAACCACGTTCGATTAACTCGTCGGCCTGACGGCGTGATAGCCCGCTATTGAGGGCAAGATATTTGTTGAGACGCATATGCGAAGAATCACTCATTGTAGAGTATGATACCACATAACCTCTGTCGGGCGGTTAAACGGCAGCAGGAGGTGTTGTCGATTCGGCAGGTTTGTCGCCACTTGCGTCAGTAGATTCGCTGACCGCTGATTCGGTATTAACGACTGGTGCCGAAGGAGATACTGCATCAAAGTTGAGGCCACCAACAGCAGGATCATCACTTGCTGGTGTTTCTGGTGTCGTGAGCGGTTCGACAACTGTAGGTTCTGCTGGAGCGACAGCTGCAGCAGGTTCAGCTGGAGCGACAGGCGCAGTGTCTGGACCGGCAAGTGCGTCAGATGTTTCGGTAGAATTCAGGACTTCTTCACCAAGGTTGGCAGGTCGAGGTGACGAGAACGGTGCGGTTGGCTGAGGTAATGTGCTTTCGAGAGGCTGTACCTCTGTTGGCTGCGGAGGTAATGGGCCGGCGCTATCGTTGCCAGGTGCCGATCCGGATGCAACTGTTGATGCAGGTTCTTCTGCTGGCGCAGCTACAGGAGTTACTTCTGGTGCAACTTCTGGAGTTGGCGCTGGTACCTCAGCTGCAGGTGCTGCAGGCTCTGCTGTTGGAGCGGGTGCAGGTGCAGCGGCTGCCACACTACCGTCACCGAGGATTTCGTGGACAGTTCGAACGACGTCTTCGATACCAACCTGTGATTTAACGAGGTACCTATCAGCACCAAGTTGCTCACCGCGTGAACGTTGATCGTCGCTTGATAGCGCGGTCATCATGATGACTTTGATGTCACGTGTTTCAGTGGTGCTGCGGAGGATATCCAACATGTCGAATCCACTGATTTTTGGCATCATCACGTCGCTGATGATGAGTTCTGGTTTTTCTTTGATTGCCATGGCGAGTGCTTCTTCACCGTCGCCTGCTGAAACAATGTCATACCCCTCGGCCAATAGGCGGACACCGTAGATTTCGCGCAAGCTTTTATCGTCTTCTACTAATAATATTTTTGCCATAATACCTTCATTCTACTAGAGCTTTGCCAAAAAGACTATACCCCTTATGTTTTTTGATTTTGCCCAGGTGCGGACGGTGTTGCTACTGCGGGTGCAGCTGGTGCAGCTGCGACTGGCGCGGCAGTTGGTCGTGGTGGTATTACCGGAGCGACAGGTCGCGGTGTCGCGACTGGGGTGGCACGGACGGGCGCTGGCGTTGCCGCGACGACAGGTGTTGTTACTGGAGTCGGTGTAGTGACGGGCGCTGGTGGCGTTGCGGCTGCTGGAGCCTGTGCTGGTGCAGGTGCTACTGCCGGGGTCGGCGTGGCAACTTTTGGCTGTTGCGATGGGACAGGCACGGTCATCGGGCTCGGTGCTCGTGCTGGTGTCGCTGGAACAGCAGCTGGAGCCGGTGCGGCCGCAGGTGCAGGTGTAGATGCTGGTTGCGGTGCGGCTGTTACAGTGCTCGTGTTCCTGGTCTCGGGAATGATAGGGGTTGCGAGTGCAACGGCTTGGTGATCGACAACGATAGCACTGTGCGTCGGTGTAATCATGCTCGAAAAGTTCGGACGCTCACCCTCGTTGACACCCGCTTCGATGATCCGAGTTGCTTCTTCGTGTGAAATACGCGGCAACTCAACTGAGAATATCGACCCTTTTTTGTACTCACTTTGAACCCATACGCGGCCGCCCATTGCTTCAACTAATCGTCGAACAAGGTACAGCCCTAGTCCAGTACCGCCAATTTCACGCGTGTCGGAATTATCAATACGATAGAATTTCTGGAACAAGTGAGGAATATCTTCAGCGGGGATACCGATACCACTATCAGCAATGCTAATAACGACATTGTCATCATCACCAGTGATATTGATCACTACCTCGCCTGCCGGGGTGTATTTGATGGCGTTTTCAAGGAGATTCGACAGCACCTCGCGCAAATGGTCAGCGTCAACGTCAACGTAATATATCGGATCTATTGTCTTCATACCACTATCTGCGATCAGGGGTTTAAAGAACAGTCGTAGGCCTTTTTGGTCAGCTTTTGGTTTGAGCGCGTCGATGATATTACTTGTAAATTGTACGGCATCGATAACCTTCGGATTATTCGATAGGCGTCCATCTTCGGCTTTGGTGACATCCAGGAGATCTTGGAAAAGTCGACCAAGATGCTGTGCTGCTTCGTGCGCCTTGGTCACGAAATCGCGGGCTTTGTTGTCGATAGTTGCCGTGGCTGGGTTGAGCACGAGGCCTAGGTAGCCTTCGATTGATGCGACTGGCGTGCGCATTTCATGACTGGCAGTACTGATGAATTCGGCCTGCGCACGTTCTTCGGCCTGTTCTTTGGTGATGTCACGGAACACGATAATTGCACCCGATCCGATATATCCGATTGGCGACACGACGATTTCGATAGTCAGTTTTTTGCCGGAATTTGTTTGCAGTTGTAGGTCGTTGCGTTTGAGTGGTTTGTTCGTCGACAACACTTGGAATACTGGATCATCGGCTTTTTCGACTTCTCCGCCTGTTTTTGTCAGGAGATGTAGGACTGATTTGTAGTCCAAATTCAACGCGTCTTGGTTGCCCCAGCCGACTATCTGCTGTGCGGCGGGGTTAATAAGTTCTATTTGGCCCTGGCTGTTGATTGCGATAACGCCGTCACTGATGGCACCAATCACGACTTCTGCCTTGCTGGATACTTGGTCCAATTCGTTGACAAGTTCATGCAAGGCACGATCTTTTGTTTTTTCGTTCGTGGATTTGCCGTGCCACAATACGTAACTAATAATCAACGGCAGCACCCCTGCAAGGATGGTACCTGGAACTAAACTATTAAATGATTGACCATCAAATACGCACCAACCTGTATAAGCGACCAATGCGACGAACAATGCGACTGTGACCGATGGACCAAAGATGCCACTAAATATTGCGGCGGCCATCCATAGAATCAGGAATGGCGAATCGTTCTGACCGGTGTTGATAATAATCATGGCGATAGCGAGGAGCAAGAGAATATACGCGAGGAGCGCCATTTGACGACGTAGGTGGTCTTTGGAGACGGCGTACGTAAGACCAGCAGTAATCATGCTACAGAGGCCAATACCAGCAGCAATAGCACTGACAGTAAATGACGTGCTGGGACGACTGATGCCGATGACGTTGGTCCATGCAAACAACGCCAAGATAATGGCGTCAATTGCAATGGTTGCTTCGCAAACGCGGCGATACCAAAACGGCGTTAATGACGTTGGTTTGATGAGTTGCCTCCCCTTTTATGATAGGCTTAAGCACTATTATAGAGTAAAAACGTATCCGCACAAGACATGTTCTATCGAATTATTTCAGCAATAGTGCACGCATTGACTTTCTCTTCAATTTATCGCATTATAGGTAATAGTCATTTGATTGATAGTACTTTTCTGAATCATCGATACATGGAGGATGAGTGGCAAGAAAACGCATTCCAGCCAGCTGCCAAATAGGTAAACATGGGCCGGAAGTCTACATCGACGCGTTGATTTTTGTCGAGACCGAAAAATGCAAACGCTGCGACGCTATCATCGACCCGGTTATGGCTGAGTTGTGGGAATTCGAAGAACGAACACATCAAGACCTACAGGACATCAAACCGCTGGGCGAAAGGATCAGACGTCTCAAACGTATCGTGACCCGCGCGTATGCTGCCCGGAACCTTCCCCTACCCAATTGGGCATAAGTCCGGACAATTCGTCGTCAGCCCGCGCTGAAATATGCGCGGGCTTTTTATTTGTTACTGTTCCCAGCTGAATTCTGAGTGACCGAAATGACCCCACTTGGCTGTTTGTTCGTAGACGGGACGTTTCAAATCGAGTAAATTAATTATTCCCTTTGGCGACAAATCGTATCCAGTGACTCTCTCTTCACGACCGTTAAAAATCACGGTTGCTTCCAGTGGTTGATCGTGACCAATTGCATAGGCCAGGTACACGAACACCTCTTTGGCGTTTTCTTTTTTCAAATAGTCTATCGCTACTTTGCGTGCTGCGTACGCCGCCGACCGGTCTACTTTTGACGGGTCTTTGCCGCTGAATGCGCCGCCACCAATTGGTACGCGAGGTCCGTAATTATCAACAATTAGCTTGCGGCCAGTCAATCCCGCATCGGCATCAAATCCGCCCTGTTTCCAATCGCCTGCCGGGTTGACGTGCAACTCGACGTCTTTGATTGGTTTTGCGAGCGGCTCGCAGTCCAACCATGCGAGGACGCGCTCTTTCAGTTCGGCACTTGGCGCATGTTGAAAACTGGCGACGGCGGACACAATTGCGCCGTCGCGGAGTGTGACTTGGGTTTTACCGTCGAATTCCCATTTCTCGTAGATGTATTGATTGAGTCGTCGCGACAAGACAACTTCAAGTGGTAGATACTCCTCAGTTTCATTGGTTGCATAGCCAACCATAATACCCTGGTCACCTGCGCCGCCAGTATCGACGCCTTGGGCGATTTCCGGACTTTGCGCGAATATGTGTTCAATAACTTCAATATCATCGCCGGCGATACGACGAACGATTTCAGCAACGTTAATACCAGTTGCATTGGATGTGACTTCACCGGTCACAAACACTGTTCCGTGTCCACCGGCAACATCAATCGCCACGCGGGCGTGGGGATCCTGTGCGAGGTGCGCGTCGAGTAATGCGTCGCTGATTTGATCGCAAATTTTATCCGGGTGTTTTGGTGACACGGATTCTGCTGTTTTGTATGTGGGCATAAAAAACTCCTTTTGTATCTTTCCGCCCGGATGGCAAGACAAAGGAGTTATAGATAACTTATCTTCCCATATGGGCTAGAAGGGGCACCTGATTGAAACAGGTTGCCGGCAGGTCGTCGAGCTAGATCTCTCGCTGCACTCTGGATACGTGTTAATTAGTGATGTACATGACCATTATAGCACCGTATGCAGGCGGTTGCGTACGTTAGCGACAAATTATATAGTTATGGCGTGGGCGACATTCTGTCGCTTTGTATGTTCTCAAACGATCAGTTCATCCCGTAGGAGTGTGACATGTTATATGTCTATACGATGACATCGGGTAAATACTCGGTGAATGTCGTGTTACCAAAGCGCGCCGTGAACGGTGCAATGGGCTATACCAAATCACCCGCTGACCAGGGTACGAATCCCGGTTGGCCTGTCGTGGCAGGAAAGCTACTTCGCAACCTGGTGCTCGGCAGTCGTCAGTCTCGGACACACGAACCGCATTCAGTGAATCAGTATCTGGTCAATCAGTATAACGATGCTGTGCTGCAATTGGATGATCACAAAGGTTTCAAAAATCTGGAATTGTACCAGATTCGCAAATTGACGATCGCACCACTCCGCCGTGCAACACTGCGAGAACGCCTGCAGTTTTTGGTCTTACCCTTTCTCGACAGTGTCGAGACAAGGCGTCAGGTCGGTTGGCGCCCGCAAGCGCTGACAGTGCCCGTCCAGACTGCCCCTTAATGGGGCGGTCTGCGCCGGGCACTTTTCATTACTATTAGTTTTCAGATGTGAAGATATCGCTGAACTTCATCGATTCGAGTTGTTGCCGACTGCCAATGACGATGCCGTTAATCTTTTTATCACTCGCGACGGTCCTTAACTGGTCTGCCACGGTGAGCATATATGGTAGTGCCATGCCCGCCTGGAAATAGCCCTTTTCTGCAGCATCGGTAATGTCGAAACAATCGGTGACGCGGACGTACAATTGTTCGTATTGTTTGTAGAGCGTCGGATACGATGCGTACATACCATTAATCGCGATACGTCCAAACGCAATTGCATCGGGTTGATCACGCTGCATCTGTATGATCTCTTCGGTCATATCAGTCGTCCATCGCGGTAATAAATTTGTCGCTGTTTCTAGTGAGCGTGCCACTGCAAAACCAAGAACGGCGTATTTGTTTTCAACCTTTGCATTGGCGTCCCATTCGGCGCACAGCTTGAGCGCTGCAATATGATTATGATAGATGATTTGGCTGTCTGTGTTTGTTGGACGAGATTGATACAGCGCATAACTGAGCATACGCGGTGCATTGAAATGTGCAATTTCGTTGAACCATGCATCAACCATGCTGATACGATGCGCATCATCAATATCCCTCATCGGGAACTGTCCACCCTCTTGCGCTATCGGCAATTTCTCAGGATATTCCATTGCTTGCTATTATAGCCTATGGGTCAAGATTTCGTCTGAAAATATTATTGGGTTACAATTGTCTGGAGTGATGGCGTGAAATAGAATTTGTCGATCAACAGAACGACAACGGCGAGAAACAGAATGATCGTGAGGCCGAGAAGAATCTTGTTAAAGATAACGAGTTTTTTGCTCGCCTTTGGCGCAGGCTTTGCTTCTTTTTTCGCAGGGCCTTCACCCATATTGTCGCTGCGGACTGTTGCAACGCCGTAACGTTCCATGTATTTCAATGTCACGCGGTCTTCGAACTCGCTTACTTTTTCTTCGTCGACAGCACCAAAATCTTTGGCGTAATGGACTTTTACTGGTTTGTGTTCACGCGTCCACTCAACACCGTTACCGGCCTTGTGTCGTGCTAATTCTTCATGAGGTGTGCGTGATGTCACACCGACATACCATTTGTCATTGTCGAGCTGCAGTACGTACAACTGCCATTGTTCTAAATGTTTCCCCGCACTAGTCATAAGCACATTATAGTAAAAAAACGCGTTATAACAAACCCTAAAATTTTAACTGAAGTTTTTGCCGATAATTTCGTGGGCGTTTGTTATGACGACAAAGGCCTTTGGATCAATCTGGTGAATCACACGTTTGATGCGTTGTTCTTCGAACCGAGTGATGACCGCCATGACAATACCACGACGCGGTTTGCCATGTTCGTTGTCATTATCTTTGAGATAGGTGACCTTGCGGCCTGTTTGCTGACGAATTGCCCTACCGATGATGCGGTGATGTTTGCTCACGATCCACATTGATCGGCTTTCGTTTAATCCCTCAATCATGACATCGATAGTCTTGTGCGCGACGAAATACGCAATGATGGAATACATGGCGTTGTCCCATCCGAACACAAATCCGGATGCGGTCAGAATAATACCGTTCATGAACATGATGATTTCGCCGATAGAAAAACTGGTGACTTTGTCGACCAATATCGCAACAGTATCTGCACCATCCAGGGTACCGCCGTATCGTATTGCCAGTCCAACGCCGATACCAACTGTCATGCCACCAAATACGGCGGCGAGGATTGGTTGACCGGTGAATCCATGTTCGGTATGGATGACGAGTGTCAGCAGTGCCAGCATAATGATGCCGAACGTTGAATAAATCGTGAACTGTTTGCCTAGCCGTCGGTAGCCGAGGTAGATAAACGGAATATTGAACAGGATCAAAAATACGGCCAGCGGTAGATTGCTGAGGTTTGCTGCGATAATCGAAATACCTGTGACACCGCCGTCTAACAAATTATTCGGGATCAAAAAATACTGCAGACCAGCCGCAGCGATCACACTTCCAATAAGGACTAATGCAATTCGTCTGATGTTGTCCGTTCCCGGAATAATAGCCTCCTCATGTTACGTTGCTCCACTACTTTCGTCTAGTATAGCGTACATTTGACGATAACGCTAATGCGTCTGGATATATTATCGATTATGGCGATGAGGGTCGGCTGTGTCGTTACTGCCCTCAACTTCGTAGAGCGCAACAACGTACATGCTTTCGCTCCAGCCGAGCGGTGTGTTTTCGTTATACTCATCAGTATGCGACAGGTAGAGTTCAGGGATCGTGCCATCGCGTGTGATAGTTTTGGTCGCTTTGTCCAGATACTCGCGGGCTTTTTCTTCGTTGCCAAGTTGTTTGTAGGCGATCGCCAGCCAGGACAGACCAAAGCACCATTCGGCCTCTTCGGAATAGCCGTCTTCGTTTTTGTTGTAGTATGCGTCGAATTTGTAGCGCAGGACACCATGTTCTTTTTCGAGGTGGTACGTCAGGTTGTCAACCAGTTGCTGAGCCATGTCTTTATCGACGATGTTATAAGGATAAATCAACGATATAAGCGCCAAGTCGGTGAACTTGCTCTCGGATTCGCGTGGCAACAGATTGTTGAGGGCCTCCATGCCGCGATCTATGGCGTCCTGGTCAACATCCATCGTACCGACTTCTTGCCATTTTTTGAGTGCGGCGACAACGGCGCCGATTGAACTAGCATGAATTTCTTCGTTTTCTTCCCACATGCCACTATCGGCATCATGCCAGTATTCGACATTGCAAATGTAATGAATCAATGTCTGAACGGTCCGGTGATCCTGCTCGTTGCGGAGCATACTGTGTCCACGTAGTTCAAAATCAGCCAGTTTGAACAGGACGGCACCGACGGCATCGTGTTGTTTGTTCCCCCATGATTCCCAGAACTCTTCGAGTGTTTCTGGGTTGTAGCGGGCGTGGATGAACTGCCATGATTCAAATGGTTTGTTGGTGACGGCCCAGTTAATTTTGTCGATGTGTTTGTCGAATATGTCCAGCAGCGTATGATAATCTTTTTCGACGACTGCCCAATCACCGGCGTATTCAAACGCCAATGCTTCGTAGACGTTGTCGCGCAACCATGCTTTGTCGTAACCGGTCGTGACTTCGTTGCTGGACGCGAGGAACAATCCACTCGGTGTAAGCAGTTTACGCAGGTTGCCGATGTGATGATCAATGCGTGTGTCGAATGCGATATCGCTCATTCTGCCCCCCGGTGATGACTGTGACTATAATCGTCGCCGATGCCGCGGTCATATTTGAATCCGTTTAAACGGTTAACGATTTTTTCGCTACCCAGTCCGTTGTGTAGCTGCGCACGAATAGTTGCTGCATCTGCCTCGGCTTTGAGCAGACTTGCGGCAACATCCAGGTGCTCTTTGATCGCAGGATCATCGACTGATTCGGCGTGTTCGGTGATTGCCGTGTGGGCTTGTTGCGCTTCAGCGATTGGGCGCGTACACGCTTCGCAGACATTATAGTCCCCTATTTGTATAATGTGTCCGCCGTAATCAAACGACGAGGCTGGCGGGAGATCGTTCAGCTTGCTATCGATAATAGTCAGTGCCTCGCTGGCTGCTGCGGCGACATCAGGATCAATAGAATGCTTTCGAATCATAGGTCAATTATAGCATTAGCGCTATAGATCATCACTATTTTCAGGTTCGTCGCTTCTTCGTTCGTTTTTTATCAATAACTGACTTATATGTCTTATTACGGCTGCAAGTAAATGATAATGAATAGCGTTTAGTATTGCTTCCAAAGTCTACGCGAGATTTTTTTGACGCCTAGCAACAGAACGCCTGTAGCTCCAATATATGTAACAATGTTAATAACTGATATTGTAGTGCGTGCAAAGCCGGTATTTGGCGCTCCTGGAACGACTACCTGGGCGAGTCCTACTGGGTCAACTATGTGCCCGTCAACGATACCATCTTCATCTAAGCTTGATCCATCGGTAATCGAGTAGACGACTTTTGTCGCAGTTTGTCCACCGATAGTAACACTCGTTATTACTGCATCAGAAATATTTTGATATTGGTGTGTTGTCGAGTTGTATTTGCGCAGTACAAGGCCATTCGGCGAGATACCGTAATAGTACAGCGTAATTGTTGCAGTGTCCCCTGGTGTGACTGTGTCGACGGTGAAATGCAGCATTCCTGCTGGATAGGTGTAGCCTGTATCGCCCGTCTCATTGTTCACTGATACGTTTGTGTTACCTGTCGTAGCAGACGACTCAAGAACGGTATAGTTTTCTGTAACGGGATTTACGAAACTTGTCACGCGTGCTTGCAGCGAGTCATTAATGCCATCGTCATTGGCATCCCCATCATTTGGTGCCGCTGCCTCAACTGATTGATCGGCGCCATCATTATCATCAGGCGGCACTGTCGTAAACTGTCGGCCATCAGATATGGTTGTCCCACTTCCATTGACTGCAATAACTTTCCAGTAATATGTTGTATTTGTATTGAGGGCCGTACCTGGTGTGTATGATGTACCTGTGAGTCCACTCTGGTTGATAACGATAGTCGAATAATCGGCATTACTTGCAACAATCAATTGGTAAGTGTCAGCCTGATCTGCGGCAGACCATGAAAAAGTCGGTGTTGTGCTGACGTTTGTCGCAGTATTTGCTGGCGTTGTCAACACTGGTGCGCTCGGCGCATTGGCATCCGCCAGATAGACCAAGTCGTATGTGGCATTTGTGTTGGTTATGTAGCCACCTGATCCATTTGGCGTAAAACTTATAGCCTGCCCCTCATTAACAAATGCTGTATCTAACGAAACCTGATCGGCTGTCGCGCCATCCTTGTTAATGCCAATTGTCGCAGAGTCGCCGCGAGACGCGTCACCGCCGAGTAAATCTCGGTATTGTAACTGGATCTTGTTTGTTCCTTCATACAGGATAGCCTGGAATGTACCCATTGGTAGCGACGGGTTATTAAAAAAATACATATTTGTCCACTGTACGATAAATTTTCGACTACCAGGCGCTCCTACTGTTTTATATAGGATCGATTGATCGGCAAAGTTTTTGGTGATGATATCATCCCAAAAAGCCTGGACCGACATACCCATATTCGTATTTGGGAGACTCGTGTTTGAGAATTCAGCGTTGCCAGAGTTAAAGTTGAGTGTTCCGTTAATGTTGATATATGTACTGGATACTGTACTGCCGTAAAAATCAAAGTTGAACCCGAGAGGGAAAGCTCCAGCATAATTGTCATCTCCTGCAAGAGTTGTATTTGTCCCTGCATAAATCGTTTCGCCGGGAATAGCGTGCACAATTGCCGGTGATAGCGGTGAAAATACGAGAACCGCTGCGGAAAATATAACAAAAATCGTTAAGCGCAAATGCGCAAGCTTTTTACTCACCCCTCAATACTCCTCGCTTATGTCTATACTGAGGATACCATGAGCATCTTGCTGCAGGCAAGAGAATAAATAAAGCCAAAAAGTAACGGCCCCCAGTTTCCTGAGGGCCGCACCACTAGTTGTTACATGACTTGCGAATAGCGATTGCAGGCAGCCAAACCACCGAAATATCCAGTGCTCATGGCGATACTGCGATCCCAACGAGTACCGTGAGGATCGTTGGGCATCCATACGGGACGCTCGATTTTGACTGCGAGTTCGTAGAACCCAATCGCATCGGCGGGCGTCATTTGAATGCCCTCGCGGTCCGTGTGCCATTTCAGCCAGGCGCCACCGACACAGTCGGCGCCGTCTTCGTTGGCTTGACCGAACTGCTTGGTCCCCTTGATACGCTGCAGATGATGTCCCCACTCGTGTGCGGTCAACAATGCTGCAGCCAGCGGATTAGTACCTTCGTTGAAATAATCAGCTTGGTCCAATCCAATGTATGCCGTGTCCGTAGACGGGCAATACACGTAGGCGTTGCGCGATGAATACACATTGCATGGGGTCGCCATCATCTGCCCGCTTTCCAATGTGACCCAATGCACTTGCGTTAGGCCCATTTCGGTGGCGAACTGATCGACCGATTGTTGCGCCCATATGGCGGGCCCGGTCTGATGTGGCAGTGCGGACGTGAACGTCGGTACTGACGTGACTTGCGACGCGTTTACTTCCGAACCGGTGTCATCGGCGTAGGCTGTTGCCACGCTGATGTTTGTCATGATGATGACCGCAATGATCACCGCCACGATACGGCTCCGTATCACGGATATTCTCCCATCTGTATCGCTTATCGAATTGTGTGGTGCATACCAGATTTCCGTCATTGGATAACTGATTAGGCAATATTATATCACAAAACATAAGAATAATCAATATACTGTAATAGCTCAACGGCTTTGTATTACCCATTATGCAGAGATTGGAGTATTATGCCACACACTTCAAACCTCAAATTACCCCGTCTTCGTATGAAGGCGTATAAGGTGATGGCGGGGCTGGCTTGGTTTTTCCGTCGAGCTTTTGCTGTTCGCCGCGTAGGTGGCAGCGGAAACACTGCATAAACAGTCTAATCGTTAGATTCATTCTTCCCTCATGACAAATGACTGGTACAGCAGCAATGCTATGGTACCGGTCATTTGTCATTGCTGTAGTTCAATGATTATATTGAGTATTACTGAACGGTAGTGTTTTTCTTTGCTGTCGTATCGTAGCATTCAAGGCCTTTAAATGCCTTCTTAATCTCTGGAGCGGTATAGGCAGAACAGGCTGTTAACTCGCCGGATTTCGTTGTTTCCCGTCCAAAGTAATTCCAGGTGCTGCTATTTGGGGTTTGATAGTATAATCCGATAAACGAAGTTGAATCTGTAGTTTCCTGAAATAGTGTCGCTCTTCTATACTCATCGGCACTATTGGCGATAAAAGGTGTACCAAACACAAGTCCTTCAACATTTCTCTCTCTGTCCTTACTGTAGGCAACATAGAAAGGGTCTATACTACTAGAAGCGGTTATATAACTGTCAGTGTCCGCACAGCCTACGCTCGTCATCTGAGTAGCAGGCTTTACTTTGGAGATGTCGGCGCGCCAAACTGTACAAAATATATCTTTTGATTTGTATATCGCAGAATACAGGAGAGGCACTTCTGTATTATCAGAAAAATTAGTATTCCCACCTTTATTTGACATCACGCGCTTAAAACTATTAACGGTAAAGAATTGTATAAGCTTGTCGTAATTAGATTCCGATTGAGAGGCATCTCCTGTAAGCGCAATCCCCGCACCCTTGACTGGATAGTTACTGAATTTTTTTCCAGGTACAGTATATGCGGGGAGTTTATAAACCGCATAGCCATCATCATCAAGACCAACGATAGTTTCACTTGTCGCTAATCTGACCTCCCCATGGAGCCCTTCGGATGCAGAATCAATCAAATCTTTAGGAGACTTAAATTTCTTTGCATCTGATAGGCTGTAAAGAGGCACAAGCTCGCTGGTAGAGGGTATTTTAGACGGTACGAAAAGCGTAGATAGAGTTAAGGCAATAGCGACAATAGCGATG
>JAUPWL010000014.1 GCA_030916565.1 Patescibacteria group bacterium | reverse complement strand
TGATGCTGGCCGACGGCAATGCGGAATACGCCAAGGAACGACAGTCAACAGTACTCAACAGGATGGTGGCGAACAAGTATATTACTGAAGCTGAAAAGAAAGCGGCACTGGCCGAGCAGCTGGTCTATCAGCCGCCAAAATCACCAATTAATGACAGTATTGCACCACATTTTGCACAGATGGTACTGGATGAACTGTACAAAAAATACGGCGAAGAAACAGTCACTCGTAGTGGCTATCAGGTGATGACAACTCTTGATGCGAATGTTCAGAGTAACCTCCAATCATCCGTTGCTGCCAATATGGGTACGATCAAACGAAACGGTGGCAGCAATGCCGCAGCGGTTGCGATTGATCCAAAGTCCGGTGAGGTCCGTGGCCTGATCGGTAGTTATGATTGGTCTGATAAAGATTTCGGTAAGGTTAATGTCGCGACATCGCTTCGCCAACCGGGGTCTAGCTTTAAACCAATCTACTATAGCCGTGCACTTGCCGACGGAATTATCACTCCCGCAACGGTATTCAAAGATGAGCTAACTGATTTTGGCGGCGGCTACAAACCGTTGAATGCTGATAAAAAATTCCATGGCGAAGTCACTACGCGTACTGCGCTAGATTGGTCACTCAATATTCCGTCTGTTAAAATCATGCAAAAACTCGGGATTGACACGGCTGTTGAACAGGCGAACAGCATGGGGCTGTCATCAATTGATACAAAAAATAACTATGGACTGTCACTTGCACTCGGATCGGCTGAAGTGACACCACTACAAATGACGAATGCCTATGCTGCGTTTGCCAATGGTGGCGTGCAATATAATACGACAATCATTCGTGCAATCAACACGAAATATAGCGAATCTGTATTCAAAGCAAAAGAATCATCAAAACGAGTATTGAGTTCACAAGGTTCATTCCTGATTTCTGATATTCTGGCCGATAATGCCGCGCGGGCGGGAATATTCGGTAGTAGTTTGAATGTCTATGACGCCAAGACTCGTGCAGTTAAAACGGTTGCCGTAAAGACTGGTACGACGAATGATTCGCGAGATGCGTGGACGATGGGTTATACACCACAACTCGCAATAGGTGTGTGGGTCGGCAATAATGATAATCGGCCAATGACAAACGGTGGTTCAATCATGGCGGGACCGATATTTACCAAAGCGATGGGGTCAATCCTGGCTGGTGTTGATACGAAATTCATTCCACCAGCGGGCGTGACGCAACGCCAAGTCTGTCTGAGCAATCATGGTCTTGCTGACAAAACTGTCAAAGGCAGTACGTATGCAGAATGGTTCCTGACGTCAGCATTGCCGGCCCTCAAGTGCTCTGTAACCGAACCTTCTCCGTCACCAACGCCTTCGCCAACGCCGACTGAACAGCCGGATAGTTCATCATTAACATTGACGGCGAATCCGCCAAGTCCAACAGCACCTGGCAACCCAGTGACATTCACTGCGACGATCGCGGACGCCAATGCGAGCGGAACAATGCGATTCAAAGTGACCAATCAGCAAACGGCGGCTTCCCAGAATCTTGGAACGTTTCAAGTGATTAATGGTAGCGCATCGACTACTTATATTGGCGCACCAGGATCGTATTTGGTGACGGTGACATTCACTCCTTTGGATAGCGGTAGTGATACGGTTACCCAGACACTGACGTATACGATATCAAACAATGGTAATGGGAACTTCCGCTAATGATTGCACATGTTGAGGGTACAGTAACAGAAAAACTATTATCATCGGTTATTGTTGATGTCCATGGCATCGGGTACGAGGTGAATGTTGCAGCGACCGACTATGACCGTGCTGTGCTAAATGAAAAGGTGAAATTCTATACCTATCACCATGTTCGCGAGCAGTCCGAAGATCTATTTGGGTTCAGCTCACTTGCTGCCAAACGATTATTTGAACTATTGATTACCGTACAGGGCGTTGGGCCAAAAGCCGCGCAGTCAATATTATCGCTTGATGATAGTGAAGTCGTTCGTAATGCGATAGCGAACAGTGACAGTGCCTATATTGCGAAAGCATCTGGAGTTGGCAAGCGAATTGCTGAACGTGTTGTCGTTGATTTATCCGACAAAGTTGGTTTGCCACTGCGATACGACACGAATATCAGCGGATTGTCACAGACGATTAATCATGCAGACGAAGCACTCGAAGCACTCATGGCCCTTGGTTATAATTTGGCCGACGCGACACGAGCACTGGAAGGCGTGCCGACTGATTTATCAACTGCGGATCGCGTCACTCAAGCTTTAAAGCAATAATTAGAGTTCCAAAAACGCCCGCATCTCAACTGTTTGGTCGATGGGAATTCTGTAATAGTCGGTCGGGTTATTGGCGTTCCGCTGCATAAATAAATAGAGCGATTTGCGCCATTTTGCCATACGATGATTACGGACGATGACCGGCTGTGTTACGGTTGAAAAATAAGTTGCTTTGAATGGATCAAAATCGAATTCTGCATGCGCACCGCGTGCTAATGCTAGGGCACGTGGTACGTTCGGAATGTCCTGATAGCCGAACTGGAGCGTGATGTGACTGATCCCATCGTTGGGGTGGCCAAGTCCATCAAATACGACACGGTGTTGTTCGGGCACATGTGGTTTATCGGTAACCTCGACTGTCACAACGAGGATATTCTCATGTATTTCATGAAGCTGTTCGAGTGATTCATGCAGGGCGAGTGGAGCGTTACCCGGGTGATGCCCGAGGTAGATTGCGTTGCCAGATATACGGGGAATATTACTATGATGCAATTGTGTCACAAAACTTGTCAGCGTTCCTTCGACACGTTTTCGTTCGCGTGCAATATAGGTATGTCCTTTGTACCAAGTACTGATAAAGGTAAATCCGACAGCCGCAATAATAATCGGCATCCAGGCGCCATGAAGTAATTTTGATAGGCTTGAACTGAGGAACATGATATCTATACTGACAAATACAGCAGCCGCTATGACGACGAGCGCCATGGAATAGTGCCACATGCGCCGCATGAGAAGAAGCAGGAAAAGCGTGTCGACAGCCAGTGCGCCAGAAACAGCAAACCCGTAGGCTCCCGCCAGACTTTCAGACGACCGAAAGACGACGACAGTGATGATGACAAGTGCTGCGAGCAGCCAATTGATAAAAGGTACGTATACCTGACCAACTTCGTTGCTTGATGTATGTTTGACGGTCAGACGAGGAGCAAAGCCTAGTTGGATCGCTTGTTGTGTCAATGAAAATGCTCCAGAAATCACCGCTTGGGATGCGATGAGTGTTGCAGCAGTGGCGAGGATAATTATAGGGAGCCGCAGCTCGGGGGCAAACATCAAGAAGTAGGCACTATGAATTGCTTCGGGATGTACTGTTACCAGTGCGCCTTGACCAAGATACGTCAGTAGGAGCGCAGGGAATATAATGTAGAGCCAAGAACGGCTGACGGCGTCGCGTCCAAAATGACCCATATCACTATAAAGTGCTTCTACCCCAGTGACTGCTAGTATAACTGCACCCATTGCAACGAATCCTGCGATGGGATGGTCAATAAAAAATGTCAGAGCAGTTGTCGGGAGGAGGGCGGCTAAGATAGCTGGGTGATGCAGGATTTGAATGAAACCACCGATTGCCGAAACAGCAAACCACAGTACCATGATTGGGCCAAATAGTTTGCCGATTGAACCCGTACCGCGTGCCTGCAAGATGAAAAGTCCGATAAGGATGGCGAGTGTGAGCGGAACGACATAGGGTGTAAATTCAGGGATGATGAGCCGCGTTCCTTCGACTGCTGACATCACGGAGATTGCTGGTGTAATAACACTGTCGCCATAGAAAAGTGCGAGACCAACGAGACCCAGAAGAACAAAGAATGCCTTTTTGGTTTTTGTGATCTTTGTCCGATTCATCAAGGCGATAAGTGCCATGATTCCGCCTTCGCCATTATTGTTGGCGCGCATGACGAGACCGACATATTTTATGGTGACAACGAGTGTAATAGCCCAGATAATGAGTGACACGGCACCGACAATGTCGTGGCTAGTGAATTGGAGGTGTGAAACGCCAAAAATTGCCTGGAGGGCATAGAGTGGACTGGTGCCGATATCGCCAAATACGACACCAATTGCGCCAATGATCAGCCAACCGGTTACTTTGCTTTTCTTCACTGCCACTAGTATAACACTTATACTTATCTGAATTCATGGTATAATATACCCCAATGACAATAGAGCGAATCGTCGATACCAGTACACATGCCGACGACAATGACGAGCAGCAGATAGAACGAACACTGAGACCTCAGCGATTTTCTGAGTATATCGGCCAAGAACATCTGAAAAAAAATCTCGAACTTGCTATCGGAGCAGCCAAGAAACGTGGCGAGCCTGTCGATCATGTGCTCCTGTACGGGCCTCCTGGTCTAGGCAAGACGACGATGGCGACGGTTATCGCTAATGAAATGGGTGCGAATATTCGTGTGACTGCTGGACCGGCAATTGAACGCGCAGGTGACCTCGCAAGTATTCTGACAAATCTTGCTGACGGCGACATACTATTTATTGATGAAATTCATCGATTGAGTCGTTCAGTCGAAGAAGTGCTCTATGCAGCGATGGAAGATTATAAATTGGATATCGTGATTGGCAAGGGTCCGGCAGCGCGCAGCGTACGTTTGGATTTGCCAAAATTTACGGTGATTGGTGCCACGACGCGAGCCGGTGCATTGGCAGCGCCGTTACGTGATCGATTCGGTTTGAGCCATCGACTTGATTTCTATACTCCTCAAGAAATCGGACAAATTATTGAGCGCGCGGCAAAACTACTTGGCAGCAAGATTGATACAAAAGCTGTTGCCATGCTATCGGGCCGGGCGCGTTTGACGCCGCGTATTGCCAATCGTCTATTACGTCGCGTGCGTGATTATGCCGATATGAACGGTGACGGTGTTATTGATACGGCTATCGCAACAAAGGCACTGCGGCTCCTTGAAATTGATGACCTGGGACTTGACCATGCGGATCGACGCTTGCTGAACAGTATTGTTGATCACTATGGTTATCGTCCGATTGGACTGACAACAATTGCCGCATTAACTGGTGATGAGACCTCAACAATTGAAGATTTCATTGAACCATATTTGCTGCAGATTGGTCTGATCGAGCGGACACCGAGGGGGCGCCGAGTAACGGTAAAAGCAGCGAAGCATCTCGGTAAACAACCGCAACAGGAATTGCTATAATTACATTATGGATAGCAAAAAAACGACGGACTATGATCAACCGGTTGCCTATGACAAAGATGGGCGACCACTCTATGCTCATCCACCAAAAACTGATAACAGTACGAATCAAAAATCAGTCCACGTGAGTCGACCAATCGATCCTGACGCACCGACTGTGTCTGACGAAACGAGGAAAAAGCATGAAGAGTCTGTTGCTGCGTATCCTCGTCTGAATTTGAGCGAAGGTGAATACATCATCAGCGCCGTTCGTCGCCATCCTATCGGATTACTCATACCAATTATCACTGGTGGCGCTGTCGCCCTGGCGGTGCTCGCCGGACTGGCGTACTATCCTGCCATCGTGCCGAGCGGTAATCCTCCGCTGAGCGCAATTGTCCTCCCGGCAATGCTCCTCCTTGTACTGATTGGACTTATTACTTATATCGTGAGTTGGGTGTATGTGAATAATCGATTCTTTTTAACAAACGAAAGCGTCATCCAAGAGATTCAATTCAGCCTGTTTTCTCATAATGAGCAAACAGTGAGCCTTCTCAATATTGAGGATGCCAGCTATACGCAAACGGGTATCATGCAGATGTTATTTAATTACGGATCTATTCGCCTGAGTACTGAAGGTGATGAAACAACCTATCGATTTAACTACGTTACAAATCCAAAAAAGCATATTGCGACGCTCAATAATGCTGTTGAGGCATTCAAAAACGGTCGTCCTGTCGCGAACGATTAGTGTGATCGGCTTTTCTTGACGTATTGCGCTTCACTGACTAGATCGGCACGAAGTGTGTAGCTTTTGCAATTACCTGACGTGTCACAATCTGTCGCATCATAATGATAGTTAGGCTGTTTACCGCTATTGAGTGATCCTAGGCGCTGTTGCACATCAGCGCTCGCGTTGCCCTTGTCTACGAGTTTTTGTAATTCGTCTTGGCTGAGGATATCTTTGCCAAGCGTGAAGCCATCTGGGTCGGTAAATAATTCAGGGTCAACCGACGGTAGTGTCGCTGATGTCAGTGATGATGGATATGACTGATGTTTTTTGTAATAGACTTCCTCTAGGGCGTAGTACATGGCGTTCACTGCCGTTTTGCGCTGAGAATCTTGGTTGGCAATCCGTAAATTATTGATCTGAACAAAGGCGACGACGCCTGCAACGATCAGGACGGCGACTAAAATAAACAATTCGATGACAGTAAAGCCACTTTGGCGAGATTTGTGCAGCGTATTCATTATCATCATTATAGCAAACTGCCGTCGTGTATAATAGGAACAGCATTAATACGAGGGAGATACTTACTGTGGCTAAAAAGACTGAAAAAGCGGCCGTGGCTGACGCTGGCGCAGCATCGAATGAAGGCAAATTAAAGGCGCTCGGACTTGCGATGGAACAGATCACCAAACAATTTGGTGATGGTTCGATTATGAAACTAGGTGAAGCGCATAAAGTGGACGTTGAACTGATCCCATCAGGTGCATTGAGCCTCGATTTGGCACTTGGTGGCGGCTATCCAAAGGGCCGTATCATTGAAATCTATGGGCCAGAAAGCTCTGGTAAAACAACTTTGACACTGCACGCTATTGCGGAAGTCCAGCGCGCTGGCGGTACGGCAGCGTTCATCGATGCGGAGCACGCGCTTGACCCTGCCTATGCGAAGAAACTTGGCGTTGATACTGATAACTTGTTAGTCAGTCAGCCAGATAACGGCGAACAAGCTCTCGAAATCGCAGAGACGCTTGTTCGTTCGAATGCAGTTGATCTCGTGGTTGTTGACTCCGTTGCGGCGCTCGTGCCTCAGGCCGAAATTGACGGCGACATGGGCGATAGTCACATGGGTCTCCAAGCACGCTTGATGAGCCAAGCCCTCCGAAAACTAACTGGTATCATCAATAAATCAAAAACAACCGTTATTTTCATTAATCAGATCCGAATGAAAATCGGTGTTATGTTTGGTAATCCAGAAACAACAACGGGCGGCAACGCTCTCAAATTCTACGCATCGGTGCGTATTGATATCCGCCGCACGGGCCAAATCAAAAATGGTGAAGACATCGTTGGTAACCGCACAAAAGTCAAGATCGTTAAGAATAAGATTGCACCTCCTTTTCGCGTTGCAGAGTTTGACATCATGTATAACGAAGGTATCTCAAACACCGGCGACGTATTGGATCTAGCCGTACAACACGGTGTTGTCGGTAAAGCGGGTGCTTGGTTTGACTACGCTGATGCAAAAATCGGCCAGGGTCGTGAAGCAACGAAGGCATACCTAAAAGAAAATCCAAAAGTCCTCGCTGAAATCGAGAAAAAAGTTCGCGTAAAGGTAGCCGAACAAGAAAGCTAACCTGCGGATTCGCAGTATGAAAATTACTGCTCTCACTGTACAGCAGCGCGATCCGAATCGGGTCAACGTCATGGTTGATGGTGTATTTCGATTTAGCCTGGATATATTTCAGGTAAGTGATATTGGCATCAAAGTCGGTAAAGAATATACCGATGACGAATTGGCGAAACTTGAGTCTGAAAGTCAATTCGGTAAACTGTATGCTCGGACATTGGAGTATTGTTTGATGCGTCCGCACTCAGCGCGTGAGGTTCGAGATTATTTGTATAAAAAGACCTACGCGAAACGGTATAAAAGTAAACGGACGGGTGAGATGATGGAACGACCGGGCTATGGTCGGGAAGTGACTGAGCGTGTATTTGATCGGTTGACGCAGAAGGGGTATATCAACGATGAAAAATTTGCCCGGTTTTGGGTTGAGAATAGGAATATAACAAAAGGCGCCAGTCGTCGTAAACTACAGGCCGAATTGGCCGCAAAGGGCGTCGACCGGTCGATTGTCGACCAACTATTATCGGAATCTGATCGCAATGATGGCGATGAGTTGCAAAAAGTCATCGCAAAGAAACGCATGAAGTATACTGACGAAACAAAACTGATGCAGTATCTCGCTCGCCTCGGTTTTGGTTATGATGATATCAAAGAAGCACTACAAAAATCGGATGACGATTAATCATCTGTTTCAATTCTGACGGCTTCGGGTTGCGTGCCTGTTTGACGAAAAGGATTCACGTAGTGTCGACTTCCTGTTAATTTTGCCTTTTCCTTGATGTTGGTCGATTTAATGACGACAGTGTCATCCGTAACTTCGACGATTTGTCCTCTATGGACAAGTAGCTCGTCATCATTAAAGCTCTTGAGGAGTGGCCGTTTCACGACGAGTTGTTGAATGGTAAAGCTGTCGATATCAACAACATAGTCAATCACCTTGCCTATTTTATTGCGACGATCATCAATCACATGTTTGCCGTGTAGTTCGAATTCCATTTCGTAGATATCTTTATCTGAAATAATATCGTCCGGTTCTAGGAACTCGTCGCTACTATCAACAATCATACCGAGCCCGCCCAATTCGCGGATATCTGCTGTTCGCAGGTAAGAAGGATTATGGTCGAGGTGTGGCCCAACGATACGATAAGCAATAATTGATAAGTTGTGGGGATTAACAATAGGGTGACTAGTGACAGCTAACTCTTTACCTGTTTGCAGGCTCATAATCGGCGTTCCAATGAGGCTCGATCCACTTAATAGCATATTTTTAGTATAGCGTGGCCGCTACTCTTCCCAAAGTGTTTTCGATTTTTACCTCAGTTATTTTTCAACGAATGGATTCGAACGAGGCGAAGGAAAAACGAGTTTGTCGGCACTTTCGGCACTATCGTGGAGGTTCTTGATTTGATCGACGGTTTCTTGGTTGAATCCAGTTACGGTACTATCGGATAGCGTTGATGCGGTGGCAGACATTGTGGCTATCAAGTATAGAGAAAACACCGCAGTGCTGAGTAGTAGGAGTATAGAGACGGTAAATATCATTGGATGATAGCGCATCAAGAATGTGCGTGCGCTTGCTCTGAGTGCATAGAGTTGTGGCGTCATTTCGTATATACCTTTATCGTTAATGTATTAGCAATCACAGCATTGCTTGGATCTGTCGAAATCGCAATACCGGCAAGTTGCATTTTTGTGAGGTTTGCTTCTATTGCGTGGACGAAGCGCATCAGGCTAGTATATGGGACGGGATTTGTTAATGAAATGGCAACACTGACGCTTTTGAGGCCAGCCGGTTCCGTTCCTGTAGCGGGCTGCGCTGCGCCCGGCCCAGATGCTACTGTACCGCTATTAAAATCGTATCGGAGGATCGTGACGCCGGTTGCTTTTGCATATGCAGTTAAATCTTTGATAATTTGATCCTGATATTGATACGACTGTGTATCGGCAACAATCCTTGCTGCCTTGCTGACTGTATCTTTATCTCGTTCAAGAATAGCTTTGATATTCTCTAAACGACTGACTTCGCTGTCTCTTGATTTGGCAGAGAGGCTAACCTCTGCAACCTTATTGGCATTGGGTATGAGGACTTGTTCGCGAAAGACCCAAAATAGACCTCCCGCACCGAGAATCATGACAAATATAGTGCCAATGAGGATGAGGCGTAATTTATCCGGAGTCATTGTATTTGTTTTTTTAGTTACCATCAGTGAATGCCTTGTCTTTATTGATCTTTACGCTAATCGTAACTGCAATCGGGTAATCAGTGCTCTTGACGGTATTGCCATCGGTAGGTATCGACTGATCGGTCAGCGACTGGAAGTAAACGTTGCTGAACATCGGCGATTTTTGGAAGTTTTCTTTAAGCTTTGTTGCCTGGGTAATTGTTTTTGCGTGCGCAGTAAAGCTTGTTTGCTGGGTAAAATCTGCGCTGCTCAAACTGATACCATCCAGAATAACGCCATCTGGGAGTAATTTTGCGATGTTGAATATGACCGGCGTATAGTTGACACTACTATTCAGTATGGTGCTCGCAAGAGTCAAATTATTACGGTATTCATCAGCCTGTTTTCGTACGGCACTGTAGCTATCGACTTTTGACATGTTTGCTTGACTGTCAGCGAGTGCCTTGTCGTAGTTCGCCTGTAACATCATGTAATAGACTGCGCATACGCCCGTAAGAGCAAATACACTGAGAAGCGTCAGAATATTGTAGCGAAGCAATATGACATTGGTACGTGCAGCTGTGATACTGCGCTTACGCTCATCAGGGAGGAGATTAATCATTGCCACATCTCTCCTTTTTTGACGTTCGCAAGTCCTGCGACACTAATGTATCGCGACCTGAACTGTTTCGCTGGTTGAGGTAGCTCACCAAAATCAAGCGCTTGCCATGGGCTTGCGACACGTGACGGCATGACAAGTTCATTGGTAAAGAAATCACCAATGCCAGGAACGTTACTGCCACTACCAACGACCAAGATTTGCTCTAAGCGGCCGTTATTGTTACTAAGACGCTCGTTATAGTATCGGATGACCTTTCGTGTTTCTGTCAGGATACTATGGAGCGATGGTTTTAGCGCGGAAGATAATTTTGCTTGTTTGGGTCCCGGCGCAAGTCCACTTAATACCTTAAGCTGATGAGCATTTTCGAGTGTGACGCCCATTTTTTTGGCAATGTCGAGAGTAAAGGTGTTGCCACCTGTCGCCAGGCCACCGGTGATTCGTACGGATCCATCGAGTACGGCGATGTCCGTGTTGGTCGCACCGATGTCAACAATCACTGTTGGGAGGTAGGCTTCCTCAGTTGCTTTTAGTACCCGAGCAACCGCATTAATCGATGGTTCAATCATGGCGACAGATAGGCCAACCCCCTCGCAGGCAGCAAGCATATTATCGACCAGCTTTCTTGGCACGGCACTCATGATGACCGTTAGCGTGCCGTTACTGCGCTCAATGATCTCATAATCAACATAGAGAAGAGATATGGGGATAGGAATGTACTGACCAACCTCTAGAGCAACTGCGTCTTTTAGGGTTGGTTCGGTAGAGGCGGGCACGGTAAATGTACGAGAAAAGGTGCGAGACGTTGGTATACCGAGGACGACGTGCTCGCTCGCGAGTGTGCCGACGAGTTTTTGTTCTAACAACGTCTTAAGGCTATTTATGATATAGTTGCTGCCTTCATCGAATGCTTTTCTGACTTGCAGTGGGTCAAGATCAATAACGCCATAACCAGTCACCAAACGACGACCAAGATCAATTGACATGACTTTCATGTCTGTACTGCTGACATCAAGTCCGATAATCGGCTTATCTTTGTAGAATAGTTTATTCATTATGCCCACACATAGAGTTTGTGGTTATTGTACCACGGTTCTAGCGGCTGTGACTAGCTTTTGATTTGGTTGGATAGGTTGGCGATTGGGCCCATGACACTGGCCGCAATGAGACCAACGGCGCCACCCATCAGAACGATCATGACAGGTTCGATAATCGAACTAATACCAGCAATGGCAACATCTACTTCTTCTTCGTAGAATTCTGCGACTTTGATAAGCACCGTATCGGTCTGACCTGTTTCTTCGCCGACGGCGAGCATCTGCGACACGATTGATGGGTAGAGGCCGCTTTCTTCCATGATTTGTGACAGCTGTCGTCCGTTTTTTACTTCGTCCATGGCGTCAAGGAGGGACTGTTCGTACACCGTATTACCTAGTGCGTGCGCCGTCACTGTCATTGTTTCCAGGATGGATACGCCAGCACCGCTCAATGCAGAGAAGGTACGAGCAAAACGCGCAACGACAACCTTCTTGATAATTGTGTTGATAGCGGGCACATGGAGCAGGAAGCGATGGAAATTTTTCCTACCCTCAGGTGTTCGAATGTAGCGCAGTACCATATAGACACCGCCTACGAGCAATGGAATAATGACAAACCACCATGACAATATAAACGAACTAATGCCAAGCATTGCTTCGGTGAGCGGCGGTAACTGCGCTCCAGGGCCACCAAGACCTTTTACGATTTTACCGATTTGCGGGATGACGAATAGCATCAACCCAAAGAAGGCGAGGACAGTGATAACAAGCAGAACCATCGGGTAGGTCATAGCACTTTTAATTTTCTTGCGCATGCTGGCGTTCTTTTCCTGCTGGATGGCGAGTCGTTTCAAAATGTCATCCAAAATACCGGCAGTTTCACCGGCGCGCACCATATTGATATAGACATCGTTGAAGGTTTTTGGGTGTTTTGCGAGCGCGTCGCCAAATGTGGCACCGCCTTCGATATCTTTGATAACTTCGACAAGCACAGCCTTTAGCCCCGCGCTTTCACTGTGTTGTTCGAGTGAATTGAGTGAGCGAATAAGCGGCACGCCAGCACCGACCATGGCACTCAGTTGTCGAGTAAAGATGACAAGGTCATCAGATTTGACTTTACTCGATCCGAATAGGCTCTTCATGCGAGACGTACTTTTCTTTTCAAGTGTCACGCTGAGTGGACGAAGGTGTTGTTTGGTCAGTAATGCCATAACGCCTGCTTCGTCAATGGCCTCAACAGTTCCTTTGGTTGTTTTTGTACCGTCTTGCGATACAGCAATATATTGATAAACAGGCATAGATTATTCCTTTGTCACCCTCAGCACCTCTTCAATCGTTGTCTCGCCGCGGAGGGCCTTAATGAGCCCGTCTGTTTGCATTGTAATCATACCCTCTGCGATAGCCTGTTGTTGAATTTGGTTGCTGGTTGCGCTGGCGGTAATAAGTTTTTGAACGGTCGGTGTATTGCTGAGAACTTCATAGATACCGATTCGTCCTTTAAATCCATTGTGTTTGCCCGTCTGATCTTCGGTCTCGACGGCTTTGTAGAGCGTGTTGATGCCAGTTGGTGTTGTACTTAGAGGCACATCACCGCCGATACCTTGGGCTGCTGCTTGTTTTTCGAGTTCATGAATGTGTTTGAAACTATCGGGACTTTGGAGATTGAAGAGCTCGAAAATAGCTTGTTTCTCCTGATCGGTTGGCTGGTAAGCGACGCGAGATGTTTGATCTAATCGTCGGACGAGGCGCTGACCAATAATAGATCGCATGACGCTGGCAATCAAAAATGGTTCGATGTCCATGTCGAGGAGTCGCGGCAGTGCGGTGGCGGCGTTGTTGGTGTGCAAGGTACTAAACACTAAGTGTCCGGTGAGCGCTGCCTGTATACCTAGGTTGGCGGTTTCGCCATCACGAATCTCTCCTACCATGATGATGTTTGGATCTTGACGAAGCAGAGCACGAAGGCCATGTGCGAATGTCATTCCGGCGGCTTCATTGGTTTGGGTTTGGTTGACGCCAGTCATACGATACTCCACCGGATCTTCGATGGTACTAATATTGACGTCTGGCTTGTTCAATTGGGACAGCATACTAAACAAACTGGTGGATTTACCCGATCCGGTAGGACCGGTAACGAGGATCATTCCGTGCGGTTGAGTAATAGCGTCGTTAATCGCAGCGAACGCATAGCCCCAATAGCCCAGTTCGGAGAGTGTGACCGCCTGATTTGATTCGTCCAAAATACGCATGACGATCTTTTCGCCGTCGGTGATAGGTAGCGTACTGACACGGAGTGCGTATTGTTTGCCGGCCACTTTGACCTTGAAACGCCCATCTTGCGGTACGCGGCGTTCGTCAATTTTTAGGTTCGACAAAATCTTGACGCGGCTGACTAAGGCGGCATGAACATTGCGAGGGAGGCGGTTTACTTCCTTTAATACGCCGTCAATGCGATAACGAATTTGGACAAAATCTTCTCGTGGTTCGATATGAATATCACTTGCGTGTGAACGAATAGCATATTCAAGCAGGAGGTTGATAGTTTGCGCGATCGGGGAATCCTCGCCAACATCTTCTTTACTGACCTTTTCTTGGGCCTTTTCTTCTTCCGCGTTTTGAATGCTAATAACGTCAGATAGCTCTTTGGCGGCATCACCGTGATAGTTTTCGAGCGCGGCTTGAATAGTATCGTGCGACGCAATGTAGGTTTTGATCTTTTGACCAATTTGTTTTTGGATAAAGTCAACAGCCTGGACGTCGTCAGGGTCCTCCATTGCCAGGTGCTGTACACCGTCTGTATCAACTTGGAATAAAACGGCATTATACTGTCGGGCAATATGTTCAGGAATCTTCTTGAGAACATCAGCTGATATTTTCGATGCGTCAAGCTCGATATAGGGGATACCGGTATGTGCGGCGAATAATTTCGTGAGTGACGGGCCGTCGATGAGTTCCTTTTCAATGGCAATTTGCTGGAGCGACCTATGTGAAGTAGCGCTCTCTTTTTTGAGGGCTGCAATATCATCGTTGGAAAAGCGGTTTGTCTTGAGGAGGAGCTTTTCCAATGTCCCATCCGATATATGCATACTGCTGATAATTGTAATCGAGTAGGCAGCAAATTGCTAGAGGTTTTTACCGGTGGTAGAGATACGCTATAATGGCAGGAAATGATTGAAATTACCAGTAGCGATGCGATGCAGCAGTTCGGCGAGAAACTTGGGCACGAGGTCCACGGCGGTGATGTTATTGAACTCATCGGTGATGTTGGTGCTGGCAAGACGACACTGGTCAAAGGTATCGCAAAAGGAATGGGCGTTTCTGATGATGTTCAAAGTCCTAGCTTTACGATTAATCGCGTGTACGATGCTGCTGATGGGCGCGTGCTCAGCCATTATGATTTTTATCGGCTCAGCGATCCTGGCATTATGGCAACAGAGCTGCATGAAACAATGTACCGTACTGATACGATTACCGTGATTGAATGGGCTGACGCTGTTGAACGGGTATTGCCCGAGGATCGAACGACCATAACTATTTCGTCGCCGACCGAAACAACCCGCGACGTTACGATTGTTGCGAGTGGTCCGCGTAGTCAAAGACTCGTGAGGCAATTAGGATGATCATATTGCTTGATACGTCGACATCCTTGTGTCGTTTGACGATCGTCGATGGTACGGTTCGACACGACTACGAGTGGCAGGCTGATCGTCAATTAGCAAAAGGGTTATTAGGCTGGCTGCATGAGCGATTGGTTGAACAAGGTACCGACTGGTCGCATGTTACCGGTCTCGGGGCGTTCATGGGGCCAGGCAGTTTCACCGGTCTCCGTATTGGTTTGACGGTCATGAATACACTCGCCGATAGTCTGGCGGTTCCAATTGTTGGTGGGCGTGGGGATGATTGGCAGAATGACGCGTTGTCTCGACTTGGCGATGGTCAAAATGATCAAATTGTTCTGCCTTTTTATGGTTCCGAAGCGAATATTACGACGCCGCGTAAATAGCCTTGCAACTCGACCCGTGCAGGCGCTACAATGTGTATAGTTTGTACTATAACAAGCTCTGAAATTTACTGAATATATATGCCGTTCGCTCACCGATAATTGATTGACCTAACAAGAGACAGAACCGGAAAGCGGGCGCGGGAAGGATAGTGACATGATAGATGCGATTATTGCCGCATTAGTTGGCATTGGTGCCGGCATTGGCGGTACTGTTGTCTACAGCCGTACGCAAGTGACGAACAGCAAGACCAAGGCAGAACAGGCCTTGGCAAAGGCGCAAGAAAAGGCGAGTGAGATTGTACTCAAAGCAAAAGATGAGGCAATCGAACTTGAGAATGAGCGCCGCAAGGAACTAAAGAAAATTGAGAATCGTTTGGTAGAGCGCGAAACGACTCTTGATAAAAAACTCGATGAACTCGACAAGCGTGCCGAAAAGCTCCGCAATCAAGAAGATGAAGTCGAAAAACTGAAGGATGAGATTCGCGAAGTTCGCAAACGCCAGCAAGAAAAACTGGAAAAGATTGCCAAACTGAGCAAAGCCGATGCAACAACAAAATTAATGGAAATGACCGAGCGAGACATCAAAAATGATCTCCTCGGTCTTGTTTCAAAATTGCAAAAAGACGCTATGGATGATGCCGAAGAGCGTGCGCAATTGATTATTTTGACGGCGATGGAGCGTATGAGTTCTGAAGTGACTGCTGAACGCACGGTAACCGCCATCAAACTGACTGACGAAGAAATGAAAGGCCGTATCATCGGTAAAGAAGGCCGCAATATCCAATCATTGCAGCGTGCGACAGGTGTCGATATTTTGGTTGACGATACACCTGGTATGATCGTGCTCTCGAGCTTTGATCCAGTTCGCCGTCAGGTAGCACGTCTCGCTATGGAAATGTTGATGAAAGATGGACGTATTCATCCGGGCCGTATCGAAGAAGTCGTCGCAAAAGCGCAAAAGCAAATTGAGAAAGAAGTGAAACAAGCCGGTGAGGACGCTGCCCGAGAAGTCGGTGTGACGGGTATCCCGCGCGAAATGTTGCAATTACTTGGTGAGCTGAAATTCCGTACATCTTACGGGCAGAACGTGTTGATGCATAGCACCGAAATGGCACATATTGCCGGAATGATTGCCGAAGAAATCGGTGCCGATGTCCGCACTGCCAAAATCGCGACATTGCTCCATGATGTGGGCAAGGCTGTGTCACATAAAATTGAAGGTAAGCACCACCATATTGGTGCTGAAATGGCCCGCAAATATGGCATGAAAGATAACGTTGTTCACGCAATCGAAGCACATCATGATGATGTTGAAGCAACGACACCAGAAGCATTGGTTGTGCGCGTTGTTGATGCTTTGTCTGCCGCACGTCCGGGTGCGCGCAATATCAGTGCAGAGAATTTCGGTGAACGCATGCGTGATCTCGAAAACATTGCGACAAGCTTTAAAGGTATCGACAAAGCATACGCTATTAGTGCCGGTCGTGAAGTACGTGTGATTGTAAAACCTGAAAGTGTTGATGATTTGAATGCCATCAAATTGGCGCGTGATATTGCAACAAAGATCGAATCTACAATGCAATATCCTGGCACAATCAAGGTGAACGTTATCCGCGAAACTCGCGCAGTCGAATTCGCCAAATAGTACAACAATAAAAATACACCGATCAATTGATAGGTGTATTTTTTGTATCTGTTATTGATTCAGGTAATTCATTGCTTCTTTGGCTACAATGGCTTTTCGACCAAGAACACGATTTGTTTCAATTGCTTTTGCGAGGTCTTGGCCGCGCTCGGCCTTCATCGTCGAAAGTGCATACACGCGCGGTTCGATGGTAAAAATGATGTACTGGTTACCGTTTGGATTTTTTTCGGTTGCTGGCAGACGGGTCAACGTTTCGTATTCACTGCGGAAGATGATTTGACTTTCAGCATCGGTGATACTGTTTTCGTCGATGTCAGGCATTTGATCATGTACAAGACCAAGTAGCGGGTTGAGTCCGAGGAATGTATTATTACGCGCAAATTGGCGTTCCGGGAATTCGGGGAGCGATGACAAAGATCGATCGACAGTTGATTTGAGTTTTTCCGTATAGCCATCGACGTTTTCGTGGATTTGATCCATGTCGAGACCGATAAAATCAGCTAGGTTCCAACCAGTGGGCGATGCCAAAAATCCTGCAACCATGACATGGCGTCCGTCTGCTTGTTCATGAACGATACAAACGTCCTCTTGACCCAGCAACCCAATAATCGCTAAGGGATGGAGATCGCTCGCGCCGGGTGTGATGTCGTATCTATCGCCACTGACTTTATTGCATATCACGGATCCGTCGAGCTCATACATAGCCGGATAGTGTCTGACGAGATATTCAGTTTGCAGTTCGAGTAATTGCTCTGCAACAGCACATACTGACGGATCGTCATCTGCCGTATTCAGAACGCGGTCGGGGTTTTCTTGATACGCAGCTTTGCGGATTTGTACAGCGCGCGCCAATTCATCATCGGGTGCAAACCACGGCACGAAATGGTCTGTGGGCTCGACGCTATTCGGGTCGGTGACACGGCGCATATTGGCAGCAGGCGCGATAGGATTAATCCGCATATCGCGGAGGTTGCGTTTGTTGGTCGATAAAACAATCTTGCTGGCATCAAAATTCAGGCTAGCCAGCGGGCAGCCTTGGACTGATTTTTCTCCCTGTGGTGTATTTTCCATTTCGTATGATTGTAGGTGAAGAGTGAAACAGGGGCAAGTGCTGAAGTATAATGGCATCGACGAAAAAAAGACCGTGTAAAGCGGTCTTCTTTTCATGGTCGCGAAACGACGACTTGATGCGAACCTATCTGGACACCTTGCATCAGCTGTTGCTGAACAGCCAAGTGATGAGAGAAAACCTCGCAAAAGTCGGTGAACATAGCGGTGGTAATCCTGACATCACGTCAATGAGTCGTTTCTTGCTATAATAGGGGTAATGACCGCCACTTCTATACCATCTGAACATGTCGAAAACATACTAGGGAGCCTCAAAGACCCCAAATTAGCCGTGTTAAAGGCTAAAATCGAGAAACGAGCAGAAGAAAGGTCGCAAACCTCACCCACCGATACGACGAACTGGGATGACAGGGTTTTGACATCGTTAGCATCATCAAGTGGTCGCAGTTTCATCACGTTTTACACTGATGGATTGCCTGTACTACCTCCAAAAAACTAATAAACTTACCTAAACCAAAGAAATAGCGAACCTATATAAATAGTAGGTGATAATGACACATAACCTAGATCAAAAACAAACATTCATCGAACTCAGAGCCAAGAATAACAGCTTTGCTAAGATTGCTGAAC
>JAUPWL010000053.1 GCA_030916565.1 Patescibacteria group bacterium | reverse complement strand
GGCGGTAATCAGAGTTCGATTCTCTGTAGGGTCACAAAATAAAAAAGCCATTGCCTCCCCAATTAGGTGGCAATGGCTTATCAGATATTCATAATGAAAAAATTCGTGTTGATCCCTCTCGTAGATCCACTTTCAGGACATGCTCAGCATAATCCAAAAGTTGAACTTCCAATGATTGACGCTCTTCTTCTGTTTTACCAGTGGCAACTAATCGTTTGCTCGTTTTGAGTGAACGCATGACGTTCAATGCGACCTTATCACTGAGACTGGCAAATAGCGGATTGTAGGCTTTGGTCATTGCCGCCCGGAACTGGACATTATTGATCAATTCTTTTTGGAGGAGACCGGGATCTTTGATATCAATTGTTTTTCCGATTTCGTCAGTAAATGAAATACTGTTAATTTGATAGCGATTTTTGAATAATCCACTTTGACCTCCACCCTCCTCTAACGGAACTGTGTTGAATTTCAGTCCGCTATTGTTTCGTTCATACTTTTTAATCTGTTTTTCGGTCATGGTCGCATAGCGACATTTAATTTTCACGGCACCACATGATCCTTTGGTAACGTCTTTCAATTTTGACCGGATTAATACGGACGATCGTTCATCAACCGCACGCAGCTGATCATTGAGGCCTTTGGTAAATACTTCTTTCATTTGAACAATCGCCAGGCTGGGCGAAAAGAACGCCGTCAACATACTACCGCCACCAAACAACAACAGGAGGATTGTCATGAGAGAACTTCGTTTACGAAGATTCTTCACGTTCAATAGGTTGCGCAGTATATCGCTACCCTGTCCCGCACCCGATGATTGACGTGTTCGTGAAACAGTAGATGATGCAGCCGAGTTGTGTACTGACGAGAGCGGCTCTGCCTCACTCTGTCGTAGATATTGTTGGCTGCTGGCGGTGCGCTGCGCAAAATCATTGCCCTGGTTTTCGGCGGCATTGAGATTATTGCTGATGACATTATTGAAATCGAATTTTTTGTCGTAATCGTTGTTACCAGGATTATACGAATCAGACCCGGCCGAACCGTGTCGGGAAGTCCACCCACCGTATCTGTTTTTGGTGGTATATTTGCTCACAATGTGGAACGTCGTTTAGTAAATATATCCTACCATAAAATTGAATATAAGTACAGAGAATGGAATGAAATTAACAGATGCAAATGCCCTAATAGGCAAATTGGATGTTGCTGGCGTTGATCGACGACCCATAAAGTGACAATTTTTGCACAATTTGTCGTTTCTTTTCCTCTATTTCAGCACTCGTTGGTTTGCTGGTTGTGACATTGAGATCCAGCATGACGAATACCCTCTGGCCTACAAGATCATTCAAATATGCGCCAGGCAGATCCTTTGATGCAATTGGTAATATATCGATTGCTCGATTGCCTGGTTGTGTGTCATCATCCGAACCAAGTAAATAGGCATATGTCACAGATTCATCGCCAGGGATTGAACCAATAATATACAGTTTACCTGCCACCGCGTAGAGGGATTTTGGAATAACATTCTTAGAATAGAAGACCTGGTACGACGTAGTTGGATCAATATTATCAACAGCAAAGATGCCTTTGTCTTGTAAATAATAGAGTTTATCTCCTGCCGCAATTGTGTTGGCGTTTTGAGATATACGATCTATCATGTAGGTGTCATTTGTTTTGACGAGTCGATAGAGTTCTTTGTAGTACGTTGCATAGAGTTCTCCCCGCGTTGTCGTTTGGAACTGGCCAATTGCGAATAAATCTTTTGATAGTTTTGTTGTGTCGGTTGATTTGGTGGCGTACGAATAGTGAACAACCTGTGATCCGGTGTATTTACTGAAATCAAAATTTGCCGAGATATCACCGTAGGCGGTTTTTCCTCTGTAACAATACACATCTGTATCGTTTAGGGAACAAATTGTTTGGTTGTAATTACTATTGTAATCAATTGGTGCCGCAATACGGTAATAATCGACATTTTTGCCACTGATAGGTGCGCCTATATAAATATCACCATTGACGGTAACGATAGCGAACCGCTTATCTCGTGGATTGTTCGTGTTCGTAAATACGCTAGAGAAATTAAATTTGCTTTTATCTTGCAGACGGTCGGGTGCGTTGAACGCCGTCATCTTGCCATTACTGTCATAGGCAGTAATATCGCCGGGGCTTTTTTCGTCAATGTCGTCAGTATACGACAGTCCTATAACTCCACCCATGTATGGGTAGGCACTATCACTGGGGTAATAAAGTTTTGCTATCTCAACGTTGCTCCAAATTTTATTAGGTGGAGTCTTGTAGTTTACTAGATTCGTTGCATTAGTGCAGCGATAGTATGCTAGGTTATCTTTGTCGGGATCATATGTTGCGCACCGCGCGCCAACCGTGCTTTTGTAGGCGACTTTTGTAGCATTTCTGTCATACCTCAACTGTATTTTTTTATCGACGTAGCCATACCAAGGAATATCGATTTTTGATTCAGTTTTAATATAGTCACTTTGCGCAACAATGAGACTCGTTGTAGCGCGAGGAATAATCATCATCCCAACCTTGCCGACTTTTTGCGTCGGCTTGCCAGATACTGCATAGGTAGTGATATTTTTTGTATCAAATGGTGCGTCAACATCGACATTGACGACAGTATACTGTGTAAACAGATTGCTACACACTACTGTAATAATTACGAGGATAGCAAATATAATCAATCGCTTTTTGTGTGTGAGTATCCAGTAAATAGTGTTATTGAGTGCTGAATCTTCCATTTAACTATCCTTGAAACTTATGTGTATGTGATCGTTGTGGTCGCTATTACAACTGATATCTGGAGTGGACGCTGCCATTTGCTGACAATAACTTCCGTTCCATATGATATAGTCAATTCCCAATTCCTCTTTGTGTGCAATAGCGTAGTCGAATACTTTTTTACACGCCTCTGGATTGCTATTTGTACACTCTACCCCGTTTGCCTGTTTAATGTCACTTGCCAGACCGGCCGGGTGATCGAATTGGTCACAGCCGTGTTTTTCATTAATATTCCATAGTCGTATAGAATCGACGCCAGAATTTTGTGCGATTGCATCGAGTCCACGAATCGTTTGGGCTCGTGCGCCGCCCGTACATCGTTCGAGTTTTTGTTCTGAGCATTTGTTGACATCGTCTTTGATTTCTGGGATTTCGAGGGTTATTTTACCGCTGTCAACCAGTTGGTTAAAGGTATCTTGGACCGCTTTGCAGTTGGCTGAAGGAATCGGACCGCCGGAGGTGCTTGTGCCTCCACTACATCCCTGAGATCCGCCACTCGGTGCAGCGGAATTACCAAGCGGTGTTGATGCTTTGCCGGTAAATTCTTGGTACAGTTTATCTGCACGTTCACCGCGTCCTTTATCTTCGCCCAGGGCAACATTGGCGCGTTCAAAATAGTCGTGGAATATTTGACCGGCATTGTAGGCACCTGAATTTGTATATTTCGAACTACCGTTGAATGCTTTGCCGTTGAGTGCGTCGACGAGTGGAATGCCAAGTTGTTGACCGCTGGAATTAACACTACCCTCGCCCGTTTCGGTCATTTCATGCCACATGTATTCCAGCTGCACACCCAGGCAGTCCCAGCTCTTGCCGCGTTCACTGGCATACGATGACAATAAATCGTTGCGTCCATAACACCACTGCACGATGCCGCGACAACCAATACTGTTGGTGGCTTTTGGATCAAAACTCGATTCTTGTTCCATGTTACCCATAATTCCGGCAGCCGCTTCGTCGGTCAGACCCTTACCTTTGAGGAACGACCAAATTTGCTGTTTGTTTGCGTTAGGATCGCTACTACCACAGCCACCGCCGTCGCCAGTTGTGACATTGATCGATGATGGCAATGCCGACGCGCCGCTGCCGCTACCTGTCGAACAGGCGCTAACGCACGAATATAGTATAGGGTTGGATTCGCAGAAAAACGCATCTAGTGCGGCAACTGTTGCTGCCTGCTGACCTAGCACGAGGCAAAGTGATGAGACGAATGTGACGATACGACGCCTATTTAACATGTGACAATAACTCCATGTTGCGCAAGTATTGGAACAGGATCCAGTGGCTTTCCGTTACTCGCGTAGGCGCCATCAGGACTGCTCGGGTCATATATCTCAAAATGAAGATGCGGGCCGGATGAATCACCTGTCGATCCGACAGACCCGAGCGGAGTACCCTTGGATACCGTTTGGCCTGCTGTAACGTTGATATTGAGCATATGGCCAAATCGGAACATATAATTCGTGCCATCTGTTGCACGTGCGACAACCGAATTTCCATAACCGTCACTTCTACCTGCAGCACTAATAATTTTCAGGTCAGTTGGGGCAACAATTGGTGTACCTTGTGGAGGTGAAATATCAATGCCGGCATGTAGTTTGCCCCATCGTTGTCCATATGGCGACAAACATGGACCGGCTGTTGGCACTATCCATGGGCCACCGCTCGGTGCAGGTGTGGCCGACTCATCCCAACAATAATCTTGGTCTTCTTCGCTGGCATACATTGCGATACACATATGGTAGTAATATGACATCCAACCGAGTTGTTCGTCGCCGACACTACTTTTACCGGCGATGCAATTTATACCCGTATGCCAGTTGTCGCTTTCGCTTTCTATGTCCTTGTCCGTGTATCCCAGGGGATATTTACGATCACGGCCACAATATTGCATGAACATCATGAATGGATTAGCCGAGTCTTTTTCGTCGTCCTTACTGAGTGTTGTCCATTCACTTGGTTCACCCGTCTTGTCGTCAATATATGGATGTTTTTGATCATTACTATCAGTGTATTCATACGAATGAAGCTTATCGATCGCTGCTTCTATACACAACTCGCCACCTTCCTCTTCTTGATTCAGGCATGATTCAACTTCTGGCATAAAGGTTGGAACGGCCCTGCCAGACTCGCCCAGACACGGCACTCCTACGTCATTTAATCCGGGGTTTTGGCAATTGCTTAAGGTTCCTTTGATTTTTTCGGTCGAACTATAGATTTCAACCGGCTGATAGAGGCCTTGCTGCATTGCCATGGCGTTACTTGTCAGTAGTAGCGGACTATTAATCGTTGTCTTTACGATGTTTGAAATTGATGAAAATAGTGTCCCGTCCCAGTTGATATTTGTAAATTTTGTGAGAGCCAGGCTGGCAAATGAATATGGATTTGAAGTATCAAGCTGGTCTTTTGCGGCTTCATCTTTCATTTCTGCAATGTAATCATTATCACTATACATATCGTTGTATGCTGTAATTGC
>JAUPWL010000052.1 GCA_030916565.1 Patescibacteria group bacterium | reverse complement strand
TACTGTGCCCAGTTCGGAAGGTGCTTTGACCAGTCCGGCTAAAAATGCCGACTCAGCAATAGTCAATCCCGCTGCTGTTTTATCAAAATAGCGACTGGCAGCACGCTCGATGCCATAAGCATTGTTGCCAAAGTAAACTTGATTGAGATACATGTTGAGGATGCGCTCTTTGTTATAGCGCCGCTCCAGATCCCAGGCCACATAAGCCTCACGCAATTTGCGATCATAAGTACGACCGGCATCACTAAAAAAGAGATTTTTGGCTAACTGCTGGGTGATAGTTGAACCACCAAAGCTACCGCCGCCGTTCACAACATAGCCGTACACTGCACGAAGCGTACTGAACAAAGAAAAACCGCTGTGTTTATAGAAATCTTTGTCCTCACTGGCAATCAACGCCTCTTTCATCGGTTTCGATATCTTGTCGAGAGGATAAAGCTCGCGATGTTGGGCGCGACCAGTGCTATAAATCTGCGTTTTACCGTCAGTCGCATAGAGAACAATGCCGGTATTATTCCGGTTCATCAGACGATCCTGGTTAGCGATATCACGAGCGAAGTACAGGTAGGTAGCAAGAGGAAGAACAATCAGAAATGTCAGAATTGGCACGCCAATAACTAATAGACGCCGCTTCCAGCTGAGTCGTCGAAACCAACGCGTACGGTTATTAACCCGGCGCTTGACATGTTGCGCGGGGGTAATGCGTCGCGTATATTTTCCTTGACGTCGCATGTGCATCCATTATACCAAATTGGCCAAAATTTCGCTTGCTAATAGCAGATAAAGGTGAAAAAATGAGTAGCGTAATGACGGAGGGCGCATGGCTGCTATCATCGAAACCAAAAATCTGACAAAACGTTATGGCAACAAAACAGTACTAGATAACCTTTCTATCGCACTTCACCGAGGAGAGATTCTTGGGTACCTTGGGCCGAATGGCGCAGGCAAGACAACAACGATTCGTCTTCTTTTAGGCCTCAGCCGACCTTCGGAAGGGAGCGCTAGCATATTCGGAAAAGACGCCATCAAAGACGCTGCTGCGATTCACAAACGCGTCGCCTACGTACCGGGTGAAACGAGTCTCTGGCCATCACTTTCAGGTGCTGAGACCCTTCGTCTACTCGCCAATATCCACGGTAGTAGCGACACAGACTACGAAGCCGAACTCATTAAAAAGTTTCGATTCGATCCGAATCAAAAAGTCCGTTCCTATTCCAAAGGTAACCAACAAAAAATTGCCCTCATCGCCGCACTGGCAACACGTGCCGATCTACTGATTTTTGACGAACCAACCAGTGGTCTTGATCCTGTTATGGCAAAAGTATTCCGCGATGAAGTCCTGACCGCCAAGAAAAACGGCCAAAGTGTCTTTCTGTCATCGCATATTATGGAGGAAGTCGAGGAGCTGTGTGATCGTATATGTGTTTTGCGCGACGGTAAACTTATCGAATCAGGAACACTGGATGATCTGCGACACCTATCTGCAGTCACGATAGAAGCAACATTCAAACATACGCCACCAAATGTCAAAGGGATAAAAAACGTCACCAGCGTTGAAGTTCGTGATCATTTCCTCCGCTGCAATATCCATGGACCGATTGATGAACTGCTCGACGTCATTGCAAAGGCCAAACCAATTAGTCTCTTGAGCCGCAAACCATCGTTGGAAGAATTGTTCTTGGCACTGTACGAAAATTCAACAAAGGCACACTAATGGCAAGGTCTCAGAACTATTCACCGTCGCGAGCACTCCGCCGCTTTGGGTTTCGTCAAACTATCCGCGGTGCTCTGATTATTGGCTGGCTTGCTGGAATTATGATGGGTGCCCAGGGTGCAGCGTATGTTACCGCTTACCCCGATCAACATTCACGTGACATATTTGTTGCGTCACTCAGGTCGATGCCCGCCGTTGGATTCATGTCAGGAGAAATAGATGACGCCCTGACACCGGCCAGCTACTCTATCTACAAATCAATCGCCATCACAACTCTTATCGTGAGCGTATGGGGCCTACTCGTTGTGACACGATTATCACGTGGACAAGAAGAAGACGGAAGGCTAGAACCACTACTTGCCGGTGCTGTCACGCGACGGTCGGTGACCATACAATTACTCATTGGTTTTAGCTACTCGCTTACCGTAGCGTTCATTATTGCTTGGGTCATGATCGCTGGACTTGGTGCGCTTCCAAATGTCGAGCTCACGCCAGGAGCAGCGGCGCTGCTCACCCTTGGCGTTTTCTTGCCCGGAGTTTTTTTTGCAGCGTTCGGCGCTCTCACTAGCCAGCTGGCGTTAACACGTGGCAGGGCAGTGGTGTATGGGCTTTTCCCCTTGCTCACTCTATTCATGTTGCGCGGTACAGCGAACTCGGTCAGTGAATGGAATTGGCTCAAACAATGGTCGCCATTTGGTTGGACCGACTTACTAAATCCCGTTCGTCACCCAACACCAGAATGGATCATACCAACTGTTATATTTGCCCCGTTATTTCTTTGTGCCGGGATTTACTTAGTCGGCCGACGTGACTTCGGTGCCAGCGTCTTGCCGCAATCAACTCATGTTAAATCTCGCTTGTTCCTGCTTAGCTCAGACTTTGCTGTATCAATTCGTCAAAATATCATACCGTTTTTTGTATGGTGTGCGGGTACACTCGCCTATGCAGGCCTCCTGGCGTCCGTTGCCAAGGTTGGAGCTGATGCACTTGCCAGCTCACCAACCTTTACACAGGTGATAGCAAAACTTGGTGGCACCTATGATGACCTTGTTATCGCTTTTCTCGGTTTTGGCGGATTATTTACTGCATTGATTCTGCTCGTCATGACAGCAGTTTGTATGGGTAGTCTGCGCAACCAAGAAGCAAAGGGCTATCTGGATAATTTTCTCGTGCAACCGATAGGACGTAGTAAGTGGTTCATCGGTCGTATCGTCATTATTATCGGCATGGGAACCATCATATCCCTACTCACCGGCTATGTTATTTGGCAAATCGCCACCGCTCAAGGAGTCGCAATTAGCCTTGGCATCATGTTACAGAATGCATTTGCCCTCACTGGAATAATTCTTTTACTAATCGGTATCGGGACGTTCCTCTACGGCCTACTCCCGCGATTTGCATCCATTGGTATGTTCGTAGTTATTATATGGGCGTTCGTTGTCGATGTACTAAAGTCACTTCTGTCACTGAATGATTGGATTGATAAAACGTCTCTCCTACATTACGTTTCGTTTGCCCCCACTAAATCACCCGACTGGTCCACCTTTCTGTGGCTCGTTGGTATCGGCGTTTTTCTCATGACAATTGGCGTATGGTGCTTTACGAAACGCGATATCGTCAGCGAATAAACTCAGCACTATTTCTCAACCGGACCAATTGGCTCTTCGCCCTCAATAGAAATACGAGGAATAATTCGATCAAGCCATCGTGGCAACCACCATGCAGCTTTATCAAGTAGCCGCATCGCGGCGGGCACGATTGTTAAACGAACAATAAATGCATCAACAAAAATACCAACAGCCAATGCGAAGCCAACCGGTTGAATCGACGGGTCGTGATTACTGATAAAACCTGCAAAAATCGCAACCATGATTAGCGCTGCTGCGACAACAACTTTACTCGCATGTGCAAATCCTCTCAGAATCGAGCGCTGTGCATCATTTGTCTCACGATACGCTTCATGCATACTTGTTACGAGGAAGAATTCATAGTCCATCGCTAGACCAAACAAGATCCCTAACGCAATAATCGGTAGAAAACTCATGATTGGACCTGGCGCATCGGTGACTCCAAACCAGCCCCACTGGAATACGGCGACGAGCGCACCAAACATTGCTAATACAGAAAGCAGGAAGCCGAGCGTCGCCTTCAATGGGACCAGTATCGAACGAAAGGCGACGATAAGGATAATAAACGATAGGCCGACAACAACAAGCAGATAGACGGGCAATACGCTCGCTAATTTTGCATTCACGTCATTCTGAAGAGCCGTCGATCCCGTTACGGCTATCGTTGCCCCACTTGTCCCTACAAATTCCTGCACGTTTTT
This sequence comes from Patescibacteria group bacterium, assembly GCA_030916565.1. Classification (GTDB taxonomy): domain Bacteria; phylum Patescibacteriota; class Saccharimonadia; order Saccharimonadales; family Saccharimonadaceae; genus UBA2112. The sequence continues at coordinate 1,251 of JAUPWL010000052.1, read as the reverse complement.
TGCATTTCGGAGTGTCTGTATCAAGTCAATTGTTGCCATATCAGAAGGCGCGGATTTTGGAATGACCTGTATCAATCCACTCGTGCCATCTTTTGTTGCAAGCGCCGGTAGAGCAGTCTGAACATTTGAGTTTTGGGCAATTTTCTTTGCAATGACCTGGAGGTTCACCAGCGACGCATAGCGATCCACATTCGCTGACAACTGCTTCATTGCAGCGGTTTTTTCGCGCTCACCCTGTTGTTGAGCAATAGCGATTTCCTGTTGCAAGGTTGCGTATTCCTGTGGTGTTGTTGCCGCTGCGGCTTTTGCTGCGAACGCTGCCTGCTGTTTGGCGGTAGCCTGTGCAGCCTGCTTTTCGAACTGCGCCGTCAATTGCATGCGCACCGCATCACGATCTGCACTCGTTACCGCAGGCACATTTTCGACTACAACAATCAATGGCCCATTGAACCCCGCACCGAATCCTTTCACGAGTAGGTCATATGCCTTGCGCTCGGTCGATGATTTTGCCGCATATCCATCGGTCGGTAAACCTAATCGTAAATCACGAGCGGGCAGTGCAATAACCGCGACAAGCACAACACCGGCGACAACAACCAGCAACGGAAAGCGTGTCAGTACAACCCCCCAGCGATACCAGAAAGTTGAACGATCAGCATGATGGTTTTCCCTCGCCCCATGTTTCTGTGCCTGTTGGATTTTTTGGCGATTTTTTTTACGAAATATCCGTGACTGTAATAAGCGTAATAATGCTGGAATCAACGTAATTGCTACCGTTGCTGCAATGGCGATTGTGGCAGCGGCCGTCAGACCCATCGTTGTCATAAAAGGAATCTGGACGACAACTAATGCGGCCAGAGCAATGACGACAGTAGAGGCCGCAAAAACAACTGCATTGCCAGCGGTACCAATCGCATGCGCCGCAGCATCACGATAACTAAAACCTTCAATAACATATGTCCGATATCGATTGATAATAAACAGTGAGTAGTCGATGCCAACAGCCAGTCCAAGCATCACACCAAGAACAGGTGTTGTTGAACTAATCGTCATTACCTGGCTGAGTGAAAAAAGTCCTGCCATACTCACGCCGACAGCGACGAGAGCGACAATGATAGGCATACCGGCAGCTATGAGTGATCCGAGTGTCATTGTTAGTACATCGAGAGCTAGCATGACACCTCAAACGTCCCCGACTCCAAGTAATTCTCATGGTGCCTTCTGTGCTACATCACCGCCCATTTCAAGCTG
>JAUPWL010000003.1 GCA_030916565.1 Patescibacteria group bacterium | reverse complement strand
GCTAGCTTATCCTGACTGGCTTTATCTTCATCACTTTGACAAAATATCCACCAACATGAAGAGTTTGTTTTTTTGTTCGAATCCTTTTTAGCTTTAGCGATTGCTTCCGCTTCTTTTTTGCTTTCATCCAGAGCCCTTTTTTCGGCCGCTAGCTTCTCAGCTTCTGTTCGGGCTGCAAATTCTGCCTTAGTTGTACGATGTATGGTCAATACTTTTTCGGTTTGACCGTTGGCATTATTTGCGACTAGATGAAAAGTGTTGTCACCTTCTAATAGTGAGACCCTGTATGTAAATTCAGAGTCTTCAGAAAGATTTACGGACTTGTTCTCTATTGTGAGTGTAGAAGCCTTCATGCTCGATACGTCGCCAGTAAGTAAGTACTCGCTATTATCAGTGTTTATTTTATTGCTCTTGGCGTTATTGACAGTGATGTACGGGGCCGCATTGTAGCTACCGATCATGCCCAGGGTCAGAATCAGCCCAACCGTAACGGTAATTATCCATTTGGTTTTTCTTGTCCAATCACCATACTTCCACATTAAAGTCAGGCCAAGGGGAAAGAATAGAATGATTAATAATAAAATGACACGATTTTTCGCATACCACCGTTTCGGCGTACCCTTATTTGCTTTTATACCGCCGACGGCATTGCTTTTCATGAAAATCTCCCGATTAGTGCTAACGATTTTTGATAAAAAAAGGACACCTATCTCTAGGTGTCTAAGCCAACAATGAATTTGCATCCAATGCTTGTCGAGAATAGGTGCCCATTCCCGGATACAAACGAAATTTATTGTTAGCTTAGACGATTGTTAGTATAACTTATCTGCTAACGATAAAAAAGATAGGCACACTCACAGGTGTCATGAACGTACTTCTCTTGTATACATGCTAAATGTGGTGGTTGGTGGTGTATTTTGTACACCATAATCCTATTGCTTATCCATTGATTTTCATATATAATAGTAAATAATTAGACGCCAACCAAAAGATCTTTCGAAAGAGGTTTTTTGCATGGCGTCTATTTCGATTCTACGGACTACACCTGCAGACCTCGGCAAACTAATAGCAATACATGCCCGGAAACTTTTGAGAGGTGAAGACTCTAAAACGCTTCACTGGTCGAAAAGGACAATTGTGGCAAAACTGAATGACCCGACTGGTATTCTCGGCGACTCTTTAATAATCTCCGTAAAAGAGGCACGTAAGCTCTTGGGGCAAAAAGCAAATAATATGACCAACGAAGAATTAAAATCGTTTATCGAGGACGCTGAAACAGTGGTGAGGCTATCTGTACGCAAATATATTGGTTCGAAAAATGTTGATAATGGTGATAGTATTAAGCCTATAAAGACAGGTAATGTATGAAAAAAGCCGTTATATATCTCAGGGTATCTACCGATAAACAATTAGTTGGAGCTAGTATTGATACTCAACAGATGATGTGTCAAGATTGGGCTTCACGAAATAATGTTCTTGTTGCTGAAACATTTCATGATGACGGTGTGTCTGCAAAAACGCTCGACCGTCCAGACATGAAGAAGATGCTTGCCTATATCGAAGCGAATAAAGGTCAAATAAGTTACCTCATCACTTATCAGACGGACCGCCTCACAAGGAACGTTACCGACTTCTTTGCCCTGCGCGCCCTTTTGAAAAAGTTAGGAGTGGAATACAAGAATGTCAATTCGAGTCTTGAGCAAAATGTTAATGAGGAGCTAATTCAAAATATTGAAGCCGTTTTAGCACAACACGATAATTCTCTTAAATCTGAGCGGGTTAAGGAAAACATGAAAGCACATGCTGGTCTGGGCTATCGTATGAGCAAGGCACCTCTGGGCTTGAAGAATGTCCGAGATGTATTCGGAAAATCTACTGTTGCACCTGTCGAGGGCGTTGCAGACAAAGTAGCCGCTTTTCTGGAGGCGTACTCTACTGGCTCGCATACTATGGCGGGTCTCATTCAGATGTGTGAATCAATGGGCTTGAAGTCAGCACATGGCAAACAGATGCAGATTCAGGCAATTAGTAAAATGCTTCGCAATCCGATTTACGCTGGGCTAGAACAGAATCTACACACTAATGGTGAGCTTGTTTCTTCTGATTTTGAAGGTATTATTACTCCCGCCGTCTTTCATCGTAACCAGGATTTACTGAAAAAAAATAAAAATACGGCAGCTAAATATAAGAAGAATAATCCAGAGTTTCCACTACGCCGTTTCTTGCTTTGTACAGACTGTAACAAACCTCTCACGGGGAGTAGCCCAAAGAGTGGGTCTGGAGTAAAGTCGCCACGTTATCACTGCTCAAGGTGTCATGTTCCTTCGGTAAAGACAGATGAAATGCATGAACAATTCTTGAACTTGCTCGCATCCCTAAAGCCTGATCCTGATACGGAGAAATTCTTAAAAGAAATGATTATACGTGTCTGGCGTGATGAAACTCGCATACTGAGTACAAAGCAAAAAAAGCTTCACAGGGCGCTTGAAGAGTTAACTGCTAAGAAGAACAAAACTGTAGAAATGCTTATATCTGGCGGTATCACTATCGAAGAAAAGCATGAACATATGACGAGTATAAACAATGAATCAAATGACATTCAAAAACAACTTACTGAGATTGGCTCGCTCTCAGAGCTGAAAACAAGTTCGATTGAATATGCTATGCAATTTTTGTCGAACGCACCAAAGATTTGGGATACCGCATCTATTGATGCATCGCGTAATATATCAACGCCTAGTGTTTCCAGAAGGTTTGAATTACGATCTATCTAAAAATGAATTTGGAACGCCTAAATTAAGCACACTTTACACCTTAGCAGCCACAACAAAAGACCCATCCATGAAGGATGAGTCTCTTATGGTGATCTCACCGGGAATCGAACCCGGATTGTCAGGATGAGAACCTGATGTCCTAACCGTTAGACGATGAGACCGCTTTTCGAGCGAAAAGCGGCAAAAATTAGTTTACTCATTTTTGCGCTATTCCGAGAAAAGCTAGGGCTCATATGGTCCGAAGGATCCATATAGGTCCGCACTCTACGGTTCACTCGTTCACTACTCTATCAAAATTAACAGAGGTTGTCCAGGACGGATGTCGGTATCTAACCAAGGTTGGCAATGACATCAAGCAGTTTTTTGGGTGTGATTTCTGCTTTGATCAAATACGCATCAGCGCCGCTTTCCATTGCCATGCGTGATTCTTCGTCTTGTTCGAAATTCGTAATAATGATGACCTTGGTGCCAGGAATAAGGTCTTTGTCGCCGCGAAGCGCATCCATGATTTCGCTGCCGCGTCGTTCTGGCAACATGATATCGAGTAGTATCAGATCGTATTTTTTATTGCGGGCTGCAATCAGGCCGTCGTTACCGCCGACCATCCAGTCGACTTCATAACCAGCTTTTTTCAGGCTGCGGACATACATTTCACCGATGAATCGGTCGTCTTCGATAACAAGAATAGTTTTAATCGGCATAGTATTACTATATTAATACAAAATAAGCATTTTGACCAGTTGCTATCCCCTATACATAGAGTGATTTTTGATCCAGCCGCTACCGTGCTCGATGAGGGCGAGATTACTGTTATTCCCTGCTTTGATTTTGTCGGCGACGGTGTCATAGATGGGAATCGTGAAACTGAACGTTGACCCTTCGTTTTCGACACTGCGCGCCGTGATTGACCCACCGTGCGACGATACGATTGCCTTGCATATATAGAGGCCAATGCCAGTACCTGCCACTGTTTCGCGGCTGCGGTGCGATCGATAAAATTTATGAAACAGGTTGGCAATAACGTTATTGGGCATACCAATACCGCGGTCAGTTACCGACACTTCAACGAATCCTGGCGTTGGTCGTGCGACGACATGGATTAACCCACCCTCATTGCTGTATTTGATTGCGTTATCGATGAGGTTACCAATGACCTCGCCGATACTATTGGCGTCGGCAGCGACAGTTGGCAGCGTTGGAGGTATGTCGGTCACGAGGACACGGTTCTGAGTACTGGCGCGCATCTGCATGTCATCGGCAATCTGGTCATATATTTGTTGCACGTTCTCTTCGGACAAATGTAGTTTGAGGTGGCGACGGTCGTAGCGTGCTGCATTGAGGATGTTATTGATATAGCTATTTAATCGGTTCGACGCGACAATCAACCGTTCCATCAATTCGGACTGGTCGTTATGAAGCACTGGCTGGAGTTCATCGGCAAGGACATCTAGGTAACCGCGGATGACAGTAATCGGGCCACGAAGTTCGTGTGCGGCAAATGAGATGAAGTCTAGGTCGTCTTCTTCGGGCATGTAGTCATGCGTACGATTGAGGAACACGATAACTGTTTCGGCACTACTCTTTTTGCTATAACTGGCGGCGATATCAAAAATGCGTCGGTCTTTTTCGCCCGGCAATCGATCGGCAACGCGCGTCCACTGGTGGTCGGCAGTCAATTTATTTTGAACAGTTTTGGTTAGCCACTTTTCGAGGGTGTCGTCTTCTGGAAAGTACACGGCAAGGGCTGGTTTGCCGTCGGTATCGGGTTGAACGGGGGCGGCTTCGTTGTAGTACGTGATATTCATGTCACCGTCCATAAAGACGATTCCTGTGTTCATGTTGGCCAGGCCAGCCTGTACCGTCGCATCGAGTGTTGGTGCTGGCGGCTGTTCAATTTTGGTCTCCCTTGCCGCTAGTTCATAAACAGTCTGCAGGATTTCTTTGAACCCGTCGTTATCGTACTCGTAGTGATTTGGGTTGGGCGGCGATGCAGACGTTGGTTCTCCGGCAACCAACACGATTGCCTGGACCAGATCGCGAAACGGACGGCCAATGATATGCACCAACGTGACGGTGACAAGATTGAGCGCAAGTGATGCGAGGAGTGTTGCAATGAGGAGGCCGATCCAACCGACATGTACGATGCCGAAGAGTTCCATGACCCCAATGATGACGAACATTGTTGCAGCTTGGGCGGTGGTAATGATGACGTATGTACGCCAGCGATATTTTGCCCAATAATCGCGCATGAGTGGTTTGTTGAAAGGTTCGGCCATTATTTGACTCTCCATGTGACTTTGCCGCCCTGGTTGGCCGGTACGGCAGTAATCCATGTTTGACCGCGGTTCAATGCAATTTCTTTGCCGGTAGTATCGGTGAATTTGATTTGACTGCCGCGATCGCTCTTGGTCCACGTGGCCTCAGTGACGATGCCATTTTGGAAAATATGCGCTTTGCCACTGCCAATGGTGGTAATTTGTTCGCGCCAGCCGTCTTCGAAGATACGTGATTCTACAGTATCCATGACGATGACAACGGATGGTGTGATGTTGCCGCCTTCGCGGTCGAGATGCGGTTTGCCGCTCTCGGATCGGATGTAATTGTTCGCGACTGGATCGTAAACGTAGCTACTGTCATAAAGTGCGCCGCTGATATGGACATTGATAGTGCCGGCGGTCACTGTTTTGGCAGGTTTGCCGTCGGTGCGTGGCCATGCGGTAAAGACTGATGTTGCGTAGCCTTTTTTGGTGTTCAGTGCGTCGAGTCGCTGGAAATTCGTATAGACATTGTGTGGTGCGTAGCGGTCGGTCGCGCGCCAGTAGCTAGCCCCGTTAAAGAACTGATCAAGGTCGCGATACGAACCGTTACGGACTTCATCGAGCGCAAATTTGCTGCCGCCAACATGCGCAACCGAGGCCTGGAACGGTGCCAGCCAATCAACATAATACAATCGGACACTGCGGACAGGTCCGACGAGAGCAGGTTTTGATTCCTGATAGAGCGCGAGGAAACGTGTGATACCACCTTCGGCGATGGCTTCGAATACAACACCGGCAGATTTGAGGCCGGATTGTGGTCGAGCGTCAGGACTGTTCTCGATCATAATACCTGTGACGGCCTGTTGGGTTGAGGCTTGGTCTGGGACGACAACACCGGTCAAGGGCGAATAGAATATCTGTGGCGCCGGTGTTGCTTTTGGTTTGTGCAAGATGACAGGTACGTTCAGCGTGCGTTCTGGGCGTTGATAGGCCAATACTGCTGCGACGGCAGACGTGGCGGCAATGATGCCAATTCCAGCAATGATAAGAGTGGTAGTATGATGCGCATGCATCCACGTAGTAATACGGCCCAAAAAATTCCTTCGTATTGCTCGCATAGCTTAAGCATATTGTAACAGATGACGTGCAGATACTATAGAGCGATTTTTTACGCGGCGTCGATTGCAGATTGCAGACGCTGTAATGTGCGGTCGCGACCGAGAACTTCCATGGTTTCTGGCAATGCCGGACTGAACGGTGCCCATGTGATTGCAAAACGAATCAGGCTGAATAGTGTGCCAGGTTTTTCCCCTGTTTGTTCAAGGAGATTGTTGAGTGTTTGTTGCAGTGCATCGGCAGAAAAATCAGATGATTCAAGAGCACTTTTTGTCGCACCAAGTAATTCAACGAGGCGTCCCCTATCTATCTTGCTGAGTTGTTTATTGTCATCAATCATTGACCAATCTGGTGTTGGTTCGGCAAAGAAATAGCTGGTCAATGTTGGTAGGTCGTGCAATGTTTTTAGACGGTCTTGGGCAAGTGCGAGGACTTGGCGACGATAATCGTCATTGGAATTCTCTGCACCTTCTGGCCAAAAGTCGACAACGCGGTTCCATAGATCATCAAGTGATAGCTGGCGAATGAACTGCCCGTTCATCCAGAGCAGACGTTTTTCGTCGAAACGTGCGCCACTGTGTTGGACACGGTCGAGCGTGAATTTTTCGATCAATTCTTGGCGCGTAAACAGTTCTTGTTCAGTGCCATCGTTCCATCCGAGTGTGGCGATGAAACTAAGCAATGTTTCTGGCAGATAGCCTTCGCGGACATATTCGAGGACGTCTTTGGCGCCGTCACGTTTGCCAAGTTTTTTGTTGCCGTTTTCGTTAAGAATATGTGGCATGGTGGCAAATATCGGGAGTTCGAGGCCGAGTGCTTCGTAGAGATTGAGATAGTTTGGCATGCTTGAAATGAACTCTTGGCCACGGATGACATGCGTGACTTGCATTGCCGCATCATCAACGATGTGCGCAAAGTTGTAGGTTGGGTAACCGTCTGATTTGATCAGAATGAAATCGTCAACAACTTCGGCGCCTGCATGCAAATCACCCATGACTTCATCATGCCACTCATATGATTTTGGTTCGGATTTGAATCGTAGTGGCGTCGTGCCGTCCCATGTAGGAGGGTTTTCGGGGCGATGGTTGCGATATAGGAACGGACGTTTTTCGGCCTGTGCTTGTTCGCGGAATTGTTGCACTTGCTCTGCCGTATACGGATCGGCATATGCCCTGCCCGTATCAATCAGCCGCTGCGCCCATTCGCGATAAATAGCGAGTCGTTCGCTTTGCATGTATGGCGCGTATGGTCCGCCGACATCGATACCTTCGTCACGTTCTAGTCCCAGCATGTTCAGACATTCAAGGATATGATCGGCTGACCCTTCGACTTCGCGGTTTTTATCGGTGTCTTCGAGGCGCAGAATAAAATCACCGCCTGCGTGTCGCGCGGTTAACCATGCGAACAATCCTGTGCGGAGGTTGCCAACATGCATGAATCCTGTCGGGCTGGGCGCAAATCGTGTCCTCACCATCTATTTTGTTGTCCTTTCGTAGTAGGCGCCAGCGGCGACTAGTTTATTCGTTTCATTGTCGTAGTGATTGTAATAATCTTTTTTGACCCAGTTGCCCTGTGGCGCCGCGACCGAGCGAGCATCTTCGCCAACGATCCAAACTTTGTTCAGGCCATCAAAATTGACGATGCTTGTTTCTGGGTGGTCATAGAGTGGTTTTGTCGAACCAACCTTCTCTAAACTACTACTATAAACGAAATACACATTATAGTCAGGTGATGTGTACATGCGAGCGACGTAATATGTATATGGTGATCGGACAATAACGGGCGCTTTGTGCCCCGAACGATGGACGTCGTACATGACGCCAGATAGCATATTCTGGCTGTTGGTATCGAGGTTTCGATTGCCTGATATCATGACATTTGCGGCGCCATAGCCGAGCAATAGAATTGTGAGCGCATAGAGTCCTGTTCGTAGCAATGTGTCGTTCTGTTTGAATTTTGCATATGCAATGACGATGGCTGTCAAAACGGCGGCAGATGTTGAGGCGACGAGAACATAACGATACACGTATGATGATCGTAGCGGTGGTAACGAACCAAGGGTCAATAAAATAACTGGTAGTGACGACATGGCCATGACGAGTTGAAATACGGGCTTTTTGTCTTTGTCGAGTTGTTTGTAGACTTGGCGTCCGGTTAACACGATTGCAACAACAAACACGATGACGCCGATTGCGACCCAGGTTTTCGTTTCGGCTGCACTTTGGAATACGATACTTTGTGTGATTGTTGAAACGAGCGTTTCAAGGGAGAGTGGTTTAATCCAGAATCCCGACAATTGAATTTCGCCATAGCGGAATAGCAGCATCGGTAGCCAGACGATATAGAGGACGAGCGCCCAGAGGAATGACCGCCGCCATGATTGCATGATGGTGGTTTGTTTGCGGTAAATATATAGGAGCCATACGAGGTGTGTTATCCATACGAGCGCCATAAAATAGTTCGTCCACATGCCAGCGGCAACCAACACGGCGTACGCTGCCCACCATTTGCGTCCTTTGCTATTCACTGCGCGCAGCAGAACATAGGTACCTGCAAACGCGATTGCAAGCGCCAGTGTATACATGCGCATAACGCCACCATAACGGATGAATAATGGCGATAGCGCCATGAGGAGGGGTGTCATCCATGTTGCTGGTCTGCCGAACCATCGACGCGCGATCAACCAACCGAAAAAGATGGCGATCCAGGCGAATATGACGCTGAGAAGGCGGAGTTTGGTGATGTCCAGGCCAACAATACCCTGCCAAAAATGCAGGAGCGTGTAATACAGCGGAGGATGAACATCAAGTGCAGTATAGGCGGCAATAGTCAGTGGGTTGAACTGGGCTAAATACGCACTGTAGCCTTCGTCGAAATAGGCACTGGCGTTGAGCAGCGTCGGTAGTGACAATGCGGTGAATAGTACGATACTACCCAATAGAGCTGCCCAGTCAAGTAAAGGCAAGTAACGCGATTCGCGATGGCGTACAAAGAGATTTTTCATGCAACCTTAATTATAACAAACTGGTAGCGATTCGTCGTATCTGTTCGCTCGATAGTGGCGCATTGCCTTCGATGGTATAAAGGATGCCACCGTTGACCCATGCGGCGTTGTCATCAAAGGTATAAATGGTCAGACCGCGTTCGCTATACGGAATGTAGTTACTGCCTGCGCGAGGTGTTACATAATTGTCGAGAACTGCTTCGTTGTTCCAGCTACTTTTTGTCTGGTTGATAGTGAAGTTTTGCGTACCGCTGTTGGATTTGAACAGCATGCTGACACGGCTATCTGCATATGTGACAGGGCCGGTTAAGCTATAGCCGTCAGGGCGATAGTTCGGGTAACCTGCATCAATGCCTGCCTGGGCTGCCGCTACACGGACAGAAAGTGATGGCATATTAAGATACGTGAAATAACCACCGAGCAGAACAAGTGCAAAAGTGGCGCTGAGGATTGCGGTGACGCGTTGACGAGGTTGAATGCGGCTGCGCAGAGGTTTTTGTTTGTGCGTATTTGCGACAGCATGCGCGACGGCTTCTTCTTTGCGTTCGCTGGCTGACGGAATGTGCGCGCTGAGCGTTCGGGCTTTTGCGGCAGATCGCTCGTGTGCACGGGCGACCATAGGGTGTGTGCGCACTACAGGCGCAGTCTCGACAACAGGTGCTGGCTTTGGTTTGACGGCATCAACAGGATGCGGTGCAAAACGACGAACGCCGGGATGGATGTCGGATATAGTGCGTGAATGTGGCGCGTGACCAACAATACGATGCGTTGGTTTTTTTAATGATTTTCGATGGAGCGTCACAGAACGTTGTGCTGTCGAATGAAGATTTGTTGCGGGAGTATGGTGTCGGCGTTCAGTTGCATCGGTGTTGTGTGTCGATGAAGAATGCCCTTCTTTTACAGGCAAGCCGGTCACGGCGTTGTATTGCTGACCATTTATCGTGATGGAGTCGTTGCGCGTCATCCCTATTCCCTTATGGTTATGTATCATTATCATAGGTAGTCACAAGCTTTTTTGCAATAGGCGTTTTATAGATTGTCGACAGTGCATAGTATTACCGAATATTTGCTATACTGGAGGTTATGAAGCGCGAAGTCTCCAAGCGTCGGCAACCGTTCGTTCGAACGGCGGTTTATAGCTTTATGACATTGACGGTTGCGATCATCGTAGCACTATTGATGCTCGTTGTTCTCGGATATTCTTTTAATGAACAGGACGGCAAGCTAGAACAAGGAGGATTATTGCAATTTTCCTCTGTTCCAAGTGGTGCGACTGTGACCCTCGATGAAGTAAAGCTTGGTTCGAATACTGATACCAAAGCGACCGTAGATACAGGTAATCACAGTGCTATATATAACCGCACTGGCTACCGTGAATGGCGTAAATCGATCTATATTAATCCTGGCCAGATTGGTTGGTTAAGTTATGCTCGTCTGATTCCAAAGGATATTTCGCCACAGGATTTGCGAACATTTGTCACGATTAGTGGTGCTCTGGCATCACCACGACAAAACTATTTGTTGTTGCATGAAGCTGCCGATCAGCCGACATTTACTTTGGCGAATATCCAGGGCGATACGGTTCGCTACACGAATCTGACATTGCCTGCTGGCAGTTATACTGCGCCAAGTGCTGGCAAATCGCAGTCGTTTATTGCAGAAAGCTGGAGTCGTGACGAGAACGCAGTACTGATCCGACATAGCTATAACGACAATCAGACGGAGTGGTTATGGATGGAGCGCAACTCACCCGAAAAATCTATCAATATCAGTACGACATTTGGTATTGCGCCGAGTAAAGTGCTGTTTGGTGGCGGCGGTAATCGACTAATTTTTGTCCAGACGGACGACATTGTCCGTCGCGTGAATCTGGACGATCAGACGTTGTCTCGCCCGCTGATTACAAAGGCTGCATCATTTACGGTCTATGACGAGAAAACAATTGTGTACGCCACTGCGGCCAATGACAAGAATCAACGAACCGTTGGCTATGCTGCCATTGATATTGCCGAACCGCAAACAATTGCGACCTACCCCGCTGATAATCAGTCGTTGTTTGCTGATATGGGATCGTATTTTAACCGTCGATATGTCGCGATTTTGCATGGTAATCAACTGTCCGTCCTGGCAGGCACCGTCCCTACGCCGTCACAAAAAGCCGATCTAAAAATATATACGAAACAGACAATTCCTGCGGGCGCTGTCAGCGTAGAAATGAGTCACAATAGCCGATTTGTTGTAGCGCACCTAGCCGATGGTTTTGCCACCTACGATATTGAACTGAAAAAATACGACAAGACAACCTGGGCGTCGCAACCTGCAGCTGGCCGTCAATTGGAATGGTTGGATGAGTACATGCTATGGACAGACTACGGTGGGGCGCTACGATTCTATGAATTTGATGGCGGTAACCAACAGAATATTATGCCCGTTACCGAAGGCCTAGACGTGAGCCTCAGTCCGAACGGTAAATATATTTATGGTGTGCTCAAGACCGATAAAGGTTTTGAACTACGTCGTGCGAAATTGATTCTTGAATAGCTAGCGGGCGCCGAATAGACGTTCGAGTGCAGTCGGGCCATTGCCTGCCATGACTGCTTTACCGTTTGCTGCAATGGCATCTGGGGATTTTGCTTTGGTTGGGTCTGGTGCAACTTGTTCTGCTTTGACGAGTAATCGGTTGGTAGCCGTGCCGAGTGGTGTGCAGGTAATCAGTGTCAGATTGGGTTTGTTGTCCATGCCCAGTAGCGCGTTGACGTTGGTTGGTTTGACGACCTCTTTTTTGGTGACTGTGTAGGTGTAACGAGTACTGTTGTAGTGAACGTAGATGGTGTCACCTAGCTGTAATTTGTCTAATTGAGCGAATATGAATTTGTAGTCGCCTGGGTCGAACAGGTCATTACTGGAATGTCCTGAAAACACTGTGTTACCCAGTTGGCCCGGGACGCTGTTGGCACCCGGAATAGCAAAATGCGCCACGCCTTTTTGCATAGCGGCCATTTGAGAGTTGTGGTCGTAGCCGACGTTATATATGACCGGTACATCAACGTTGATTTTTGGAATGATTAACCGAGGGTCCGATGAAACCTGAGTGCTCGCATTGGGGTCGATAACGATATTTTGCGGATCAATCGCGCCCGGACTGACGTATGCCTGGACGTTCGCGATGATGATTTGGTTGTACTGCAAAAACGCGACGACGACAACGGCGATAACTGCACTCATGACAGGAACGAAATGCCGACTCTTACGAGCTTTTTTGGCGCTTGATTTTGCTTTATTGAGGATTTTTTGGCGCATAGCAGCCATTTCTTCTTGATGCGCTTCTTCGGGGGTTTGGCGTGCCTTTTTTTCTTTTTCTAAGGCGTTATGTAAATGACCGACATAGTAATTTTCGTAATACCGCTGATAATATTGCTGCCACTGATTGTGGTACTGTTTCATGTGCTGTGCGGTTGCGTGCGGGTCGGCAGCGGTGTGTTGCGACGAGGTATGCTGCTGTTCAGGCCTTTTGACGTGTTGTGGACGTGCAGAATGAGAGACTTTGCCAGACGGTGTGGTGATTTTTGGATCCTGGTTATAGATAGCATCTAACTGATCGCGGACAAGCCGTGCGGCTGCGTCGCGTTGCGATGATGATTCGTCTGATGTTGATGCCCGATTGTTCCGAGGGTCCATTTATGACTGGCTTCCTTACAGATAATAGTATACAATATAGAGCGATTGATTGATATCATCAGCTTGCGATGGTGGCTGCGTGAAACGCAAATTATATGTAGGCACGCTACGTGTCAGGCGAGTTGTCTGAAACGACATCAATCTAGTAGGTACAATATGCCGCGGTGGTGGAATTGGTAGACACGCCAGACTCAAAATCTTGTGTCCTTCGGGACGTGCCGGTTCAAGTCCGGCCCGCGGTACCAGAATTTATCAAAATAGCTCCGAGAGGAGCTATTTATTTTGCAATTTGTATAATTTTATGTTAAAAATAGTACGACCAATGAGCCCTATGCCTCTGTTGGTGTACACAATGAACAACGAGTAGAAAAGGTGTCATTTATGTGGCCAAAAACGATTCACGTATGCGGATTGTGTGACGAGATTGCCGTCTACGTCCCAGACTACATGTCGCTCGCCTGTCCTTCTCATGGCACATTGTGGGATCTCGTGGCCGTGTCTGTTGCTCCTGTAACGACATCGTCATGAGATCAAAAGGTCCCGCAAGTCGGGACCTTTTTCTATGCGATGAGACTGGTTGCCGTTGCTTCGAGTGGCTTGCCCGGATTCCATAGCCAATAGACGGCTGCTTGCGTGGCGACGCCACCTTTCCAGATAGTCATAGGATTTTCCCACGGCATCGTGACGACTTGCCCGCCGCTAGATATGACAATGTGTTCTTGATGATACGTGACGATCGTGACAGGATATGTGATTGTGAATTTGTGAATTGTTTCGACAAGCTGCTGCAGCTGCATACTAAATGTCAGGATTTTTGGGTAGTACACTTTTGTGAAGAGTTTTTGCAGTTGTGCAAATGATACGACCAGTAGTGTTTTGTCACGTTCGACCAATGATTCCGGTGAATTCATCAGGAGGTCGATCGCATCACGAGTAATGGTCAATAGGCCGCTGTAATCTTCGATAAAATCCTCGTAGACGATTGCAGTTTCGCTGTTGCGGCCGGCGTCACCGATGAGTAGCATTGCGTCCGCCCAAGCACTGAGGGTGTGCATATCCGCAGCTGCATCACGTGCTAATCCTCCAGATATATTGTCGGGTGCGAATACAGCGTCTGTGATGATTGCCGGGACGGATTTTTTGAGTACATTTGGCAGTAGAACGCGAATCTGCCCTACTCCGGCGTCGGATGCGACCGCATAGGCATCGCCGACAGCAACAAAGCCCAATTTATTGCCACCGACGATCGCCAGTTTACCTGCATGCGCTTGCTGTTCAGGACGATTCCACTCAATATCAGGAAACAACGCTGTTCCCGGTGATTGTTTTTTCCAGTAGGCAAAATCCATAGTTATTCTATTATAGCCGTATCGACGTATTTCCTGCTGTAGAACAGGAATTGTTTGTGTCAATCGAAAATTTTTATACAATGTACAAAACAACTGAAGAGGAGTATATGCAGCGCTGGAGAAAACCCGGGTCAGAAATCCGACTGGGCATCGATAAGCGTTTGCTCGCATCTATTCGCGGTCCGTACGATCAGACCAACGAATCGGACCACGATATTATACTGAACGGAACGGCAGCGTTTGTTGACCGAGTGCTCTACTCTGCATATAAACCGCCACTTCAAGAACATTGGATGAAGCCTCCAACGAATGACAAAGTTATTCAAACAGTTCTTCTTACCATCCCTCCAGACATCGACAAACGATTGAACGAATGTTCGCGCGTGCTCAAAATCAGCCGAATCTACGTTGTGCGATCGGCGATATATGATTTGTCACGCGCGGCGGATATGCATTTCAAAGGCGAACAGCGCCCCTAGGCGTTGTCGCTATATTCATTGGAGAGGATGATTGCCCAGCGATACATTTCGGTTGAGTATTTTTCAAAATCATCTCGCATGTGCTCGGTTGACAACCCACTTTTATTACCAAAGACACTGAAATTCAACAAAAACTGTGCTGACCGTGTCATTGCTTCTCGGCCAGGCAGGCTGACGAACGGACGAATGCTGCGGTTCGAGCGCGCGAATTCTAATGATGATTTCGCTTCATCCAATCGACCCGGGAAATCCTTGAGGCCTTTACGGTTTTCAATTTGTTTATCCCATTCCACGGCAGGCGTCACGATGTAAAATGCGTTTAGCGCAGCAAATCCGGCCCTTTTCAGCATAGGATAACCTTGTGGCAAACATGGCAAAAAGTTGTGCTCTGCTGTCAGGCTTTCAGGTGTTGTTGCATAGATATGCCCTGATGGATGAATGGACCAGTTCGGATAATCACGGTTCTTGATACGCTCGATCATTTCTTCGTGTGGAACCTCGGTCCGGTAGGTCGGACCATCGTCCAGACGGTGTGGCCGAGTCGTTTCAGTGCCTGCTTCGCCAGCATCGATACCCTGCTCTTTTGCGAGTTCGAGAATGCGTTGCGTCATTGTTGATTTACCTACGGCAGTGGCAGCGATTAATACCGTTAAATTTTTGCGGTTCAGCGGTACATCGTTAATCAATATGTCAGATCGGCACTGGTAGTTGTCACGGTTTTTATTTAATTCGGCTAGTTCGGCATGTATGTTCATAAGTCATTTCCTTTGCAGGATAGTATACCATGACAGATTGGCCGAAATGAAAACACCACCCGTGACCAAGCGGTGTTTTGCTCGATCACGGGTGGTTAAAAATGTAAGTCAGTCGGATTGGACGTCGCGCAGCGGGTGCCAGGACGATCGGTCGGCATTCCATAGAAACACGAGGGACAACAGCCAGCCGACGATTGCCAAAACAAATGCCGGATTGCTGTTTGCAACGAGGAAGCTGGCTGTAGTGACGAACGCCAAACTGGCCAAGATACAAACCAGCGCATATCCGAGGTTGCTGCGTTTCCGTGCAGCTGCATGATCGTTGCGATTTGACATAGTATCTCCAGGTTTTGTCGGTATATTGGAATGGCGCAGTACTATCGATTGCATTTAGTAATCGATAGGCCCGCGTTCTCTCGTATCGGTGCGGTTCATGGCAGCCGTGATAACTTTGGCTGCGAATATTGCCAGCTGTTCGCGAAAGAATGTTTGAATGTACCCTTCGTGGAGGTAGCCGTCTTCAAACAAAATGTATACGTGTACTTCCCATTGGCCTCGCACGGGTTTTACCCATGCCCAGCCGACGAGCGCCTGTTCGTACATGCTCGTTCCGCTCTGATTTACTTGTTCAAGGGACTTCGGAGTGTCCGAATAGCATATTTATAACACAAAATTTATGAAATTTCTATGCTGACCGGACAGTGGTCGGATCCCATTTGGTTAGGGTGAATAGATGCGCCAACTAGCCGATCAGCAATCGATTCAGAGACAACGACATAATCTATACGCCAACCGACGTTGCGTGCGCGGGCATTTGCCCAGGCTGTCCACCAGGTGTAATTGTCACCGTCGGTATTGAACAGTCGGAATGTGTCGACGAATCCTGCATCAACAATCGCGTCGAATCCAGCACGCTCCTCATCGGTAAATCCGTGGGATTTGTGGTTGTCATCTGGTCGCGCCAGGTCGATTTCTTTGTGTGCGACGTTCAGATCGCCGCAGAAAATCACCGGTTTTTCTTTTTCCAGTTCTTTCATGTAGGCCAAAAATGCCTTGTCCCATTGTTCGGTGCGGAGGCCTAGTCGTTCCAATTTGCCTTTGCTGTTCGGAGTATAGACACTAACAACCCAGTAGTCATTGAATTCAGCTGCTAGTATCCTACCCTCAGTGTTGGTGTCGCCGTAGGTGTCGCAGAGCTGGAATTTGCTGGCGATGTCGGCAGGAATATTCGATATAGTCCTGATAGCAGGAGTTTTGCTGAAAATCGCAGTGCCGCTATAGCCTGCTTTGCTGGCGCTATTCCAGTATTCGGTGTATTCAGGCAGGTCGATTTCCGCTTGGCCTTGCATGGCTTTTGTTTCTTGCAAACACAGGATATCTGGCTGCTGTTCGGCGATAAATTTGGCAAATTCGCCCTTGTTCACAACGGCGCGGATGCCGTTGACGTTCCACGAGTACAATTTCATATATCCAGTGTAACACCTTGTCAACTGGAAGCACGCATGAGGCCGGAAATGTAATCTAGCTCTCTGATTTCTGACGAGCGCAGAGTATAATAGTAAATGTTCCCTACCAACCATAGAAAGGTTATGAATGTCAGATGCGGTGTGGGTGCTGGGCTATTTGCAGGAGATCGTGGGATCTTATCGGTTCAGTGGTGAAGGGAAAAAATCGAACCGCAACAATTTCGAATGTGAAATCGAGAGGAGTATCACACTGGTGTGCCAACGTGGCGATTACCATGCTATTCCGACCGGATCGGTACTTGTCGTTTATCGGGATCCTGTAAGAAAGATGCCCGAAGAGATGACGATCGCCTGTTTCCATCACTGCGGCGGCCAGGCTCAGACGGTTGTTATGGGTGGCGGTCGTGTGCGAACTTCGCAATTGGGACACAAATCAGTGCTCGGTAATGTCCGACGATTTCGTCGAATGAATATGCCGCATGTTGAATAAATGGTAGTGGAACGGGCCCGGTGTTATGCCGGGCCCTTTTCCTTTGCAAATGAATACCCCCGCTCGTGTCGAGCGGGGGTTGTCTCACGGATGTGTGAGGTCACTGATGGTGGTCCATACGCCTTCGCACTTCGGTTCGAAGCACATCAGAAGACCGGACGAGGACGGTGCGTTGCTTGGCGGCGGTACAAAGTACAGATTAGTTGCCCCGCACCAAAAATCATCACCGTCGAGCGTGGCAGTTTTGTCATGGTTGGCACATGCTGACCATATGTCGTTTTTTGCCAGCCATTGGCGTCGTAATACGCTGATGGCATGGCGACGGGTTTGTGTCCGCCGACGATCCCGTTCTAACATACTTTCACCCCTCGTTTGAGAATGAACGTTGTTAGTATATCAGATTACATCGATTTGATAGCGCGGTTTGCTTCGCGTTGTTGGTCGCGTCGCTTGAGGGTTTCACGCTTGTCGTACTTTTTCTTACCTTTACCAACTGCAATGACCAGTTTGATATAGCGGCCAGTTGTCAGTAATCGTAGCGGTACAATCGTGTTACCTTGGGCTTTGCTAGCAGCGAGAGCGTCGATTTGTTTGCGGTGCGCGAGGAGTTTGCGTGGAGCGTCGTCGATAGTTCGTGCGCCCGGTTCGCCACGTTGGTTTAATTTGATACTAAAGCTTGCGCCCTGCAACCACAGTTCACTACCGCGGAGCTGTACATACGAACCTTTCAGTTGAATATGGCCATCACGCGCAGATCGCACCTCTGGTCCGGTCAGCGATATCCCAACAGTTAATTCATCATCGAGTGCATAGTCAAACCGCGCTCGTCGGTTAACGATCGCTGACGGCTTTTTCACAACTTTCTTTTTTTTGCCTGGCATGTCATTCCATTATATACTGGTAGGAATGTATAAACGAGTCCTACTCAAACTATCGGGCGAACAACTGCAGGGGCAGTTTGATGGCGGATTCGATGCAGAACGTGCAGCGTGGATCGCCAATGAAATCAAAAAAGTCGAGGGTGCACAGATCGTTTTGATGATCGGCGGTGGCAATTATGCTCGCGGTGCGCAGTTGACCGGCGGCGGCGTCCAACGAGTGACGGCTGACAATATCGGTATGCTGGCGACAATGATGAACGCACTGGCACTGGCTGATGTGTTTAACGCGCATGGCTTGCCTGCCCGGGCGTTGACCAATATCAAGGCCGACCAAGTTGCTGATCAATTCACCCATCGTCGCGCCCTCAGCCACCTCGAAAAGAACCGCGTCGTTGTCGTCGCTGGCGGTATCGGCCGACCATATATGACAACAGATACTGCCGCAGTCAGTCTGGCGCTTGAAATGGACTGTGACGTTATTTTGAAAGCAACCAAAGTGAACGGTGTCTACGACAGCGACCCGCATCAGAACCCTGATGCGACACGATTCGATCACCTGACTCTGCGTGAAGCTGTCGAACAGCCTGATATCAAGGTGATGGACCAAGCGTCAATTGCCCTGGCCGAAGATCACGACCAATCAATTATCGTGTTTGAATTGTTGCAAGAAAACAATATTGCCCGTGCGATTGCTGGCGAGGCTGTTGGTACGACAATTAGCGCCTGACCCCTGTATATACTTGTAAAATTATTATAATTATGCTATAGTAATATTATTACGTGATAATGTCACGTTTTATGCATCTTTACAGTTTGCTATCACCTATTGAAAGGGGTGAGGCCAGTGTCGGTCGTTTGGACGATCTTCACGGTCGTTGGTTATGTCGTTGCCGGTGTGGTGGCGTTACTTGTGTTTCTATTGGCAATTCTTGCCTTGGATACACTATTTGCCCGCTCGCCAGATAGTCGTCTGGATTTATATCGGGTTGATCATCATCGTGGCGGCTCCGTGTCGCACCGACATATTAAGCATCACGATATTCGTTCGGTCAAACAGCGTCGCGTAGCAGTATTGTGGCTACCAGGAATTCTGGCTCGCGAGAATCAGATAGATCCAATTGTGTCACTGTTTGCTGGGCGCGATGTGTATGCAGCGCGTTATGCTGGTCGCCGATTCGATGGTCCGACGGTAATCGTTCCGCAGGTCACCGTTATCTTGCACCTCTTGGCTAATGTCTATGACGAAATTATCGTCATCGGTGCATCGCATGGCGGCATGGTGGGGACGCAGGCAATTGACGGGATTGATGCTGGAGTAAAATCCAAAATCAAACAGTTCATTGTTTTCGACTCGCCTACTGGCGCAGATGACTTTCTGTCGATGCCGCCAGCTGCTGTCCCCTTCTTTACCTGGTTCCGACCAGGTGTTCTGTCGAATATTGTATTTGCTTGGGTCTTGCCACTTCTCAATAAATTGGGTGGTTTGCCAAAGGAGATCAATATCATCCGACCGGATAGGGAGAATTTGCAGCGACTAGGGCTGTCCCACGACACGACTTATAGGGAGTTTGTCGATTGGGTGCAGGACTCAGCCAAAAGAAACCTTTCTGGTCATCGTTTCTCGCTGTGGTATTCCGAACTGAGGGATATGATTGAGAGCGGTCGGCGTGGACTGCCGTATACAGGGCTTCATGGCATCGAAGTGATGTACCTTGAATGTCTGCGTAACGATACGGTCAAACAACCCGATGCGGTCAATGTTTGGGCGAATGAGGCAAATGCGATGGTGTATCAACTGAACATGACGCATTGCGGCATGACTGAAAACCTCGACGCCATTGTCACGCTTCTCAAGGTTAATCTGCAGTACAGATAGCAATTCGTAAGGTGCAACGCCCCCGACTTCGGTCGGGGGCTACGCATTTTAGAGGGTTTTTATTGCATCCAGGAGTATCTTGGCTGAATTGTCCCAACTAAATAATCCAATGTGTTTTTTGCCAGCTGCCGTGATTTGTTCACGGTATTTTTTGTCATCGAGTGATGCGATTTTGGCGGCAAAATCTTGCGGACTATCGGGATCGGCGAATAGTGCACCGTCACCGGCTACTTCATGAAAGATTTCGAGGTCACTGACGACTGCCGGTACACCGAGGACCAGCGCTTCGGCGAGCGGTAGTCCATAGCCTTCGGCTTTGGACGCACTGACCATGATGGCATCGTCAGTCAGTATCTGCGCGTATTGTTCGTCGCTGACGCCTCCGTGGAACACGACATTACTTCCCTCTGGGACGAGACGCATTAATTCTGCTTTTCGTGCTGGTTTGATACGGCTAAGCAGGTGGAGTGTGCGACGGGGTGTGATATATGCCAGCGATTGGATGAGTGTTTCAGCATTTTTGTATGGCAAAAACGCACCCATATAGACGAGGTTTTTGGGTGGGTTGTCACCTCGTACTACTGGTCCATCGATTAGTTCGGCGAGATCACGCGCTGCGTTGGATACGACAATCACTGGCCGTTTGGTTAGTTTGGCTTCAATAATTTCTTGTCGACTCGTCTCGCTGACTGTTGCGATCATGTCGGCCATATCGAGTGTTAGGCGTTGCGGCCAGTACGATATATGGTAGGCACGCCACAGTAGCCGTAACATCTGGTTGTACTGTGGTGGTGGCGTACGATGTTTGTAATACGTTAGGTCGTGGAGTGTCAGGACGAGTTTGAACTTGCGCCCAACAGAACCCATTGTCTGCAGGGGTGATACAACCACATCAGGTCGATATTGATTCAGCACCAGCGCGGTTGTTGGCTCTTTGGCCGAGGTGACCGGATGAATCATGACATGTTCGGCGTTATCCGGCAGGAACTGTAACTGTGCCTGGTCCGAAATAATGAATATTACTGGAGTATGGCGTGCCAGTGCGTTGCCGAGTTCGGCGGTATAGCGACTGATGCCGTCGTGAAAATCAGTACGGATATAACGCGCGTCAAAAAATAATCTCATGATTCTTTGTTGGTGGATTTTTTGCGACTGCGGTACCAAATGACGCCGACCCAGACGAGATACATACCGACGGCGACGATGTTACTGATGATGAAATTTTTCCAACCGAGGTCGATACCAGGGAATACTTTTTGGAAATTCAAAATACGGAACAGGTTACCTTCGTTGAAATCGCGAACGATCATCAACGTGTACGAAACGATCAGATGCAGTGATCCAAACGTGATAATCGTTAGGCCGAGCGCCAGGAATAATTGTTTAATTGATGGCATTTAAAATTCATTATACCAGAATAGGCTGTCAGTCAAAGTCTATCCATAAGCATCGTTTTTGCCATACCGTGGTATAATTTGAACAAGTTTATGCGCGTGCTAATAGCTAACGACCAACATTGGCCGATGAAGAGCGGTGTTGCCACCGCTGGACGAACGCTAGCCCAGGGCCTCGCGGCACTTGGGCATGAAGTATTGGTTGTTGCGCCATCTCAAACAGGACGCGGATATAGTGAACGCGATGAAAATTACGATATTATGCGTATCCGCTCGTTCGGCCTACCGTTTCGCAAAAATCTCCGTGTATCTGTCACCTACGACCGCGAAATGCGTCGCGTGTTGGATGAATTCCAGCCCGATATTGTTCATGTCCAAACGCAGTTAACAGTAGGACTGAGCATGTTGCGGGCAGCGGTCAAACGCAATATACCTGTCGTCGCGACCAACCACGTCATGCCAGATAACATGATCAAAAATATCAAAATTCTGTCCCCTATTTCGCGTCCGGTCAGTTATATTCTGAGTGAATACGGCACACTGCTCTATCGCGGTACAAAACGCATCGTTATGCCAACCGAATCGGCACTAGGGCTGTTCAATTTGTCGCGTATTGAGGCGCCCGCCGTCGCAATCAGTAACGGTATCAATCTGGACAAATTCAAACCGGGCAAACCAGCCGATGAACTGTACGAAAAATTCCATATTCCACGTAATAAACCACTGATTACCTACATAGGTCGTTTGGATGAAGAAAAGCACGTGCATATCCTTGTCCATGCGCTGGAATTATTACACTGGTCTGGACATGATTTTCATGCGGTGATTGTCGGCCACGGTAACGCGGTTGAGGGACTGCACGAATTGGTTGAAACAATGCGCCTGAACGACAACGTGACGTTTACGGGACTAGTGTCAGACGAAGATTTGATACAGCTGCACCGTCTGGGCGACGTCTATGTCATGCCATCACCTACTGAACTGCAGTGTCTGGCGATGCTCGAAGCAATGGCGAGCGGCAAACCTGTCGTCGCTGTCGATGCAGGCGCGCTGGGCGAATTATGTCTGAACGATCAGAACGGCTATCTGGTGCGCGTTGACGATATCGAAGCAATGGCACAAGCACTCATGCAATTATTAGACCATCCGCGCCGTCGTCGATCATTCGGCAAACGTAGCCTGGAAATTGCGAAACAGCACGACGTTCGAATGGTGATGCCAAAATTTGTTGAACTATACGAACAAGTTATCGCAGAAAATTCTTGATCTCGAGCGCAAGGGCGTTCGGCATTTCGTAATGCGACAAATGTCCGACACCTGTTAATACGACGATTTTTGCACCGACCAACAGGGCGGTTTTTTCTTGGTGTTTGAGCGGTGTGACGGAATCTTTTTCGCCGTTGATGATCAGGATATCAAATGATCGTAACGCTTGGCGATATCGACTGATGCCGGTGCGATTAATTTGGCGATACAGGCGGCTATACCAGCCGATACTACTGATGTAATCGAGATTATCCAGGTGGTGTTGATGGATAGCATCGCGTAGTTGTTTGCCGGTGGCTGTCATGATCATGTTTGTGCTGAGCTGAGTGATTTTTTTGCTGGTCGCAATTTTGGGTCCGACAACCGGCAACCGATGACTCGCGCTGTAGTAAAGCTGACTAATCATTGCACCCGCTCGTCGCATATCTGCGATACCAATGGGTGATGGAACGGGACTTATGAGAATCAGTTTTTCATGTGCGATTTTAGGATTGTGGCGCAGTGCTTCGGCTACAACGAGCGATCCCATCGAATGCCCTAGCAGGTGCGGTTGTTTGAGCCCCAGCGCCTGAATAAGATCACAGAGCAGGCCACCGAGATGCTGGAGTGTGAGTTGTTCGTGCGGCAGCGGACTGACGCCAAACCCTGGCAGATCAGGGATAACCAGCCGGTAGTCAGATAACAGCGGGACAAGATAGCGGAATCCTTCGTGTGACCCAGTAAACCCATGCACGAGCACCAACGTTTTTTTCTTGGTGTCGTTATGGGTCCAGTAGGCAACCTGGTCGCCACTCGGTAATGTAACCGTATGCTTTGTCATTACTACCAGTATACTAAACCCCCGCCGTTGTCCCAATGGGATACGTGCGGGGGTGAGGACTATCGTCCTTTGTTTGCCAGTTTTTCCAGTTCGGTGATGCCTTCGTCGACGTGATAGTCATCGAGGCTAAAACCGTGGCTGATGTCTTCGTTGATGAACAGGATCTCGTTGCCCGAGCGGTACCTGGGGGTAATAGCGCGTGCGGTAATACGGAATGACCAGTACGCGATAGTCAGGCAGAATGCCATGACGCAGAGGACGAAGATACCGAGGAATCCGATTGTCTGCATGATTCTGAACAAGGCATCACCTGGTACTTGGTAAACATAGTTGGAAGGTTCCATTGTCTGCTTTCTGTGAGGAGACGAACTTTATATATTATATCACACTTAACTATTTTTGTCCACATTTTGTTCTTATGCTAAGATGAATATAAATGTCTGCCGAGCGTCCGAACGGGTTCGAGAACGACGATGCCCCACGTGAGGAGTGCGGGGTTTTTGCGGTCATACGTCTCGATGGCGAGCCTGATCCGACAATGGCCGACAAAGCTTATCGTGGGCTTTCTGGGCTGCAGCATCGTGGTGAAGATGCAGCTGGTATTACGGTATATAGTCGCCGAACTCGGTATAAATTTCACACCCAAAAAGATAAAGGGTTAATTACGAGCGTATTTGCAAATGGAGCGTACTTGAGCGGATTCCCTGCCGGTTCATTGGCTCTCGCACATACGCGTTATAGCACCGCTGGTAAAAGTGGTGACGCCGCCGAAAAGGCTCGTCGTGCTCATCCGCACGGGAGCAAACGATTCGATTATATGATTGCGACGAATGGTCATATGCAAGAAATGGAAGGCGACGGAAAAAGCGATGTCGAGAACCTTGTGGATGCAATCGATCAACGCATGGGAGAGACGGGCGAAGATTTCAAGGCTGCCCTGCTGGCAGTACTTGGTGGCCTGACTGGCGGTTATAGCCTGATTGCATCGGATGGCGATCGCCTGATTGCGGCGCGTGATCCATGGGGTATTCGACCACTCGTCCAGGCAACGAATGACGAGTATTTCTATTTTTCATCCGAAGACAGCGCACTCCACATTCCGAGCCTCGGTATCCGTGCCGGACAGGCTGTGGAGGTGCCACCGGGTATGATGATTACCATCGCCCCTGGAAAACCAATTGAATATGATCAGATCTATCGTGATCCGATCCCTATTGGCAAAATGGCACTCTGCGCGATGGAGTCAGCCTACTTTGCACGACCTGATTCGACGATAGCGGGACGCAATGTGCAGAATGTACGATTTGATATTGGACGGTTTTTGGCCGACCAAGAATCTGATGGTTTTAGTGCTGATATGGTCATTGGTGTTCCCGATTCTGGGTCTGATAGCGCCGTTGCATATGCCGAAACGCTCGGTATCCCCTATCGACGTGCAATTCACAAAAACGCCTATGTCGGACGAACGTTTATCCAGGAAAACCAAGAAGCGCGAATCGATGCTGCGTGGTTAAAATTCCGTGTCAATCCTGACCTTGTTGCGGGCAAAAGTGTGGTTGTCGTTGATGACTCGATCGTCCGCGGCACCAATAGCCGCGTGATCGTTCAGATGCTCCGTCAGGCGGGCGCCACGACAGTACACATGCGGGCTGGGTTCCCTAAACACCGGTTCCCTTGCGTCTATGGCATCGATACTGGCAATCCGAAAGAACTCATTGCCAATCGTATGACCAACGAGGAAATGCTAGCCTATCTTGATGTTGATTCATTAGGGTTCATATCGCCAGATAATTTGCGCCGCGCGATTAGCCCGACCGTCGGTGGGCTCTGTATGGCATGCGTGACCGGCGAGTATCCGACACGCAGTTGATAGCTATTCCTATTCTTCGTCGCTGGGATGTCCAACGGTGCGAACGTCGATGGTAGTCACGCCATTCGGATCGAGTGGATTGTTGAATGAATAGATGATGTTATCGCGTGATATGATATTCGACCAGTCGATTTCGTGGATGTTATGTTTGGCGGCAAGTTGTTTGGCCGTGCGAATACGTGCTGCGGCGCGGGTTTGTGGGGGTCCGAGGATAGAAACGTTCAGTGCCGTGTGGCCGAATTTGCTGAAATAACGACGGGCAACGTCACGTTCGCCTATTTGGTCCCATTTCAAATCATCACGAACGGCATCGAGGTTTGTCGATGTGGCTGTTTCGTAGGTTGCACCGCGTGCAACGAGATAGGCATAGCGTGCGGCCCAATCAATACGGTCGGCAAGCGCTGTGACGTCATGTTCGCGCAGGTTGACGCGTTGCAAATCATCATAGAATTTATAGAAATCCGCCGCGGCTTTTTGTTCGTATTTGGGAAACTCTGGATATGATAGACCCAGATCGACGGCGGCGTTGACGATGTCTTTTAATACATCTGCGCCAGGGCGTAATTTGCCTGATTCCATCATGACTTTGCCATGTGGATTGCGTGAGAGTGTAATGACGTCACCTGTGGGGTCCATGAGCGCCAGTTCTGCAGGAAATTTGTCATGTTCGATCAGGCGCAGGACGAGTGATGTCAGACCAAATTTGAATTCGGTCGCCCAGTCCGATTTGTTACCTTCGCCAGAGCGAACTTCCATACGGTCGCCGTGTTGGAAAAATGGTCGTTTGCTGCCGTGACGAGTCATATTACTGAAATCACGGTAGTTAACGGCACGAGGGCGTTGTGTAATCGAATAGCCTGCCTTGTCGACCATGCCGACGCCATCAATCAGTTTGCGGAGCGCCAAAAAATCAGCAAAATGTTGAGCGTTTTTGTTGTCCTCGTACGTTTTCATTATCTGTGCGTACGTTTGAAAATTCAGAGCGCTAAATTCATTCAGACTCGTATAGTTTTCGTGGTTTCCGACGCTGTCCTCAGATATGAGAATCTTGTTACCGCTATAAACATTGGCATAGCCACTGCGTTTAAAGACGTTCAAATTTGGTTCGTTGAGGCGTAGTGCGGCGCGCGCCAAAGTTTCATACGTGATGCGTTCACCGACACGTTCGTGGAGGACAAGTTCTTTGGGTGAGCTACATTCGGGTGTGGCGAATTCTAACGTTTCACTATCGAGATACAGTCGTCCGCCGTTGATTGTCGTGACGTCATAGGGGTTCGCGTAATTATTGAATGACACGACATATGAATCTTCAATAACATTCATGAGGTTTGTCGGTTCTGGTATGAGATGGTAGCTGTCGAGATAGGCAAGATACAGTTCAACGAAGTTACTGTTGTCAGTAAATTCTGTTTCGCTACCAAACGCGCGTGGCGGTGTGCCGGTCTGATAATCAACGGCCTTGTATCTCTCAACGCTACTCATTGCTCGAGATTATACAGCAATTATTACAGAGGTGGTAGTCTTTACATCCAATCTCGGTTATTGGGTGCTATCGGGGCTTCGGGTCGTGCTTGATATACGGGCAGCAGTGGGTGGCGCAAATCATAAATTGTACCGTCAGATGCATTGACCGATCCCCATGATGCGTACTTGAATTTATGTTGCGCATCGAGATCGCGTATCAGTTCGACTCGTGCCTGTGCGCGCGTTGGTGGTGGCAGTGCGATGGTGGCAGTCAGCGCCGTATGGCCGAATTTTGAAAACCATTTGCGAGCAATGTCATGATCGCCGATTTGATCCCACAGCAGATCGTATTGTACTAGTTTGAGATTATCGGTCGTAAATAGTCCATTATATTCTTTTGTGCGCACCAAAAACGCATATCGAGCTGCCCAGTCGATGCGATCAGAAAGCGACGATACGTCATGTTGCCTGAGATTAATTTTATGGATATCATCGTAAAATTCTACAAAATCCGCATAGGCTTGCTTTTCGTATTCTGGCATTTCGTCATAGTTTTTGGCCAGATCATAGGCCGATTCGACGATGTTACTGAGGACATCGATGCCCCGCATACGTTCGCCAGACGCAAGAGTCACTGCTGACAATGGATTTTGCGCTATCTGTGCTATTGCGACATTAGGGTCATAGAGATTCATGTCTTTGGGTATTTGTTTGTGTTCCATTAGTCTGAGTACCAGTGATGTGAGGCCTATTTTGAAAGTATTCGCCCAATCTGACTTGTTCCCCTCGCCTGTCCTGATTTCTAGGCGGTCTTCTTTTTGCTGGAACGGCTTTTTCTTACCATGCATCGTGCTACTTTCGAGAGCACAGTAATTGATGGCTCGGGGTTTTTGCGTGATAGAAAAATGATCTTCTGCGACCATTCCGGCCCCGTCGATGAGTTTGCGGAGAACCAAGAACGTATTCATAAAGCGAAAAGCAGGGTCCCTCTCTAAATCATATTGTCCCATCTGCATGAGGTTGCTTCTGCTACTGTAATTTTCGTGGTGACCAATACTTGTTTCGCGGAGCAATGGTGCGCCACGCGAATCGCCCCATACTGTTATATAGCCGCCGCGCTTGTATACCTTTGGTGTGGGGACATCGCGCCATCGTCCGATTTGTTGAACGGTGTCATTGACGATCAATTCGCCTATGCGTTCATGGAGTGTTGTTTCTGTGGGTGTTCGGCATTCTGGTGTGGCATATTCTAACGTCGCTGAGTCGAGGTACATTTCGCCGCCATTAGAGGTGATGACGCTTGTGGCTTCACTCCGACCTGCAGTCACCATATAGCGCGGATTGACAAAGTAGCCGAGTCTTCGGCTTTTGCCACCATGGATGTAATCATCGATGAATCGTTCAATGTCGCTATTGTCGGTATATTCGGTTTCGGTACCGAATGCACGTGGCGGTATTCCGTCATGATAATCTTCAACTGTGTACCCTAACTCTCCGTTTTCCATTGGTTGATGATTATAACTGAATCATGCGCAGAATATAAAAAACGTCCGTAAATCGGACGTTTTTACTACTGTCAGAGATTATACTGCTGATGGTTTGAGGTTGTTGGCGTTGATTGCATCGAGGAGTTTTGGTCGATCAAATCCCAAGATTAGCGTACCGGCAACATCAGTGACAGGGACGCCTGAATATGATCCGCCGTTTTTGCTCATCAATTCTTCGTAGGCTGCTTTGTCTTCTTCGATGTCTTTTTTGATGTACGGGACACCTAGGTGATCGAGCCACTGCGCCTCTGTGTGACAAAACGCACACCAGCTGGTGCTGTAGATCGTGACCTGCGGAGTACTGTCGCTCATAATATTATCCCCTTTTTTACTATACTTAGTATATCAAATTATCCCAACCAACACAATAGTGAATGAAGGTATTATAGCATAAGATTTATGTGGTGGAAGGGCGCGTGAGGGTGCGAATTGTACCATGGACAAGGTCCGGCCGATTGTCCCGCGACGTTATCTCGTATTCATCTATGAACCGAAAAAACTCGTGTCTTGATCCAAAAAACCGACCTATTTTGCGTTCGATGTCCTCGCGCAACCACTCCCCTCGATCGTCGCCGCGTGGACGGAAATACGCTTCGCTTAGTTGCTCTAATCTGATATCTGTATGTTCAATCAGTTTTGCCATGAATGTACGTTCTGGCCGATAGGTACTGTTGCGGGTCCAACTGCCACGTCGTTTTTCGGGATGGACCACGAACGGTTTTTTGGTGATAGATGGACTGAATGCGACGACAGATGAATGCTCGACGAATGCTTCTTCAAGAATACGTGCGACCGGGAGCGCTGTTTTTATACCCCAGAAAAATCCACGGTCTTTACCTGCCCCATGAAGGTATTCGTGAAACATCGTTTTTTTCATGCCGCCGGATGCGAAATGCATATATTTTGGGCTGATGTACCGGTTGGCCATCGCAATAGTATCGTCCCCGCAGAATCCCACCGCGTTTAAACCACCTCTGTAAAATGTATCCATACCCTGGATATAGAAGCGTTTCGTTGCGGATTCGATGACTGGCACAGCGAACGGAGGAAACATACCTGAGTCGACTAAATCAGATGCCTTGTTGAGTGTGGTGTCAATAAAACTTGGTAGGTCCCGATTGAGGGCTTGGGTCAGGTGGTGGGTGCGTATGAGACTCCAGCGACAAAACAGTTCGATATCGCGACTAGGTGCATATGCCATCCATTCTAGGATGTCTTTGCCAATTGGTTCGCGCAGCTGGTGGTTCAGTTTGCGCGTCGCCATTGTATGGTCATATACGAGAAAATTATTGTCGATGCTTTTGACGGCTTCGACATCGTTGGGGTATTTCGACGCGCGCAAACGGAGGGTGTTGTTCCGCAGTTCGTACAGGCCGCCTCGGACGTATTCGGGGCCATATGGTTGGTGGATGATGTCTGACCCCACTGAATACAGGCCGATATCTGTCGGTCGTTGCAAATACTGCCCTATTATTTCCCCCATGGTTGTAATGGGTATACTGCGTTTTTATTTTTGTGTCAATTTTTTCACAAAAAATAGCCCCCGTGGGGCCAACCAATAAAATGAAAAAGCGACAAGCAGGCAGGTATGAATACACTGCCTGCTTGCCGCTTTGACAAAACAGACGCTACTTCGGGTTAGCGGAGCGGCAGGCCGGTCAGACGACGAGCAATGACTAGCCGCTGGATCTCGCTGGTGCCTTCAAAGATCGTCAAGATCTTTGAATCGCGATGCCAGTGCTCTACCGGATAATCCCGGGTGTAGCCGTTGCCGCCGAGGATTTGGATTGCCTCTTCGGTGACGCGGACAGCGGTTTCGGTTGCATACAGCTTGGCCATCGAACCTTCGGCGCTGTTGAAGGGTTTGTTGTTCGCACCCATCCAGGCCGCACGCCAGACCAACAGTCGTGAGGCGTCGATGTGCATCTTCATGTCAGCGAGTTTGAACCCGATGGCCTGAAAATCACCGATTTTGCGACCGAATTGTTCACGCTGACCGGCGTACTCGAGAGCATATTCGTACGCTGCTCGTGCGACGCCAACACCCATCGCACCCACTGACGGCCGTGTCTTTTCGAATGTCGCCATTGCCGCCTGCCCGCCAGCACTGCTGCCTGCGCGCACTTTGGCAATTCGTTTTTCGAAACTTTCCATACCACCAATCAGGAGGTTGCTGGAAAGTCGGACGTTGTTAAGAATGACCTCGGCGGTGTGCGAAGCGCGGATGCCGTGCTTTTTGAACTTTTGCCCCTGGGACAACCCTGGGGTGTTCGGTGGCACGATAAACGACACCTGTCCACGAGCGCCAAGCTCTGGATAGACCGATGCGACGACGATATGGATATTCGCAATACCGCCGTTGGTCGCCCAGGTTTTGGTACCGTTGAGCACCCATTCGTCAGTTGCTGCGTCATAGCGCGCACGCGTACGTACGGCGCCAACGTCAGACCCGGCACCCGGTTCTGATGAACAGAACGCCGCGACTTTGGGGTCGTCAGGCGTACCGAACATCGGCGCCAGCCATTGCAACTGATCTGGTCTGCCGCCCGCTAACGCATTCGTCGAAAGCGCTGCAGCAGCCAGTCCGGTGCCCAGAATCGATAGTCCGATGCCGGGGTCACCCCAGAACAGCTCTTCGTGCACAATCGGCATCAAGAGGCCGCTTTTGTCGAATGCCATCTGGGCGAAGAACTCTGGCGTGTAGATGCCAACCTTGGCCGCTTCTTTGATGAGTGGCCACGGCGTTTCTTCGCGTTCGTCCCACTCGTGTCCTGCCGGACGGATTTTCTCTAGCGCGAACTCATGAACCCAGTCGCGCAGGTCGGCTACTTCCTCGGGCAATTCCAACGAAAATGTTGGTTCAGTCATGGCGTTCAGCCTTCCGTTCGATTTGTGTCGCTGGTGACATTGGTGCGCCGAGACAATCGCCCGGCCCTTGTGGTTGTGATTGTCATCACTCCCCTTCCGGTTTCTCACAGG
Source organism: Patescibacteria group bacterium (assembly GCA_030916565.1). Taxonomy (GTDB): domain Bacteria; phylum Patescibacteriota; class Saccharimonadia; order Saccharimonadales; family Saccharimonadaceae; genus UBA2112. The sequence goes on along the minus strand of JAUPWL010000003.1, from coordinate 15,254 downwards.
CGATCATCCTCAGGGTTTCCCCTGCTCGTGTATCCTACCAACACAAGATGAGATAGTGCTACGCGCGCGGGTGCGCGTGTAGCGGTAACTCACCTTGTGTTTGTCTGCTTGTCAATGTTCCCTACATCCTCACCATATAAAGTAGCGCAATCATAGTATTGTTAGCAGAGAATGTCAACTGTTTTCGACGTTTTTTCGGGTGAGGTACCAGCCGCGGTCGAGGCCTTGATAGACAGTAATTTCAAGATTTGGGTGCAGCAGCATGCGTTCTTCGGCGGCACGCTGTGCGGCGAGTTTGTTAGGATAGCGTACTTTGGCTTTATCATTGTTCACGATGGTGAACGGAACGCGTTTGATCGGTTTGCTGTTTCTGCGTGGCATAATGATGATTGTATCCTATAACGCTGAGTTCCGGCTGGAAAACAATCGATAATGGGCACTTTACTTGCCACCCTATTTTATATCTGTTAAAGTATACGAGTAATGAGCTCTGCCGCGGCCAAAAACAGCGACGACAAACCGAAACCGCCGGAAAAATCAGCGGCTTTAATTTTGTTCATGATCGCAGCTGACACCACGTGGCGGATGTTTATACCTACGCTCGGAGGTACACTACTGGGACTGTGGATCGACAGTATGCAAGGTACCGAGCCACGGTTCGCCGTCGGCGGACTGGTCGTAGGGATTATCGTCACAACGTTTCTCATCAGGCAACTCTATAAGAAAGCGAACGAGCAACAATAATGTTTCAACAATTTGCAGCAAGTGAAATAGAAATCCATGTCGGAGCAGGTACACTGTTTCATATTGGTAATTTCCCTGTCACAAATAGTATGTTGACGCAGCTTCTCAGCCTCGTGCTGATGTTTGTCGCATTCGGGTATGTCGTCAGTAAAGTCAAAAAACGCAAATACAACCGATTTGTTGGTCTGGCGCAGTGGGCGTTCGAAGGTATGTTGGGCCAAGTCTATGATGTGGTCCCCGATAAAGCCGTCGCACGCAAAATCGCGCCGCTTGCTCTGAGTATCTTTTTTGTCATGCTGTTTGGTTATTGGATGAGTGTCCTGCCAGGACTTGATTCGATCAAATGGAACGGCGTACCGGTGCTTCGTGCGGTGAACGCTGATCTGAACTTTACCTTTGCTGTGGCAATTATCGTCTTTTTCACCGTTCAGTACCTGGCGCTTCGTGCTCATGGTCCGATCGGCAGCCTCAAACGCTATTTCCGTAACCCTATCAAAGACCCAATTGGTTCTTTCGAAGGTATTCTGGAATTCATTGGTGAATTTTCACGCTACGCGGCGCTGAGCGTCCGAATGTTCGGTAACGCATTTGCTGGTGAAATTTTGTTGGTTATTTTGGCGGTACTAACCGGATTTGTTTCAGTCATTGCCCTTCCTCCATTCATGGCATTCGAACTCTTTATTGGGTTCGTTCAGGCCTACGTTTTCTTTATCTTGACCGTGATTTTTACCTCGCTCGCAATCGAGAGCCATGGGGATCATCACGATCAAATCACATCCCGCGATCACTCACCTGCTGATAGTCACAACAAGACGGCGGCATCCACAGAGTGATGGTATAATATAGGTAATTATAAAAGGAGAAAAAAATGGAACAATTAGCTTTCGTACTAGCGTACGCATTGCCAGCCCTGGGCGCGGCAGTAGGTATTGGTGTTATCGGTGGTGGCGCATTGGGTGCATTCGGCCGTAACCCAGAACAACTAGGTCAGATCCGTACATTGATGATCACCGCGATCGTCTTTGCCGACTCTTTGGCCATCATCGGTATCGTTGTTGCCTTCATCGCAAAAGCAGTAGCCGGCTAAATAGTTAAGGAATCACATGACGAACCTATTTACACAGTTTGCAACGACAGAAAAAGCCTCGGGTGATATTTTCACCTCACTTGGCATTGACGGTCAGATGTTGCTATTCCAGGTCGTCGCATTTTTGATTCTCGTATTCATCCTGTCTAAATTCGTCTTTCCCCCATTGATGAAAGCCGTCGATGATCGCCAAGAAGCGATCGAGGCAGGCACGAAAGCTGCTGAAGCTGCTGAAAAGAAAGCCGAAGAAGCACAGGAAGAACTAGCCAAGCTTTTGAAAGAGGCTCGCGCAGAGGCGAAAGAAATCGTCGCAACAGCCAAAGACGAAGCAAACGCGATGATCGCGACGAGTGAAGAAAAAGCAAAATCGCGTGCCGAGAAAATTGTCAAAGACGCACACGAACAGTTGGAAAAGGACGTTATTGCAGCGCGCAAAGCACTTCATAACGACATGATTGAACTGGTAGCCCTTGCGACTGAAAAAGTCGTAGGTAACGCTGTTTCAAAAGATATCGACAAGAAAATTATCGCTGACGCGGTCAAGGAAAACGCGTAATGGCGGGTGCCCGGCTTTCACGTAGGAAAATCGCAGCATATTTTGCTGACGAACTGCTGGCTGGGCGCAATGTCGCCAAACCACTTGCGGCCTATTTGGTTGAATCCAAACGAACCCGCGAAGTGACGTTGATTGTCCGTGACATCGAAGCTGCTCTGGCTCAGCGTGGCGTTCTCCTCGCCGACATTGCCAGTGCACGTGAACTTTCACAAGATACCGAACATACCATCACTGCATATTTAAAGAACAAAACCGCCGCCAAAGATGTTCATCTGCGGCAAGAAGTAGACGAAAGTCTCCTGGGCGGTGTCAGAATCGAAACACCAGACCAGCGGCTGGATACGACACTCCGCCACCGACTAGACCAATTAACAGCAAGCAAGATATAAGGAAAAAATTATGGCAGAACTCACCATCACAGATCTCAGCAAAGAACTCCGCGACGCCATCGGCGCCCTGGAAGTATCAGGCGACCTTGAAAGCGTCGGTATCGTTACCCGTGTGGGTGACGGTGTCGCATGGGTCTACGGCCTTCGCGCAGCCGGTTACAGCGAAGTACTCCAAATCGAAACGCGTGATGGCGTTGTCGAAGCATTCGCATTGAACTTGAACGAAGACGAAATCGGTGCCGTGCTGTTGGGTGGCGACGAGTCTGTATCTGCTGGTAACAAGGTCACATTGAAGGGTACGGTGCTGGACGTACCTGTTGGCGAAGAACTACTTGGTCGTGTGGTTGACCCACTCGGTAAACCTCTTGACGGTGGTCCTGCGATCAAAACCAAACAGCGTGGATTGGTTGAGCGCGAAGCTATCGGTGTCTTGGGTCGTAAACACGTCCACGAACCTATGATGACTGGTATCGTTGCTATCGACGCTATGTTCCCTATCGGTCGTGGTCAGCGCGAGTTGATTATCGGTGACCGCCAAACTGGTAAAACAGCAATCGCTATCGACACAATGATCAACCAAGGTCGCCAAAAGACTGGCGTGGTGAATATCTATGTCGCGATTGGCCAGAAACTATCAAAAATCGCTCGTTTGGTTGAACGCCTCAAAGAAGAAGGTGTCATGGACCAAACCATCATCGTTGCAACTGGTCCATCTGATCCTGCATCACTACTCTACCTCGCGCCATACGCTGCGACTGCGATGGGTGAATATTTCCGCGACAACAAAAAGCACGCGCTCATTATCTACGATGATTTGACGAAACACGCGGTTGCGTACCGTCAGATGTCACTGTTGCTTCGCCGTCCACCAGGACGTGAAGCCTTCCCTGGTGACGTCTTCTATCTGCACTCACGCCTCCTTGAGCGTTCTGCGAAATTGTCTGACAAATTGGGTGCTGGTTCACTGACTGCACTGCCAATCATCGAGACGCAAGCTGGTGACATCTCTGCATATATCCCAACCAACGTGATCTCAATCACTGACGGTCAGATCTTTATGGAAACAGACCTGTTCAACCAAGGTATTCGTCCAGCGATTAGTGCCGGTTTGTCAGTCTCTCGTGTCGGTGGTGACGCACAGACGAAATCTGTTAAATCTGTCGGTTCTCACTTGAAACTTGGTCTATCGCAGTTCCGCGAATTGGCATCATTTGCGCAGTTCGGCAGTGACCTTGACGAAGCAACCAAATCACAGATCGAACGCGGTCAGCGTTTGACTGAACTGTTGAAACAACACCAGTACAGCCCAATGGGTGTCTGGGAGCAGGTTGCATCAATTCACGCGGTCAACAGCGGTGCATTTGATAATGTTCCTGTTGCCAAAATCAAAGAAGCCCAGACTGCACTATTGACTCGCCTCTGGACTGATCACAAGAAAGAAATGCAGGAACTGAACAAGGGTGACGAAAAAATCTCTGATGATTCTCCAAGCACCAAGATCCTGGATAAAGTTGCGAAAACCGTCGCGAAAGGATTCGAGGAATAATAATGGTTGTAAGGCCGTCAAATAACGGTTGGGAGTTTGTGAACGCTCTTGCTAGGGCTCGTCAGAACCTTGAAGTTGACGTGCCTGCACCAGAAGCGGTTGTTGTCGAAGAGCCGGCTGCTGTGAACGATACCGCGACGACGGAGCAGGAGGACTAATGCCTAGTACTCGCGCCCTCAAAACACGTATCCGTTCGGTCAAATCGACCAAACAGATTACCAAGGCTATGCAGTTGGTTGCTGCGAGCAAGATGCGCAAAGCTCAAGAAGCTGAAAAAGCCTCTACTCCCTATACGCAAATGGCGAACGAAATTTTGACCCATTTGGCTAATCAGGGCGAAACTGACCGCCATCCACTGTATAAGGTCCGTGAAAAGACAAAAGGCCGTTTGCTGATTGTGATTGCCACCGATAAAGGTCTGGCCGGTGCATATGATGCGAACGTGTTGAAACTATACGCTAAACAGCTGCTCGATGATCAGACTGCAGGCGTCAAAAGCTCGACTATTACTATTGGCCGCCGTGCCAGCCGATTTGTTTCGCGTGTGAAAGGTATCGAAGTTGCTGGTGTATACCAGGATCTACCTGACGACCCAGCCGGAGGACAGTTGCGTGCCATCGTCGAAACGGCGATTGAGAAATTTGAGTCTGGCGAAGTTGATGTTGTTGATGTTGTGTTCACACAGTTCATCACGAGCGTTAATCAACAGGCAACCGTGCAACGAATTTTGCCTGCGGGCTACGAAAAAACAGAGGTCAGCGACGCTGTACGCACCGCCGAATTTGAACCAAGCGCCGAAGAAGTCCTCGAAGCAGTCACCTATCGATTGATCGAAGCGCAGGTATATCACGCACTTTTGACAGCTCGTGCATCTGAATACATTATGCGTATGTTAGCTATGAAAAACGCTACCGATAACGCCAATGATTTGATTGATGATTTGACTCTGGCGATGAATAAAGCCCGACAAGGTGCAATTACCCAGGAACTCGCCGAAATCAGCGGTGGTGTGGAGGCAATGAAATGAGAGGCTTCGAGATGAATGATCGCGGCTACGTTGTACCGGTGACCGAACAGCCATTGGCACATCCAGAGATGGAAATGCAGATGTCACCGATTTTGCGAACAATGATCGAAGAACGGATGGCGCGCATGGCATTATTCCAACGACCACAACTGTTGCGTCGGTTCAGTCCATTCGAACAGCCGCATCTCCCTGACGAAATGCAATCACATTTCAACATCGGCGGAGGTCCAAAATGATACGACAAGCACCCAATAAACTACTGAATATACGGAACGAGCGAAAAGGAGAAAATCATGGTTAAGACAGCAGAAACGGCAAAACTCAAAGACGGCAAGGTCATCCAGGTCGTCGGTGTCGTCGTTGACGTCGAATTCGGCGATGGCGCCGGTATTCCAGCAATCTATGACGCACTGCATGTTGCACACGAAGGACGCACAATCACTCTTGAGGTTGCACAGCACCTTGACGAGCATACTGTTCGTACAATTGCCCTATCATCGACTGATGGTTTGAAACGTGGCCAGGCCGTTGTGAACACTGGCGCACCAATTAGCGTACCTGTCGGTCCTGAAACACAGGGTCGCATGTTCAACGTCGTTGGTGAACCAATCGATGACAAACCTGCGCCAAAAGGCAAAACTGCTCCTATTCACCGTCAGCCACCTGCCTTGACTGAACAGTCAAACAAAGCTGAAATCCTTGAAACAGGTATCAAGGTTATCGACCTTGTCGCCCCACTCACCAAGGGTGGTAAGGCTGGTCTGTTCGCTGGTGCCGGTGTCGGTAAAACCGTCTTGATCCAGGAACTCATCTTTAATATCGCGAAATATCACTCTGGTAACTCTGTCTTTGCCGGTGTTGGTGAACGTACTCGTGAAGGTAACGACCTGTACTTTGAGATGGAAGAAGCGGGCGTATTGCCGCAGACTTCTCTAGTCTTTGGTCAGATGAACGAGCCACCTGGAGCACGTTTGCGCGTTGCACTATCTGGTCTCGCTATGGCCGAAGCATTTCGTGATGATGGTAAAGACGTGCTACTGTTCGTTGACAATATCTTCCGTTACACACAGGCCGGTGCTGAGGTATCTGCTCTTCTCGGTCGTCTTCCATCAGCTGTGGGTTACCAACCGAACTTGCAACAAGAAATGGGTCTGCTGCAAGAACGTATTACTTCAACCAAAAAAGGTTCGATTACTTCTGTCCAGGCTGTCTATGTCCCTGCGGACGACTTGACTGACCCTGCGCCAGCGACAACCTTCGCCCACCTCGACGCAACAATCGTGATGAACCGTGCGCTGACCGAAATCGGTATCTATCCTGCCGTTGACGTCCTCGACAGCACATCAACATCACTGGATCCTGAAATCGTCGGTGAAGAACACTACCGTGTCGCACGTGAAGTACAACGTACACTGCAGGAATACAAAGACCTTCAGGACATCATTGCGATCCTTGGTATGGAAGAGCTTTCAGACGAGCAAAAACAAACAGTTAACCGTGCTCGTCGTCTGCAGCGATTCTTTGCACAGCCGTTCCACGTTGCTGAACAGTTCACCGGCAACAAGGGTGTCTATGCCAAATTGGAAGACACCATTAAAGACGCAGCCGATATCTTAGCTGGCAAATACGATGCGAAACCAGAATCATGGTTCTATATGGCACCTGGTCCACTGAGCGAAAAGAAAGACTAGTCTACAGGCTAGTCACAAAGAAAAGACCGGCACATGCCGGTCTTTTCTGATATTAAGAGAACCGCCCCTATTGGTATCCCTCGGGTAGATCCCACATATTGCGGCGAACGGCTTTCTTGCCGAGGTTTTTCGCTGTCGAGTTGGTGGCTTCTTTTTGCAGCTGACGTTCGAATTCACGCTGCTCTTCATCGGTCAGAGGATGGCTTTCGAGCCATTCCCGGCTACTGCTTGCCACGACTAGTGTTTCTTCTGGTTCAGTAGAACCATTGTTTGCGTTATCTTGACGCTCGAAAAAATGATGACGTCCACGGTGGAACATCGTATTCTCTCCTTTAATATGTCCGATTCATAATTACGGTCCGTCGCTTATAGAATCGGTAAGGCGTGCGGGCTGTGAGGCTATTATATTCCTACCATTACAGGTGTCAAGATGGATTTAATTTGTTATAATGAACACTAATGAATTTTCAATTAGTTACCTTGACTGGCACCAAGCTTAACGACGATGTATACGAGGTCGTTTTGCCGACTGCAGCCGGTGAAATCGCTGTGTTTCCTGGTCACGAACCTCTGGTAAGTATCGCTGTGCCTGGTGCGATTGCTGTTCGCCATGCAAAAGGCGATCCTGATAGCAAACTCGACTACTATGCCATCAGCGGTGGTGTGATCGAAGTCGACACAAAGAGCCTTCGTGTCCTTGTGGATGAAGCTGACAGCGGTGATGACATCGTTGAATCAGAATCCAAAGCAGCCCTAGAACGCGCCATTAAACTCCGCGACAGTGCCAAAGACCAAGTTGAATTAGAAAAAGCTAGCCAACTCGTTGATCGCCATGCGGTTCGCCTGAAGGTTGCCGACCTGCGTCGCCGCCACCGCCGCTAATACGTGCACTACATATAATTAAGGGAATACTGCGATTTTATGCGCGGTATTCCCTTTTCTAGTTCTTGCATTATATCTGAATAAGCGTACAATTCACTATTAGGTTTTATAAAAAACAAGGAAAAACAGTGAGAGAATACATGTCCACGATTATTGAAAATGACAAAACACTGACAAGCCAATTGACAGAGGTTATTCCTGCCCCTGGCGTCGGCAATCCAGACTCGCCTATCAGCATGGCAAAATATCTCGATCAGGCAACGCCTGAGAACCAACGAAAAGAAATCGCCGAATCAATGCACGAAATTATTGCTAATGGCGAGTGTTACGTGACGTGCACCCATGACGATGACGGTTGCCTAGATGGTCGCTGTACCAGCGAAATTGCTGTGCCGAACGGTGACGGTTTCGAGGTTGTTAATGTCGAACACAACAAAGACAACGAACGCGCAAAGGTCGCAGGCGGTGGCTATACAACCCCCCTGGCTATGTTTGTTGCCCTAAACGAAAAAAGTGCATCACCCGAAGGTGACATCGTGTATATCGCTGAAGAATTTGCTAAACAAGGCATTCATTGTGGTGCGCATACAGGTGGCCATGGATCAGAAGATCTGGGCAAGACCGATTGTGGCGCGAACGATAAGGTTCGAGAAATCATTGCATGTGGCGCGAACAACCGTGAAATCGTTGCGGGTGTGACGAGTGCCCTGTTCAAGCATTCGACAGACTTGTATGGCCAAGGGTCTATGAACAAGGCTCTCAACGCGTGGACTGATACTCAGGGCGATGATCAGTACTTTGCGAATAGTAATGGCGTGTCACGCCTCGACGCGATTCGTACAAGTATCCTGAATACACAGGACAATAGCGGTCGTGAAGAAAAAGTCGCTGTCATTAAAAACCTCAAAGACGACCATAATGAAATTGAATTGGTCGTTGTGTACGGACAAGGTCAAACATGCTCTCAGACAAAACTACGTAATCTCCTTGCAGAACGCTATCCAACTGTTGATGCAAAGGACCTGCCGCAAGTATTCGTCCTTGATTTTTGGCGTGTCCAGCAGTTGGCTTACGCTGTTGCGGTAATGCCAGAGCGAGAATCAGGTCGCGAACGAACCGACCAAGAGATTCAGGATCGTTACGCGACTGCGCTGCACGCAGGCGTTGCGTTCCAGGTCGCGACGTACGCAACACTGACTGACGGTTCACTGCCAGTTGACATTATTGCCTAGCATTACTGCTATCTTGCATGCTGAATATACTCATGTTAAAATTACGCCATACGAGTTTCTTAAACATAAAAATATGAATAATACAGATAATACAGATCAACTAACTCAACCGTCTCATCGTAACTTTTTGATTGGTATTGGTGCTGCTATTGGGCTGATTCTCGTGATTAGCCTCCTTGCATTTGTCTTGTTTGGCTCCACGAAACGAGAGAGTGATAAAACATCTACTAGTAATACTGCAACTACTGAACATATTGTCACCAAAGAAGATGTTCAAAAGAACATCGAAAATCTTGATGCAAGCATAAAGCAGGCAAAATCAGATCAGGATGTGGTTCAGGCAGCACTTAATGACAAAAGTCAGTTAAAGGTGAGTAATTAGATGTATACAGTACCTGTTTTCAGGCCATCGCAAAAATTTTTCGTAGGGTTCGCGTTTTGTATCTTAAGTCTACTCATTGCAGCATATGGGCCGATGGCATCATATTCTGAAGCGCAGGCTGTAAAGAATACTGCCATGGAAAATTTGAGGCAGCAGGCAACCAGCGAGATAAAACGCATGACAAAAAGTTTAACAGATACCCTTAGTAGATTAAAAGTTGATGCTCATGTAGGCAGCGATGGCCTAAGCGCAAGTATTACTAGTGGTGCAAGCGGTGTGGGAGGTTCTATTGCCTGTGCGCCTTCTACCTCTAGTAGTCCAAGCCCGAGTCCAAGCGCTAGCCCTGATGTTATTGCAGGAGCTTCCCTTACATTTAGTGAGGGGTATCTGAAAGGCTCAATTTTGCTTCCGTGCGAAGTTATAAATAAGGTAAAGCAGTATATCCAGGATGGTGTTACGGGGCTACAAACACTTTATGAAAAGGTACAAAGTGCATTAACGCTTGAAAACTTACAGAAGGTGGTGCAAAAAGTTGTAGATTGGTTCCAGAAAAACGTCGTAATAGCGGTACAAGGGGCTATTGCGAAAGCGGTTGCTGGTGCGACTGACGTCCTGAGTAAGATTCAAACTGCGTATAATGATATAATTACTCGCATTACTCAGGTTGGTCAGTGTGTATTTGGCCATAGCTGGTCCTTTAGCGCATCGCTTGACGTGACTTCGTCTGGATTTAATGCAAATATTGGCGCAAGCCCAAGTCCAAAATCTACTTCGACTCCAAGTTCCGCTCCTGGCGTATCTTCGACCTCACGATCTGGTGCAGGGCGCTATGCTAGAGATGTCGCCCCATCTGTTAGCCCAAGCCCAAGCCAATCTTCAAGCACGGGTACGAGTACTGACTCGAATTGTAAAGAAGTTAAGGCCAGTATAAGCTCACAGGACATTACAGTGGCGGCACAGAAGCTTACAAGTATGGTGCAGCCGTTCATCCAGACGATCGTTTCGACTATTTCCTCGATAATGGCACTTCTCACATCAATAATTTCAGAAGTTTCTGGCGTACTAAACGGTTCTGGTGATATCGGTGGTCTGATGACGGCGTTTGATGCGATACTTTCTCAACTCAGTCTTGTTACTGGTATGGCTGGAGGTGTGCAAAATTTGTTGAGTGGCATTGGCCTATAGCTGTCAATAATATCTGACGTCTATTGTACCTCTTTGGTCCTGCGTTCGGTGTACTTGTGAGATGTTATCATAGCTAGAACCAGACAGTAAGTAGTGGTAAAGGTGACGGTGGGCTATAAAATGGTATCACGGACCTATCGCATAGTGCATACCGTATCTGGAAGTATTAACATGTAGTTGACTATTATTGTCGGTAATGACAAGCTCGCGCATCTCAAGAAACGGTTAGCTACTCATCGGCATGGGAGATTATAGAGCTCTTTGCTACATTGCTACGTCAACGAGGACGTGCGTAAACGGCGAGAGTGTCTATAGTGTTACTAAGACGATATTGTCGCAGAGATGTAACTTCGTGACAGTATCAGTTACTTATCTACTGTAAAGTTTGCTAACACATCGCGCACTTCATCGGTATTTTTTGTATGCATCAAAGTATCGCGCAGTTCTGCGGCATTTGGAAAATCTCGGATATAGATTTTGAAAAATCGTTTCAAAGGGTCGAATTTTCGTGGCATCTGCACGTTATATTTGTCATGAAGATTGAGCTGTAGGTTGAGCAGGCCAAGTTCTATGTCTTTGTTACTTGAGTCGCTAGATGTTGCAAATGCAAACAGATTGTGGAATACACCACGACCGATCATGACGCCGTCAATGCCATGTTTTTCAACTAGTTCTATGCCTTGCTGACGGTCTTTGATGTCGCCATTGATGGTCAATAGAGTCTGCGGAGCGATATCATCACGTAGTTGTTTGATAGCGTCAATCAGTTCAAAATGTGCAGGTACTTTACTCATTTCTTTTTTGGTACGGAGATGAATCGTCAAGTTTGCGATGTCTTGTCGCAGCAGATGTCCTAACCATTCTGGCCATTCATCCAGACGACTATAGCCTAAACGTGTCTTCACACTCACCGGTAGGCCGCTTTTTTTCGCTGCAGCAATAATCGCCGCAGCATTCTCTGGATTTTTGATCATGCCTGACCCGCCACCGCTTTTGACAGCAGATTGGTCGGGGCATCCCATATTAATATCGATGCCGTCGTATCCTAGTTTGGCGCAGTGCATGGCGAGCTTTTCCATTGATGCTGGATCAGCGCCCCATAGCTGTGCGACAATCGGGTGTTCGTCATCTGTTTTGATCAGACGTCCACCGATAGCTTTGTCCCCAGCGTGTGCCCAACCGGTCGCGTTGGTAAATTCCGTAAAATAGATGTCAGGTGGCGCGGCGGCTGCAACGACATGACGAAACACCACGTCAGTGACTGCCTCCATAGGAGCCAGTATAAAAAACGGTCGTGGTAGTTCGTTCCAAAATGATGTCATAGTAATCAATTGTCTAGTATAAATGAAATCGCCCGCCGCTGTATGCGACGGGCGTTGTGTTAGTAGTATATTGCTCATTACCACTTGCTGCATTATGGTATGCGCCGCAAGCTTATCGATGACAGAAACGGATGGCGGCCCCAACCCCTTGAAAGGCCGCCATCCGTTCTGCCGACAGTACAGTGATCGTGTACCGTCATTCTCGTGACAGCGCGCGGCATCATAGGCGCCACAAGGCGGCCGCAAAGGAGTAAAAACCACCCTTGTCACCTGCGGGCTGCGTATCGTGGCAAAACAATACGTTTCACGCGCGATGCGCCTCTGTCACAAGTCTAGTTGATGTAGCCTTTGCCGCGACACACTGGGCATTGCCCAAGGTATTTCCCGGCGTATTTACCGCTCAACCAATCTTTGGATTTTGAACATTTCGGGCAACCAGTGCCGTTACATTTGCACGTGCCACTTCCGTGGCACGCTTCGCATTTCCGTGCCATTCGTGTAGCCTTCGATGAATCGTAGGATTCGCCGAACGGTGTGAACGGCGAAAAGCGACCTCGACAGGAATCGAACCTGTGTCCCCGGAGACCATGTGAACGCATTCTCTCAGTATCTAGCTCGCTAGATGCTATTCAGTTGCGTGGTGCTTTGCCACTAAGCGACGAGGTCCGTGCTATCTGTTCCAATATACTACTTGTAAGGTACGAAACGTGGGTGCATTGACGCGTTCCCAGTCGTATTCCAACTACCTATTTTAACCGTTTATTGACTTTTCGTCAAGAGGTCATTCTCAAATTGTTTAATGCCTTCAACGGTTGGTTCGTAGTGAGACGTGTCAGGGAATGACAGGTCGTTAATATGTTGCCAGACAATGCCAACCAGGCGTTTGAATCGCTCGAATTCTTCGGTGTCTACATCGCCTAACGGTAGATTGACGGTATGCCCTGCGTCGTTTGGTTCAACGAACTGTAGTTCGCCGTCGGTCATCGTGTAGTTATGGTAATCACGTGAATGTTCTATCAGTAATTTGTAGAATAGCAGTTGTTGGCGGTAGTGGTGAGCCTTCATTTTATCGTATTCACTACCCTTGCTCCATGACTCGAGCGGTTTACCCGTTTTGTAATCAATCACTTTGGCGGTTTTTGACGCTTTATCGATTTCGAGTACGTCCAGCTTTCCCTTCAAGCGTGCATCATCTAGGGTGACGTCTTGGTTGCTGAAATTCCGTTCGGCTATTTGATTGGCGTTGAACATATCACTTCGTTCTGCCAGGAATATATGCAAAATATTTTGGCCCTTCTGGAGGAAATACTGCCATTCGTCATCACTAAATGCGTATGCCTCTAGCTGCCGTTCAAACTCTGCCATGATGTCTTCTTCGGGCATAAGGGTATTATGCGTACGCATGTGCATATGGATTCTTTCTAGCGTGTTGTGAATGGCGTTACCAAAACTGGCGGCCGAACTTTGTGCAGACGGAAAATGCAGCATGTTATTTAGCAGGAATTTGCGTGGCCCTCCACGACTGACGTCGAGGAAATTAGTAAAATGCGTGGCGCTGAGTTTGTAGGTCGCAAGTTCTGGTGCGAGGTATTGTTGAATCGTTATATCAGGGATACTGAGAATCGGTTCGTACCATTCTTTTTCGGCGGCTTGCTCGCGGTTTTCTATAGATTCATCGTGCTCAATTGTCCGCAGCGGCAGATTATTTTCGGCTAAAAATCCAGCCATCAACATCTCTTTGCCGTTGTCGTTTTCATTTGCATACGTAATATGTAATCCTTGCCGTGCACGAGTCATCGCAACGTAGAACAGGCGCAGTCGTTCGTTATAACTATTGCTGTTTTGTTTGAGCCGGAGGTGCGGTGGGAATTTGATTGTGTCACTTTTGCCGCTTGCCTTTTCTCCCCACTGTGAATCAGTAGCATTAACAATAAACACGTGATTAAATTCGAGGCCTTTTGATCCGTGACCGCTAATTAATTTGACGGCTGATTCTTCTGCACCGATATGACGTTTGGCTGATATTTTGATCTTTGCAGCACGGTTATCTTGCATGAAATTCAGATAGTCACCGAGTAGTGGCTTTTTCAGCGTCGAATAGTGCTCACGAAGCTTTTTACGAATACTGGATAGGTTTTCCAGGTGGATGGTATACATTGCTAGATTGTTCTCACGTTCACTGTTTGAAAAGTAGTATTCTTTGAGTTGTGATGTGTATGATTCGATCAGTGATGAGTTACCAATAATCACGTCCATCATACGTTCGAGGGGCAGGTGGAGTGCTTGTCCCGCGGTCACGAGTAACCACTCAAATAGTGGGCTGGTTGATTCATGGTCTGGCATGATTTCAAGCCATTGTTTACGGTCTTTATACGCGGACAGGCTGATCTCCCATAGCGTGCGTGGGTTGATGCCCCACATTGGATGCCCGAGTAATTCTGGTAGCATGCCATTTGCGTCGTCGTGCTGTTCGATACTAATTACGTGGACGACCGCGCCGATATGTTCAACGAGCTTGATAATTTCGTCATCAAGCACATCCTCTTTGCGTTCGTAATTGATCGCGATGTCATTATCAGTTAGATAACCAATCAACGATTCCAGGTCTTTATGCTTGCGTGCAATGACGGCGATTTCGGAGGGTTTTTCATGCGCATCGAGGAGCGCGCGAATGCTATCGGCAATCCATTTTCGCTCTTCGTGCGGCGTGGCGAATTCGACAATTTCGGACATGGCGGCAGGCGCAGTCGTCTTTGCCTGGAGGCTTTTGTCTATGCCCGGGATGCGCTCGTCGCTCTGGGCAATGACTTGGCTAGCGGTTTCGAGTATCGGTGCAACGCTGCGATAGTTTTCAAGTAGCGGGATTTTGGTCGTCTGTGGGTAGGTTTCTTCGAACTGCAGAATGTTACCAATATCGGCACCTTGAAATCCATAGATCGCTTGGTCGTCATCACCGACAACGAGAATATTTGGCTGATCCTCGACAACGGGATTGTTGGTCAGGTTGTTGACCGCCGACTGAAGCTGGCTCTGACCGGCGCCGAAACCGGCAGCTGCGGTCGAAACCTGACGGATCAGCGTGTCCATCGTGTCGATGGTGGACGAGGCCGAACCGCTGGTCGAAACGTCGATGTTGGCGCTCTGCGCATCCCAATCGATGCCCTGCGAGGTCAGCGTGATCGTATCCGAGCTGTTCGCACCGGCCTGGATC
>JAUPWL010000013.1 GCA_030916565.1 Patescibacteria group bacterium | reverse complement strand
CTACCTTGTTAATGATAAGGTCACCCACGTATGTCTGGACAACGATCGTTCCAAACCCCAAAACTTCACCGCTAAAACCTGGTACATTATAGCTTATGCTTTGAATTTTTGACAGACCGAGCTCGACAACATCCTTACCAAAGAATCCCTTCTGCGTTACCTGTCGCAGCCGCTGATCGGTCACAATGTAAATCGTGTAGTACCACATCAGAAAATGATACATAAACAGTAAAACGCCTAGTCCAAACCCAGCTAATGGCCACCAGTACACCTGCAACTCATAAGGCCAGATAAAAACAGGGATTGATGACAAGGCAAAAGGTATTAATAATAACCAAAAACCCTTTCGCATGGCAATAATGTGACGTCGAAACACAAAGAGGAGCTTTTCGCCCTCGCGTTGACCGTCGAATTCAGTATTCGTTTTAGCCATAACCTTATTCTACCATGGTACCCCGGGCAGGAGTCGAACCTGCAACCTTATCCTTAGGACGGATCTACTCTATCCAGTTGAGCTACCGGGGCTGGTGCCTAGGAGGGGCTTGCCCCTCCATTTCATTTTTGAAGTGAATCCAATAATTCACTCCTCCCCCTAAAGCCAACACTACGTGTCGGGACTTTATGAGTCCAGAACCATTATACAGGAATGGCTATCGAGTGAACTTTTCATTCAGAACGCTATAGTCGTACAACTCATCCTCGCTAAACCAGTGTGGAATTTCCTTTTTGGCATCACTGAGATCACCTGAAGCATGGATAAGGTTAGGGATACCCTTGCCGGCCGCATCGCCGTAGCCATAGCTCATATGCGAGAAGTCACCCCGAATCGTACCAGGTGCGGATGACTTTGGTTCAGTTGAGCCTACGAGCTTACGAACAAGCTCTACGGCCTCAATTCCCTCTAGCACCATGGCGATGACAGGACCCTCGTTCATCATATCAAGAACGTTGTTGAACGTTGCCTCACCTCGTCGGGTAATCACCTGACCGATTTCCTCATAGTGTTTGTAGTAATGCTCTTTGTCAGGCGCGATCATCTTTGTACCGATGACCTTTAGCCCAACACGTTCAAATCGTGTCAAGATTTCACCTACAACACCCCGTTGCACTGCATCAGGCTTAAACAGTATCAGCGTTCGCTCAATATGACTCATGAATTCTCCTTATTTTGGCTATTGTTCTGCGTGCAATAATGCACATTCTCGGAATATCTCAAGCAGTCTTGGATATTCTCTCAAATGTTTTTATTGTAACAAAATAACACCGATGACAAAAGCAGCGAGGATGACTCGGTACCATCCGAACACCGCCAAACTGTGACGTGATAAATATCGCATCAAAAAGCCTATTGCAAATAAGCCGGAAAGAAACGCAACAAGATTTGCGATAAATAATGTACCGAGGTTTTGAAAAAGATAGACATGATCATGCAAAAATACTTTCGCTGTGACGCCTACCATAATTGGTAATGACGCGAGGAAGCTGTATTCCGCAGCCTCTTTGGGGCTCAGACCACTGAGGCGGCCAGCGATAATCGTAGCACCTGAGCGTGATGTACCCGGTATAAGAGCGATGGTCTGGGCGAGACCAATAATAAGGGCGCGCCAAACACTCAACGATTCGCCATTTTTCACCTCTGACGCCTTTGGAAATTTTTCAAGAAAGATCATAACTACACCGACAATTGCAGACATAATGACTACGACAACAATACTTCCGAAGAATGCACTGCTGCCTATAAAATCTGCAGCAAGGTATCCTACAATACCTGCAGGTAATGCTGTTACTAAAATATTACGTGCGAGTCGATAATTATGACGTACAAAGACATCTTTAGTAATCCCAACAATCTTTGACCAAAAATAGACAACCAAGGCCAGCAGTGTACCTATGTTTATCCATTCAAGGAATAAATGGTCTGAAGCGCCGGAAAAGAAATATTGCGCAATCACCAAATGTCCCGAACTACTAATCGGAATAAACTCCGTCAGTCCCTGAATCAGCCCAAGTATGATGCTCTCGAATATAGTCATTTTGTTATTCTACCGGTTTTTTACGATCTGCGCTATGCTGATACTAGTTATGTATACTTCTGATCTTATCCAAGATTATATAGAGCACCTCGAAGTTGAAGGTGGCCGTTCGCGCAAAACTGCCGAAAACTACAAACTATACCTCGAGCGCTTTGTTGAATTTACAGATAACATTGAGGTGTCAAAAATATCAACAGAATTAGTACGTAAATATCGTCTATGGCTCAATCGTTATGTAAATAATAACGATGATATTTTAGCAACAATTACTCAGAGTTATCATCTGATAGCTCTCCGAGGATTTTTGCGATACCTATCAAATAGAGATATAGATTCCCTTAGTCCAGACAAGATAACCCTACCTAAGGTCAGTCGCAAACAAGTAACATTTCTCTATCGAGATGAAATCACACGGCTCCTCGCAGAGATTGACACATCCACCGAACAAGGTCTCCGTGACCGAGCAATCATTGAGCTATTATTTTCAAGCGGGTTACGTGTATCAGAACTCGTAGGACTGAATAGAGATAACATCAACCTGAAGCGGCGTGAGTTCATGGTACGCGGAAAAGGCCAAAAAGACCGACCTGTATTCATCAGTCAAGCGGCCGCAGATCATATCAACAACTACCTCGAAACACGGACCGATAGCCTACCTGCACTTTTTATCAGCTATAGCCGTAATGTCTCACCAGAAACAACCGGTGACTACCGCCGACTGACCGCCCGCAGTGTCCAGCGTATGCTGAGCCAGTATACGCGTCTCGCGGATATTACGAAGCATGTCAGTCCTCACACTATGCGTCATAGCTATGCAACTGATTTATTGATGAATGGCGCAGATATACGATCAGTGCAGTCGATGTTGGGCCATAGTAATATCAGTACGACCCAAGTCTATACACACGTCACTGACGAACATCTGCGGGACACCTACGAACAGTTCCATAGTGAAATTTAAGACACGATCCCAAATTACGGCAAGCTTGGGCAGATAGTACCATTCATGCGCGCCGTGTCCGCCTCTACTGTTGAATCAGTAACAGTAAATATTTTACATAAACTCTTGGATACATCAACTGCAGACTCAGGATTCGGAACATTGCTCGTTCCGATATCAATGCGGCTTTGAACGCGACGGAAGAGATTGCTTGCACGCCCGGTTGAATCGACAACTGGTTGCACGTCTTTGAAATGCAGCGGAGTTGAGCTGGCATCCAGCATACTCACTCTGAACTGAGTGTTAGCCGCGCTATAGAATTGCCCTATTTTTAAATAAGCAGTCCTGTCAGTTGGCTCGCCCGCGTTGACATCAGGCAAATCAATCGTGACACTACACGCATAACGGTCTGCACCAATTGCCGGTACCGCACAGTGTATAGGAAGCGCAAAACCAAGTTGCGATCCTGCTCGAGGATGATCGGCATAAGAAAAGGCTGTATTTGATACTCCAAGTGCCGACGGCAGCATAAAAAGTGTGGTGTTGTATGACATATCTTGGTCAAAATCCGATAGCGCAAATTCTTTTCTAAATTGAAGTAGTTGCGCTCGAATAACTGGCGGTCGGTCCTGAGGCCATTGCCGTGGAAGTTTATAGGCAGCAGCAGTACCAGGATCGACGTCGAGAGACTGTCCGTCTTTCATTGCATACCAATCAATCTTGATCTTCTTAGGGTCACCCTCTTTTGCTTGTAGCTTAATAACGCGCGAAGTATTAGGCGTCAACGATCCGATATAATTTGGCGGAGCCATCTGAACCTTAATACAGGTATACGCTTGATCAAGATCATTGTCGGATCCTTCTTTCAGCAAAAAGCCCATGTTTGGCACTTTTGTAATGCCAAGCAATGTTGGCACTGCCGCGCAATCTTTTGTCCAGCCATCATCTGTTATCAAACCTTCTACTCCTAGGGCCGTCTTTAGCTGTGTACATTCTGCCGAATCGGGAGTTGTCGGTAAATGACACCCGCTTTTATAGTACTGAACAATTGCACGCTTCGTATCCTCTACACCTGCGTTTGCCGAATCGAGAGCGCTTCTTGATAGGTCATTCGCTGTTGCCTGTTGTTGATCCTGTAGCATAATTCGAATAAATGCCGTCACTACGAGTAGCACCAATAACGCTGCAAAAATGACGACAAATATTGATACTGCCCCGATCTGATTGTTTTTTTGATTTACCATTACTTTTTATTGCCCTCCTTTACTGCCGGGCCGAACAGTAAAATTAAACTCGTTGACTGCACAGTAATCGCTACTACCAGGACTATCTTTTGGTGGCTTACAGTTACCCATTGAGTCAATAACGTCCTGATCTGCATTACTCAGTAATATACTAACTTTATATAGTGCTGATCCGCTCGATAGATTAGTCGTCAGCGACGAAATAGCAAACTGCTGTATAGTGAGGTTCGTATCAATAAAATTGTTTGATGATGTATCACCCGATGTCAGTAGTTCCGTCGCGTCGGCCGCAATAATGTCAGGCAAGCCACTTTGAGTGCTGCAATATTGCCCACCGTTATCTCTCACCTTTACAAGTCGAATTTTTTTGGTTGAGACCGCTGGACCATCATTCCTATATTTATTCACCGCTGCGGTGCCACTATCCCCTAAATTCCAGACGTAGCTGTAGGTACCCGTACATAAACGTCCACTTTGCTGTAGTGTAGTATTGATTGTAGACGGATCACTTTCTCCAATCGTTCTCTTCATGTCCTCCACAATAGTACGGCCAGCTTGGTTTACCGCTTTGATTGTTACACCTTTGTTGTATATACCGCTGATTCGTAGAACGACAAAGGCAATTGCAAGTAGTAGCATTGAAACAAATGCCATTGCAATCATCAGCTCGACAAGAGTAAACCCTTTATTACGATTGCGTTTATAGTGCCGGATCATAAAACCTCACAATTGTTCCTAACGTTACTGGTACAGACTGTCCAGGAGACAACCAACATGCGCGAATATGAAAATCGTAATAACCAGGAGTGTTACCGCTTTTTGGCTCCTTAACTGCCTGAATCCATATGCCTTGCGATATTGCTATAGGAAGTGGGTCTTTATTAGAAAAGGTATACCGCACTTGGGCATACGTGGTGCTCGTAAAATCGTCACGATTTCCTGCGCTCGAGCTATCACTCACCGGTACGAACATTGTTGATGGAATAGTACCAAAATTTAAAACAGGACTACTACCGGCATCGCCATCTAGTTTTCTGATATCCAGAGCAAAGGGCTTACCCTCTCCTGCTGTAGAATTAGCCGCTGATGGTAAAACGCACCGCTGATTATCTGCCATATCGCTAAAAGGATGAGCGGTTGTGCCTGCGGTATTTTTTGCTATTAGCTCCCATACTCTTTTTGAATCTGCGCCATCGTGACCATAATTAGCTATATATGCATCGTGTACATACCGCAAAGCGTCAGCCTGGGAATCCATTTGATCACGAACAAGGCTGATTTCGAGTGATTGTTGTGCGATAGTCGCCCCCCTATTCATCAGTGCAAGGCCCCCAACGGCTACGAGGCTAAAAATAGTAAAGGCAAAGATAACCTCAACAATTGTGTCGCCCTTCTGCCCCATCACTGACACACCTCATTATTGCCACCATCAAGCCTCACACCATCAGCGTTTGCTATACGTGGATCGACCGAGACTAACATCCTCGGGATCAAGACGGATGTGTCATTGATAACACAGTTCGAAAGTACCGTACTCGCATTTGTTACATTAATAATATCTGCCAAATCTGAATTTGCATGGCTATTCTTTGATGTAAATACGCGAATAAGTCCTGTCGCCGGTGATCGAAGAATCGCGATCACCGCTTGTGATGGCCGACGTGGTTTTTCATCAGTCATGAGGTACGAGCCCCAGTCTATATCAGTCACCTGCTTATCAAAATCAGCAATATGTGGCTGGTATGCGAGTATGGCATCTATATCTGTCATGCTCTGTACGTCGCTTATCCCAAGCTTCAGCCGACCGGTGATACTCGAGGTTTGCACACTGGCTATCCCGTCACTAATTGGTAATACCTGTACGATTTTACCGAGAATGACGCACTCTGATGTGCCCCTGTTACTACGCGGAGTATTCTGATCTACAACCCCGTTAGTCTGACAACCCCAGTCATTTGTAATTTGATTGTCTATGCTGAGTGCTGCGGCATACTGATCCTGTATAAGTGCCCTGTACGCTCTGGCGCTATCCAAATACCGCTGCTGGTTAATTCCAGCGCCGACGCCCACCATCAAAACCGCGAACAACAATCCAGTAATAGCAAGGAAAAGAATTACCTCAATAACCGTAAACCCACTCTGATTAACCTTGCCCATTTGAGGTAAATTATAGCACAAGCTTTATATGGTGCCCAGAGTAATCGTCATGTACCAGGCAATGATATTGGCACCAAAAAGACCAGATATGAACCAGCCGGTGATAAGTAACGGACCGAATGGTATGTGTGTCTGTCCTTTTATCCTTCCGCGGACTATGAGTGGTAGATAAACAATCGTCCCAACCAGATTTGCCAAAAAAAGTGCGAGCACAGACAGTCTAAAATCAACGAGGAGCAGTGCAAGCACAAGGCCAAGCTTCACATCCCCAAAGCCAACCCACTGGTGCTTTGAGATAACATAAATCAAGTAGTAAAGACCCGAAAGTATTGCGCAGCTGTAGACAACATCAGCTATTGCGGCTAGCGAAAATTGTCTATCGGCTAGAACAACAAATGTATTAAGCAGTCCTAGTCCAATAAGCGGAAAGACCACCTTGTTCGGCAAGAGGTACCAGCGCATGTCATAGACAAAAAGCGTCGCCAACCCAACACCAGCCACGAGCCAGATTGCAAAATGCAATACTGCAAAAGATGAGTCAAGTGGATATGGCCAAAATACATAAGATGCAACGAAAAAGATAGCCATTCCAATCTCTAGAGCGGGTTCAGTCCATCCTATTTTTGCCTTGCAGTAGCGACATTTTCCACCGAGCGACACCCAGCTGACGATCGGTAGAAGGTCATACCACTGCAGTTGGTGGCCGCAATGCAGACAGACGGAGCGATCGGCCTTGACTGACTTAATAGGTAGTTTCTCTACCTGACGTGCGTCTTTTTTCAGTACCTTTTCGCCATTCTTTTTATCTGTTGAGAGCTGACGTGCGCGCAAACGCCATACGGAAGCACCAACAAAACTACCAGACACTAGTCCAGCTAGCCCAGCGACGATTGTATATAGAATAGTGTTATCCATCTTGCTAACCCTAGTGTAGCATAAGCAATACAAAAATAGGACGCAACAGCGCCCTATTTATTTGCTTGTTCGACAGCCTACAGATTCTGACAGAATACTTGTTCTTTGCCGGTACCGCTATTTTCAAGTGCAGTAAAGACAGCTGCCTGTCGTGGCCCGCCTGAACCAACTGTATACGTGAGCGTTCCAGGAGCGTTGATGGACGCAGGACAGGTTGCTAATGTGTACACATATATTTTTTTTGTATCAGCAGTAGTAGCAGGAGGGTTTACAACGACGTCTGTCGGTTCGTATTGACTTAGCCTATCGATGTATTTTTGGAAAGTAGTTGTATTAATCGACGTAAAGTTTCCTCTGTTATTTGAAAGATACGTTTGCAGGGCACTGACGGCAGTACTGACATCGTTCTTGCGACCCGTATCTCGCTGCCCGCGTTGCAGAGCAGGAAGCGCAATAAATACCATCAGGAATATCAGTGCTGCAATAGCGAGCACCAATACGACCTCGATAATCGTAAAGCCTTGAGCTGATTTTTTGTTTCTTTGATTTTGCTTGTTCATAAAGTTCCCACCTTTCTATGAACTTTTATAAAAATATAACTACTACTATGCGTTCTTGGGGAACGCTCATGCTTATGGTACACCAATATCACGCCCGTGTCTACACTATACATGTAATGTATTAACGAGGCTGTATATTGGCAACAGTATCGCAGCCACCATACCGCCAGCAACGATAGCAAGTACAACCATCAAGATCGGTTCAATCGATGTTGATATTGTTGCTATTTCTTCGTCGAGCTCGTCTTCGTATATCTTTGCCGTCTTGCCCATCATTTCATCGATTTGCCCTGATTTTTCACCAATACTAATCATTTGTGACACCAATTGCGGTATATGCGGTTCCGGCTGGAGCGAGACAGAAAGCTCTTTACCACCCTTTACCTTGTCTGCTGCTCGATTAATTTCAGCTGATATGACACTATTATTCACAGCCTCACTGGCTATTGCTAGCATATCGAGCATATTCACGCCCGTATTCAATAGCGTCTGTCCTGTGCGATTAAATCGTGCAACATAAAGTTTAAGAAACAATCCACGAAAAACGGGGACATTGAGTTTTAGCGTGTCTAGCGTTCGCCTGCCGTTATCGGTACGGAGATACTGCGATGCAAGATAAGACGCAAATCCGAGAAAAATAATAACAAAGAGCCAATACTGCAACAAGAACTGCGATAGTGACACAATCATTTCAGTAATCAAAGGTAAGTTCTGATGGAGGTCTTTGTACAACTTTTGCACCTGTGGAACAACTGTCAGAAGCATAAATATCATCACACCCAAGATGACAACAAGCACGATAATAGGATATGTCATCGCACCGCGAATACGACTGAGAATCGCAGCATCTTTTTCTTGCTGCAAGGCGATTCGCTGTAGCGCCTCGTCTAAGGTACCAGATGCCTCACCCGCCGCGACGAGTGCTAGGAAAAGCTTGTCAAAAACATCCGGGTGTTTTGCAAATGAATCGTGAAGCGAATGACCGCCTTCGACAGAGGCAATAACTTCCTGGATAACATCACGTAGACGCGGGTTTGGCGTCTGATCAACGAGGGTGCGCAAACTCTGAGAAAGTGGTAAACCTGCGTTAATCAATGTCGACAATTGTCGAGTGAATACGACTTTGTCTTTCGTGGTGATGCGATTCTTGAATTGTGACAAGAAGTTTTTTTCATTCTTTGCCTCATCGATGACAATAGGCGTCAGACCCTGAGCTACAAGGAGTTTCGCCGCATCATATTCAGAATCAGCTTGAACCATAGCTTTGATAAGCTTATTGGTCGTATTGTCCCTTGCCTCATAGTTGAACTTTCGCATAATGGCTACTAGCCCCGCATTAGCCTTTCGAACTCAGTCAAATCAACAGCAAAGCTTCTTGCGTCGTCATACGTCACAACACCGCTTTGTACCAAACCAACAAGTGTTCTGTCCATCGTTTGCATACCGGCATCAGCACCAGTTTGAATCACCGCATCCAATTGATGGCCCTTACCCTCGCGAATAATGTTACGGACAGCAGGGTTCGCAATCAGTACCTCTGCGGCAATAACGCGTCCGCCACCGATTGCAGGTACGAGACGCTGAGAACAAATTGCCATCAAAATATTCGCTAGCTGTGCACGAATCTGCGACTGTTGATGCGGAGGGAAAACATCGATCATACGATCAATGGACTGCGCGGCACTGTTGGTATGGAGTGAAGCGAAAACCAAATGACCCGTCTCAGCAATGGTAATTGCCGCACTAATGGTTTCGAGATCACGCATCTCACCGATCAAGACAACATCGGGGTCCTGGCGCAAGCTCGACCGAAGCGCTGCCGAAAAGCTGTACGTATCATAGTGAACTTCCCTTTGTACAACAACTGATTTCTTGGATTTATGCGTAAACTCGATCGGATCTTCGATTGTAATAATGTGTTGTGACGTTTCAGAGTTTAACTTGTCTACCAGCGCGGCGAGCGTGGTTGATTTACCGCTACCTGTTGGACCCGTCACCAGGACAAGACCCCTTGGATAATTTGCAAAATTCATAACAATCGGCGGCAGCCCAAGCTCAACAACCGTTTTAATCTCATTAGGAATGAGTCGAAGCGCTGCAGCCAAATTACCTCTTTCGTGAAAGGCGTTAACACGAAACCGACCCAAAGTTCCAAACGCGAAACTAAAGTCAAATTCTTTATCTTTTTCCAAGATTTGTCGTTGATTTTCATCAAGAATAGCAAACAAAAGCGATTCAACGCTCGCTTCATCGAGAGGATTATAGCCAGCTATCGGCGCCAATGAGCCGTCAACACGCGTCATAGGCGGCAAACCTACTTGCAAATGAAGGTCGGAGGCACGCCTACGGACAACTTCTTCTAGGAGGATTTCAATTCTGAGTTCTTGATTTGGCATATAGCTCTCTTTTCCCTATGCGGTATCTGCCGTTACGCGGTTGACCTCCTCGAGCGTCGTCAAACCTTGCAATGCTTTTAGATATCCGTCTTGTCGCATAGTAATCATACCTTCTGCGACAGCTTGTTTTTGAATTTCGCTACTCGTCGCACGGTTTACAATAAGACGCTGAATGTTTTCGCTCACATCCATCACTTCATAAAGGCCCGCCCGACCACTGTAACCCCGGGGGGTTTCAGGGGTATCTTTACCCTTAACTAAAGTATAAGCGTTTTGACCCGCAAGTGGCAAGTCTTTATATCCTAAATCTTGCGAAACTTGTACAACGTCTGCTGGTGTCTTTGGCAGCAGATGTCCAACGGTGGCTAATATATTTTGTGTTTCGATAGGGTTTGATTGGTAGGTATCTCGCTTTGCTGCGACACGACGAACAAGACGCTGACCAATGATTGTATTAACAGTACTTGCAATCAAAAATGGCTCGATCTTCATATCCAACAAGCGCGGCAACACACCCGCAGCACTATTGGTGTGCAGCGTACTAAATACAAGGTGCCCGGTTAACGCCGCTTGTACCGCCAGGCTGGCCGTCTCCTCATCACGAATCTCACCCACCATGATTACATTTGGATCCTGACGCAGAATCGATCGAAGACCCGTTGCAAACGTTAACCCCACCTCAGTGTTCACCTGAATCTGATTCACCCCGTTAATCTTGTACTCAACAGGATCTTCCAGCGTCACAATATTCACACTATCGTCATGGATTTCCTGTATCAGAGCGTAAAGACTCGTCGATTTACCACTGCCTGTTGGCCCCGATGTCAGAACCATGCCGTTCGGGCGCATAATACCCTTGCGAATCGCACGTAGCGCACGACCCGCATAGCCCATTTCTTCGATATTCAAACTCGTGCCAGTTTTGTCTAGCAAACGGATAACCACCTGTTCACCCCATACAACTGGGCTAATAGCAATACGAAGGTCGACCTCTTTATTGGCTACTTTAACGGCGAACTGTCCATCCTGAGGAACCCGGTGTTCATCAATTTTTAGATTGGATAAAATTTTTATACGGCTCACTAAAGCTGGTTCGATAGCTTTTGGCAGCTGCATAATTTCACGCAAAACACCGTCAACGCGACAGCGAATCTTTAGTGTCGACTCAAGAGGTTCAATATGAATATCACTCGCCCTGGTCTTAACTGCATATTCCAAGATGGTTGACAGTGCACGACTAATCGGAGAATCCTGAACGATCGTTTTAATATTGTTATCGCTAGAAGATTCCTCCTCTTGCTTTGATGCCTCTGCAGCTTCCCCCACAGTAGACAAGTCGGTGCGGTACTGATCTAAAACGTGGCGGACACCCGCCTCTGAAGCCATAAATACCTTCAATGGTTTTTCAATACGGCTCGATAGATAATCGACCGCCTGGACGTTACTGGCATCCACCATTGCAACGGCTAGACGGTTCTGGACTTCCGCGAGTGGTACGGCCATAAATCGCTCGGCAACATCCTCAGGCAGCAGAGCGAGCACATCTTGGCTAATAAGCGTACTCGTGAGATTTACATACGGCACGCCAGATACTTGCGCAATCGCGTGCGTGAGCATTTCGTCATCTATAATGTGCTTTTCCGATAGCAACGCAAAAATCGGCTGTTTCGTTGTTTGTGACTCTTTGAGGGCGAGGTCAAGAACAGCTTTTGATACAAGCCCTTCATCACCCAATAGATGGATGAGCTTTTCCTGCATGTCGGTTGTTAGTATTGCCATCGTATGAACTCCGGCAACTACTTATTGCCGATTTCAACCTCCACGGTTGGATTGATTGAATCTTTATTAAATATCGACGAATCGGGCTCCTTGATTTCTGCTGTAATAGGTTTTGCTGTTTTTACTTTTACGCTCTGGCTCGATGGGCTGCCAATGATGGCATTTGCGACGAAATACGCGAATATAACACTAATGGATGCAATAAGTATGATTGTTGCTATGTCGTTCTTTTTCATGGTTTTACCACCTTGTCACGAAGCACTAGTGATTGTGCAGGCTGATAGTAACCGACACCTTCCGCCATCATTATTACCTTTGATGGCTGACCCTCAACAGTGAGATTGGTAATATTGAAAGGACGAATAGACTTCTCAATTTTCTGCAATAACTCTATTAAGCCACTATTTTTTTGCAAAAACTCCTTTGGGCCACTATATGCAGTATTGGAAATACTCACAGAAAAGCTAAATTTGATACTACTTGGGCTATTTGGATCTGATTGCGCATCGGCGCCTGTTACTGGATCTACATTGATACTTTCAATTGCGACACCAGGCACGCCTGCTAATAACTTCTTCTGCAAAGAAGAACCTAGTGCCGTTGCGTTTGGTGACGCCGGCAAAGCATCAAGAACTGACTGCACTGGTGGATCGGTGTCATTCAATAGTACAGACGCAAGGTTCTCATTTGTATTGAGAACGGAAATATTATCTTTGAGACTAGGGATAACCTTAATGTTATTCTCTAGAACACTCACTGTGTGTCTTTTCTCGTTAAGAACTTTTTCGCCAAAAACAATTTTCTGTACTAAAAATATTGATACGACAAGTGCAACGCCAACAATCGCAGACACCCCAGCAATCCAGATAAACATCGTTCGGTTTGCATTGGAAATTTGCTGGCGTTTCCGTAACACAGTTGATGGTGATATTGTAGCCGTCTTAGGATTTTCCATTAGTTTTTCCCTCCTACATCATTCGCTCGACTACTGAACAAACTCGTTGGTAGATATTTATAGGAATCTGTCGCGTTTTGCTTGTCTGGACCAATAACGACGACATCCTTTGATGATGATGCGAATAGTGACGGATCATAGTCAAAGTCAACAGTGAACCTTAGTACTTTGGCGCCAGTGGCATCCTCGCCGTAGCTCATGTTAGACAAAACAACATTATTAGCGACAGAGCGCGTAATTATTTTGTTATCTTCCTGATATGAGAACGTTGTTGCTTCGATGGTTTTTTTGAATACATCGACAGCGACAAAACCGTTTGCCGCCTGTCCGTCAATATGCATTGATTTAGTCTCGGCATCATATTTCACTGTTGAAAATGTTACTTGGTTCGGCTGGGCAGGTAGAATGGCGCCTAACACGTTAAACATACGAGAAGACATATTTTCTTTATCATGAAGACTACTGATATTCGCAAGCTGGCTCTGAAGAGTAAGCATATTCGTCAAATCGGCAGTAGCGACGAGACTTTTCTGCTTATCTTCTATGTCCTTACCCGCATTTGATGACAAGAGGGCCTGTGCCACAAAGAGATAGAAGGCTAATAATGCAACGATGGCAACAGAAACAATACTCACGATAATTGCACCAGAAATAACCATCATGCGGGCTTGCTTTGCTTTTAGATACTCCTGTTTGACATCAGGGATGAGGTTGATCTCAATCACAGCAGACCTCCTCTTTGAGCCAATCCTACAGCTACGGCGAATTCTCCCGCAACAGCGTTCAGCCGGGCGTCATTATTCGGGCCAGAAACAAACTGCCAAGGGTTAGCAACAGAAGTCTTAATCCCCGTTTTTGCTGCAACATACTCAGGCATTTGTGGAATCATACTCGCATAACCAACAAGTAAAACCTCACTAATTGGGATGTTCTGATATCGTGTCTGAAAGAATTTTATAGACTTGGATAGCTCGGACAAAATCCCTTCGAGAGTACTATCTAATGCTCGTACAACCTTGCCCTCCAGCTTGTCCTGTGCGAGTCCGAATTTAAATATAAACTGGCGAGCCTGCTCATCACTCACCCCGAGGTGGTGCACTGCAGTATTGGAAAGTGTGCTCAATCCGTTTGGAATCGTTCGTACGAGACGTGGCATGTCACCAAACGTGATCGCAACGTTGATTGATTGCTCACCCATATCAACGATCATCTGTGCGTCTTTAGAGCCAGGCTTCAGTACGGAGCGAATCATAGCAAGCGGATCTGGCTCGGCGGCAATCACATCAAAACCAAGGCTTTCGACAAGCTCGAGACGATCCTCTGCATAAGATACCGTCGTGCTCGCAATGAGCACTTCTTGTCGAGTAGGATCAGACGGTGATGGGCCAAGAGGCTTCCAGTCTACCTTTGCCTCGTTAACATCCGTTGGTATGTATTGGTCTAACTGATACTTGATAGAGCTATCAAATTCAGCCTGCGAATTAGCATTTGGAACATCAATAACAGTGATGAACGTTTTATTAGCCGATAGTCCAATGGCAACGTCTTTTGTTTTGATGCCACTCTGACCGACCACGGTCATAATTACCTCACCTAATCGATTCCTTGCTTCAGCAGAGTCCGCCATTGCCGTCTTGATATCGATTGGCGCATACCCATAGTGTTGCAGTGACCACCGCCCAGCGCCAGCCGGGGAAAGTTGCACGACCCGAACAGCAGACATACTAATATCGAGTCCGAAGAAGTCGCCCACACCTTTTATCATTGCCATAATAACCCTTATATTACCATAACCGTTATGTATTAAAAAGGTTTTTGCACATATTTTTATTAGTAATATGGCGGAAGTTCAATGGTATATGTTGTTTGCGCACGAGAAAGATCAGTCTGGTTGATGGCCCACAAAATCGATGATCCTGGCAAGTTAAATATTTCGCCCGGCTTATCAACAGGATTTGTCGTCGATCCGACGCAACCACCAGAGGTGAGGTAGTTACCTTCGAGTTTACAACTACCTGTGTAAACAGTCGTACGCCACGGCTGTAACTCACGCGCCATGATTGGACCGTTAACAGTTAGTTGTTTTTCACACGCCTTCGGATCATTTGCTTTTATATCAGAACAAGTGTTGATAACGCCGTCTGAATCTCCGCTTCCCTTCGCGACTAACCATGCGTCTATGTGTGTTACGCCACTTTTAATTTTGATGTTTTTGGCGATGATGAACAGTTGTGGTATCTCTTTGAGTTCGTAGGCTTGGTACTTGGAATTTGGCGGAATGAGGGGCGTATATTTAATATCTCCGACAATCTCAATCGTGTTCTCTGGCGCATAAATGACATAAGTGCCCTTTTGTGGAATTGAGCTATAATTAATTGTCAGAGAATCTGGTTTCGGGTTGCCTATGCTACCATATTGATATACTGCTCTAGCACTACTCGAGTTTAAATCAAATGACGAGTCAATGGAAATTGGCTGTAAGCCGTCAAGAGACAGTGCTGGCGTAATGACATTGGGAATATTACCGATCGAATCAGAGAAATGACCACATTCTGAAGAGGCTGTGTCATAGTTCGCAAAGGTGAGATAGTTCGTACTTTTGCTACTGGAGGCCCCGCATCCATCAACCGGTGGCTCTGCACCCCCCCTATAGCCAGCCAAGGACGCCAAATTCACTATTGGCCCAGGGGCCAGCGCTCCATATTCTACCCAACTACCAAATGTCAGACCGTTCGGTTTATCTGTGCCCCGGAGGGTGTAGCCGCTTGTGTATATACCTGATGATTGATACGACGTTGCGTCGCCCTGGAATGGTCGTCCAACACGTACGTCACCACCGTGAATTTGCAACAAAGGCGCTTTCGCATAAACAAAACAGTATATTGACAGGCGGTATGGAGGAATACCCGTTTGTGTTGGGTTCGATATTCTTAACCCACGACATACGCGCGTACCGGGCTTGAGACTCGAAAGGTCCTTCACAGTCGCCGTTCTATTGGTATAGAGCGTTATTGACGGTTTGACAACCTGCCTATTCGTACCAGAGTTAGGAGTGGCATTGTTGTCGTCTTGTGATGGAGTACAGGTAATCGATGATAAATATGCACAAACGTTTGCGGTATTCAAATCACAAGAACTATTAAAGCATTGTGGCACAGGTATCGGCACACCTGGATCAATCTGCATATCGTATATCTGCCAATCAGTGTTCGTCGTGTCGCCATCGTTATTGACAGTATAGTCAAACTGTGGCTGCGAACCGTCCGTAATGACACCACCTCCTTGTCCAAACGATGGATTAACGCTTGGGGTGAGACTATAGGTTGCAGGCGGGACAGTAGCACACGCATCCGCAATCTTGTCCCTAACGAAACCTTCGATATTACCAAAATTGACTGGACCGACACTATCTGTAGGGTTTTTGAGAATAGTATAGTTGAGGCCCGTAAGGTCTGGTGCTGGTGTGTTCGGCTCGGTAACGTATGCCCCGTATGCAGGTATCGCTGTGTATGCTGCACTCCCGCGGGCGGCACGACCAGCCGACAGGGCGGCATTATTATTATCGAGGCCAGAGTTGCCATCTACGCCGCCAGGATAGTTTGGCGCACCGTCGGTAATCAGCACAAAGCCATCCGGACTTCCGTTGACGATACTTCGTACTGCTGGGTTGACCGTTGCCGCACCGCCATTATTCGGGTCCGAACTATAACCAAATGCCTGCTGGTAGTCCGTGCCACCATCACGAACTAAATATGGTGGATGAGTTGGGCCAAAAATAGGTGATGAGGTAGAGTTGGTACCAAAAAATATTGTATTAATAATACTATTCTGCTGACCAGGCAATGTTAAGTTGCCCGGTATCGTACCAGCCTGTATGTAATCTGTCCCGTGTGGTGTGTTATAGTCATCCGCTGG
Organism: Patescibacteria group bacterium; assembly: GCA_030916565.1. Classification (GTDB taxonomy): domain Bacteria; phylum Patescibacteriota; class Saccharimonadia; order Saccharimonadales; family Saccharimonadaceae; genus UBA2112. The sequence continues at coordinate 3,772 of JAUPWL010000013.1, read as the reverse complement.
ATCTCCGTGTGAAAAAGTCCACATTGCAATATAAAGATTCGGTACACCGGTCACACCAGTTTTTAATAAGTTCTGTACCTGCACGCCCATTTGTTGCCATTGTGAATCACTGATTGAACCAGAGCGGTCGATTGAAAGGATAATTTTGCACTCACCACCGGCAGCAAAGGCTCTATAGGGATTCGATCCTATCATTGCAAAACAAAACGCAAAAAATATAAGCAAAAAAACGCTCAAGGCATGCCTGCGAAGCTGAATCATACCGTGCATTATCCCTTACCTATGAGCGCCTGCATCTCTGCGACTCGAACTTCATAAAACTTCTTCGTATAGTTACCGATATTCGTTGGGCTATTCACCAGTTGACTGGCTTTTTGATAGTACTCTGCAGCTGCAGCATACAATTTTGCTTGCTCGTACATCCTGGCGAGCTGATCATATATCTGATATTTATCATTATTATAAGATTCTGCTTCTTTTAGTACCGCAATGGCTTGGTCTTGTTTACCTGCAGCCAAAAGCAATCTCGCCTGTTCCGCAGCTAATTGAACTTTTGCGGACGGATCAGATTCGGCGCTGACTGCATTTTCATAAATTATCATCGCATTCTTGTCGCTACCCACCTTCAACGCTTCAAGCGCTGCTGATTGCGCGGTTGCACTGCGAGAATTGGTCGTTTGCTTTTTGAATTCATCTTTGGATACTATTGGTACTTTACCCGAACCTTCAAGATTTGCTTTGAGATAGGAGGTCACAACCCACGCCCCTATAGCCCCAACAAAAACAACAATAACCACCGTGGCGATGATTTTCGCTTTTGTCGTTAATTGTGGTAACTGTATGCCCTGTTTCCCTTTTGCCACTTTGCCCAACCAAGTTAATGCTTATGCTGTACACCAGTATAAATGACGAGACGAATTCGGGCAAGGGACCGATATGTAACATCGTAAAAAATCGATACTTTCTCTCGCAGATACCTATGAATATAATGTACCCCAAGTAATTTTTCGTAAATTCTGAATTATTCGGTAATAAAAATGTCCGGTTTGCTACCGGACATTTTTTGATTAAAGATTGACTTTTGTCGGAACTTTTTTGTTCGTCGTATCGCCAACACCGAGCTGGCCAAGGTTGTTCATACCCCAGCAACCGACGCTATTGTCATTCGAAACAGCACAAGTATAACCACTTGGTTCAGTGCTCAAAGAGACGATTGTCTTGCCACTCATCCAACCATCAGTATATACCGACTGGGGACCAGTTGGTGGTAGTACACATATCGTGAAAGAGTTTGATTGTGTACAAGATTGCGTAAAATTACTACCTGTTTGACCTTCGGTGACCGAGGTACCGTTGGCATCACAGTATACAGCACCTGCTACCTTTACAGCACAAAACAAATTATCAACAACATTACCAGATAATGTGCTAATACCACTGTTCGTCAGTGAACTAGACGCATGCCTGGTTGCATTTAATGTTCCTAACTCCGTAAATGCAGTCTCGACATTATATATTGTAGCCTTACATCCTGGCGTTGACGGTGGTGGTGGCGGTGGTGGCGTAACTGACGGCGGCGGATCAGCAACTAGCTTTGGCGTTGGGGTTGGGGTTGTCGTAACTGGCGTTGGGGTTGGGGTTGTCGTAACTGGCGTTGGTGTTGGTGGTCCGGTTCTTGGGACTGGCGTTGGGGTTGTTGATGGTCCACCCCTACCGCCACCAGTACCTGGCGTAGGAGTTGGTGCATCATTCTTGTTGTTTCCAACATTTGCACTTGGCGGCGGATAATATCCCGGGCTAGCAACTCCCGCATAGCTACCTCCTGTTGTCTGAGATGATGTATAACCTGAGCTGCGGCTCGTAGCACCATTCGGATTGTATTGATTTGATGTTTGGGTTGCTTGCTGTACTGCATTATTATTTGAATTTAGATTCTTATTCTTGTCAGCACCAGGCTGATTGTTTTGCTTTGCCTTATCCGTAGACGCCGAAGCAAGAATAATAGCTTTCTGCATAAAGTATATCCCCGTATCAGCAATGTTCTTGTCGGTCTCACCAATACTACCTACAGTACCAACTGCGCGATAAGTTACCGTTCCTTTATATCCATGCATACCCCAGTAATAGGTACTATTGTCAACGGCTAGTCCTGTCATATAAGTATCACCATCAACGAGACTAAATGACACATTACCCGCAATCCTAACTGGCCTGTTTGCGTTAAAGTATACAGGGGCTGACGAAGAATTAGTAACAGGAGAACATGTCGTTAATGTCGTGGTTGAACTAGCAGGTACCGCATCCCGACCCATACCCCTTCCCCAACAGTACGGAGCACCCGTCGAATTAGCAGATGAATCTGTAGCAACCCGTGCCAATACGCACATACTATAGCCTGCTACTTTTGCTAACTGTACACCCCTTCGACCAGCTAGTTCACCAGTTTTATCAACTGCCGTAGGAATACTCGAAGAGTTAAATGAACCGTTGCCGAGTTGTCCATATTGATTATTACCCCAACATGCTACACTGCCATCACTCGCCAGTGCGCACGTATAATTATTTGATGCAGTGATATCAATGACCTCTTTTCCCTGTAGCGCGCTCGATGATGATACATACACAGCAACAGGTACCGATGTATCTCCGCCCGACCGACCTAGCTGTCCTGAGCTATTGTCGCCCCAGCAATATACACTCGCGTTTGCGAGCGCGCAGACGTGCTTTGCGCCAACACTGACTTTTGTTACCTTTTTGCCACCCATGGCGCTAGCTGGAATCTCTGGAGATACAGTATCTGTCGTACAAAATACGATCAAATTGCATGACTGTGTTGTTTGCGCTGGGGTTACAGTGGTTTTGGTATAAACAGCCGTTGGATTTGTTTTAATGCCACCCGTTGTACCGATACCCAGTTGGCCATTATCATTGTTACCCCAACATTTGACCTGAGAATTCACCACTGCGCAGGTAGATTCTGCACCCGTAGAAACCTGTGGTAGTGTTGCAGCCGCAACTGTTGTCGCACTCAGCAAAGGTGATACGACGGTACTAAATACAAAAGCTAACGTGGCTAATATGTGCGAAATTTTATACGATGTTTTTCGTTGCAACACTTTCACTTGTATAATCCCCCCAGCCTATCTATAGTTTGGCCGCTTTAAAGATAATTATACATAAGAACTATAAGCATGCAACTCGGTTGCATTTTCATTTTCACCATAGTAATGTAAAAGCATTAGAATTTAAGTGTTTGGGTAGGTAAAATGCACGATAATAATGAGCAGATCACGGAAGTCCCCGTTGAGAATACACAGACTCCTGTTGTGACGACAGGTCACGTTTGGTATAAAAAACGTCTTCTATATGTATTACTAGTAGCTACTGTCGTGGCTGTTGTAGTGACGGTATATGTTCTCAATTTGGCGTTATCTCAGGCCAACAAAAAATCCACCGATGATTTATCTGCGTCTACTTATTTTAAATCCCCTGCACTGCTCGTCGATAGCGCAAAAACCGCTGCCACTGGCCAAGTTTTGCAAACCGTCATATCAAATGGACTCGGCGGAAAAACACTTGACGGCTACGGCACATATGGCGTCCCTGCATACAGGGTTGGAGATCGTGACTATGTGAACTTGCCTACTCAGTCGCATGGTACTGGATATAAAGGTGACGCGGATGCTGAAACTGCTAATTACAATGCATTCGTCAATTTCTTTAAAAAGAACAAATTTAAGCTAGTGTCATCAGGTCAGGACAAGGCGGGACC
>JAUPWL010000012.1 GCA_030916565.1 Patescibacteria group bacterium | reverse complement strand
CCTGTTCATTGACGAGATGCAAGAAAAGCAACGTATCGGTACACAACACCGCATGGCAATTTTTGGAGAGGTATTGCACCGAGCTAAAGACGAGTTGGCGACAAGAGATTTATCCAAAGTGCCGGCCGATAAGTTGGTTTTACTAATTATTAAAACAGCGACTGCCATCAAAGCAGACGAACAACCGTTGATAATCAAGGGCGATCGTGAGTTTGGTTTGGTGGAGTTAACTCACGATAAGACGTGGCGGATGTAGTGCTACCGGCATCTTATTTTTTCATTAAGTAAATGATACAATACGCATATACAAAAGGTGGATGAATGGACACAGATAAACACGATAGCCCACACAACGAATCGATACATGACGAAAGTTCATCTTTCAACGAAAATAGCGTTGATATACCCAATAGTGAGCCGGTAGTTGATATTGCAGAAGATACGATGCTTACAACAAAAGCAGAAGTGGCTACAGTCACAGATACCTCAACCACACCAAGTAACAATTCACCATATCAAATACAGCAGCCACCATCACAGACGAACACACAAAGTCCGCGTATGAGATTTTTATTCAAACTTTTTCTTGCTTTGCTTGTTGCGTCCATCGTATTACCGAAAAATGTCCTAGATATCTTACAGGTGCCTCTTCAGGGAATATACCAGCTCTTAATTATAATAGGCCTTCCGATGATCCTCTTCATCTTAACGGTGCTATTTGGCTTTCTATCTGCAAGAGAACCCAAAGAAAAGACACTGTGGAAGATGTCGCGTATCAGTGGAAGTATATTGGCGATATTTTTAGTATTTGATCTCATTAGTCATGTCATACCAGGGGTATGGGTACTCGATTTTCTTGGTTTGCATATTTGGGTAGGTAGCGTACTAGCGATCGTCTGTCTATTTACAAGTGTCATTGGTCTAGCTCTCTCGCTACTTTCGCGAAATGGTAGTATTAGTGCACTCCACAAATTATTCTACCTTGTTTTTGTGGCTATTAGCGTTGGTGCTTTTTTCACTTTCACCATGCCTATCATTAGTTATTTCAACGAACAATATGAAAGCCAGAAAAATAAGAAACCAGTAAATCTACCAAAAACGGCCGATGAATGGGTTACGATGAACGCAAGTGACTATTCATTGGTAAAAAAGAATATCGATTCCTGCAATGTCGCAGACGTCAAGGTTAAATCTAAGGATATGAAAAGTACGAGTGCTCAATATCTTTCAGTACAATTATGGTCACCACAGCCTGTTATAGATCCATACATTAACGATGAGATAAATAGACGATATCTCATTCTTCCGTACAAGGAAAAAGATGACCTAAAGTCTGATATGAATGCCGCGACCCAGTGCTCAAAGACAAAACAGCTGACAGCCACCACTCTGCCCTCGACTTCAACACCAACACCAACACCCTCCACTGTCGCGAACCAAGCCGTAGTTCAAGATTGTTCGACATTACCAGCATTCAAAAGCCCACCAGTATTACAATATGGATCAACAGTTATCTTTAAGTCGTATAACCCAACACAGAAGCAGATTATTACTGCATGGACAGATACTGCTACTATGTCGCCAATCTCATACAAAGATCTGCTAGTCGCTGTTGATCGAAACTGCAAAAGTATCGATATTGCCACACTAGGATCAGGTGATAATGCAAAACTATACTTGCATGTTGGCTATGCGAACTTTTACAATGATGCGCTCGCTATCATACAAAAAATGAATTAATTTTGTTACATGTTCTGAGAGCGGGCGTCAGACACATACGATGTGATAGGTCTATCTCTCACTCCTGTCAATTCCATAGCTTGTAGACATTTATGTAAAAACATTGTATAATGTTTTTTATGAATAACCAAAAATTGACCGGAATCTTACCGCATGGTCACTAAGAAAAAGACAAGTAAGAAGCGAATATCAGAGGTCGTCACTGCGGCTGAATTGATAAGTGCCGAAACCAAGCTGAGAGCTGAAGTTGACAAGGCGCTAGACGCGCGAAAAGAGGTCTTTCAGGCTGTCAGCGATAAGAGCATTGATGATCTTGCTGAGTACTTCAAAAATACTACAGAGGAGATCAAAAATCGCATCCTCCCACTTGAGAAACGAAACTATGTCATCTACCTGAGGAAATCAACTGACGATGAGGCAAAACAAGTTCGTTCAATAGACGACCAACGCGATGAATGCCTTACTCTCGCCAAACAACTCAATATCGACCCTAAGAGAGTAACCATCCTCGAAGAAAGCGCGTCCGCTAAGAAATCTGGTAACCGCCTCATCTTCAACGATATGTTGAGGGGTTTTCGAACTGGCAAGTATCACGGTCTGATCTCGTGGTCACCTGATCGTATATCACGCAATATGAAAGAAGCGGGTGAAGTGATTGAGATGATAGACGAAGAAATCATCCAAGATCTTCGATTTAAGACATATACCTTTGATAACACACCGAACGGCAAAATGATGCTCGGCATCTTATTCGCTACCTCCAAACAGTATTCAGACAAGCTGTCAGTTGACGTAAGGCGTGGCACGGACGGTAATATCAAAGAGGGTAAATACAATGGTGTGGTAAAGAAGGGCTACTGTGTTGATGAAACATCTGGCTATTTCATACCCGATGATTACTATTGGGGTATTCTGCGAATGGCTGTTGACATGAGGCTCAACCAAAAGAAAACCAATGCCGAGATAGCCGACTTTCTCAATGACGCGAAGTTAGCTGTTCGTAGAGATCAAGACTCAGAGTTTAAGCGTATTAGAATGACGAAGAATATGGTAGGCGACTTCTTCGCCGACTCGTTCTATTGCGGCTTGTATCAGTATGGTAACAACGTGGTTGATTTGACTGATCTTCACAACTTTGCACCTCTGATAACACCTGATGAATACATACAACTGAACAGCGACGTCGCGAAAGATTTCGGCAAGAAAGTCAGTGTTAGAACGAACCGTAGCAAACAGCTAGACTACGGCCTCCTGCGCCACAAGGTCATCTGTGACTATTGTGATGGTCCTATGAGGTTTCAGAACACCGTTATCGTGCGTGGTAAAAACGCAGGTAAGTGGATGATAAGTTTCAGTTGTAGTAATACGGATTGTGTGCGTCTTAATAAAGCCAAGCAGAAACGCATGGGCATCAAGCCAGCAAGAAGCATCCGAGCGAAACATGTGCTTGCTGCTATCGAATGGACGCTACAAAACGCAACTATTAAGAGCCAAGAAGCCTATAAGTTCCACATAGAAATGCTCAAGACGCAAATAGCCGCCGACAAGGCTATTGCTACACGCAAACTGAATGAAGCCAAACTGGAACTCAAGATCAATGAGGGTAAATACGCGAGGTATCAGACACTACACCTTGAAGATCGTGCAAGTTATGATAAATACCACACTGGAAAATTAGAACAACATCAACAACTGATAGAACAGGCACAAGCCAGTATTGACGATAACAAAGCGAAACTCGCGCAATTAGGAACATCATTGCCAACTAAGAAAGAGTTCTTCGAACTCACGCAATCACATCTGTTAGAGCTGCGCAAGAACGATGACTTGGCTAAAATCGACGCAATAGCTAATGAAGTAGTTGCAAACCTCCGCGCTGGCGACGACGTTATCTCTGTTATAAAGCTAAATCCACCATACAATTTGATGGTGGATCTAACAAAAACAACTGGTAATCTTTCTTGGTCGGGGTGAAAGGACTCAAACCTTCGACCTCCCGGTCCCAAACCGGGCGCGCTATCAACTGCGCCACACCCCGATGTACTCGACATATTATACCCTATCTACGCCCAGAATAAAACATGCTACATATGCTATAGTAAAAATAGCATGCGTCATGTGACATTTTCTTTATCACGCACGATTTTCAGGTACGAAAAAGTACGATTTATCACCGTAGGTGTGATTAATACACTGGTTGATTTTAGTATATTACTGTCACTATCACTACTGCTGAATTTTCCCGTGTTTATCGCCAATGTATTATCGACCAGTTGCGCACTGGCGGTGAGTTATCTCCTCAACAAAAAGGCTGTATTTGATACCGATGAAAAGCATACTGCGCGTCAAATTATTCTCTTTGTAGTTGTGACGCTGACGGGTCTATGGGTATTGCAAACATTGATAATTTTGGGTGTCAGTACGCTGATCAAGTCGTATGCGTCAGGTATTGATACTGCACTAGCGGTTGTCATTGGTAAAGTTATTGCGACGGTCGTCAGCCTGACCTGGAACTATATCTGGTATAGTCGCGTTGTATTTAAAAAGGAGGCAGTATGAAACGCCGTATGAACCAAGTAGTACATTTGTTAGTTCGCCGCTGGACGGTGCTCGTTGCAATTGCCATGCTCGCATCGTTTTTCTTGGTCTTATTTGCAGGCAAGGGACAGGACGTCTGGTTCGATGAGAATTATTCGATTATCCTTGCGCAACAGTCAGTTCCTGAGTTACTGCATTTAACGAGCGTTGATGCACATCCTCCGCTGTTTTATCTATTGCTAAAATTATGGGGAAGTGTATTTGGCTGGAGCGAGCTGTCGCTACGGTCAATGAGTGCGCTACTCTGTGCGGTCACCGTGGGTATTGTTGCTTTGCTCCTGCGGCGCCTTTTCACGATTCGCGTGGCGCTTGTGTCGTTGCCATTTCTTGCATTGGCCCCTTTTTGGCTGCGCTATGGATATGAAATCCGCATGTACGCACTCGCTGGTCTGATCGGAGCATTCGCGAGCTATGTATTAATTCGTGCAGTAGACGCAAAAGATAATAAGCGATGGTGGGGACTGTATGCCGTACTCGTCGCTGCCGGTATGTATACACTGTATATGACGATTGTTGTTTGGGTCGCGCACTTTGTCTGGCTGCTCATTACTAATCGCCGTCGCTTATTCCGTCAGCCATGGCTGTGGTCGTTTGTTGGTGCGGTTGTGCTGTTTTTGCCCTATGTTTCTACGGTACTCTTTCAGTTAACGCATTCAGCACTTCCTGGTATTGGAGTGGTATTAAACCTGACGCATATTGGTGATGTCATTAGCATGGTAATGATTTATACACCAGAGTGGAGCGTTGCGGGCTGGTCGGCGTTCGGTATCATTGTGGTGTTTGGGTTGTTGACATATCTTCTGGATCGATCGCGGCGTCAGATGAATCCTGCTGGGCGTCGTTCACTAGGCTTTTTATTGTCACTGGTTGTTGTGCCGCCACTATTCTTTGTTGTCATATCATTACCAATGTCACAACCGTTCTTTCTTGAGCGTTATTTGGCGCATGTAATTTTATTCTCATATGCGCTGATTGGTGTCACGGTCGCATTAGGCTGGCGCTATGGCTATCGTCGCGCTTCTGGCTCTTTGGCTGCATTATCACTGTTTCTCCTTGGGTGGGGACTGGGGCAATTGGTCCAGGCGGGTAACTTTAATTATGAGCGCATGCAACGTCCGCAAACCGCCAAGGTTCGTCAACTGGTTGATTGCAAAAAATCGTATGTCATCGCAGATGATCCATATACGTATATTAACGATCAGTATTATTTTAAGGACTGCGATTTCCATTTCTATAGCCCAACCCCATTATTGAAATGGGGCGGTTACGCATGGTTAGCGAATAGTAGTGCGCAGATAACTGATCCGGCAAAGGTTAATGCGCAGAGAGTCGTTCATCTTTACTGGCATAATAGCCTGCCGACATTCCGACCAGACGGTCGATATACGCTGGTGTCATCGGTCACATTTGATCAGCAAACGACTGATACGTACGAATTGAAATCCGAGTAATTATCGAGGAATAAAACGGTTGATCGATGGGCTACGTACGATAGCCCATGTTCCGATTACGGCAACACAGACATAGAGTGTGTTCAGCAGTAACGATGGGCTAGACGGGAATAATAGTGCAATGAGTGTCAGGACGAATCCGTGCACGATGTATGCTGTGAGTGATCGTGTGCCAAACGGTAGCAGTAACCATCCAATATATTTCTCTAGCCATGACAGGATTTTGTTGAATAGCCATGCTAGGGCCGTGAACCAAATAAATGACAAGAGAATGCGCGCAAGTGCCATAGGCTCTTTGCTGAATACATCGCGGTTATATGTGCCAGGATCGTGGGGGAGAATGATTATCGCCGATAGAACAATGCTCCCTAAGGCGGCAATCATAAATGGAGATATAACGGTTGACGGCAATCGTCGGCCGTAGGCAATAATATCGTCGAGATAAAAACCGGCTGTTGCAGGCACAAAGAACAATACTTGCCATTGCAGCCATTCAATATTCAACATGTAGCCGAACAGCCAGCCTGCCGTGCTGACAGTGACGGCAATCCACCACATACTCTGCCGTAGCAGCCATATGACAATTGGCGAAAGTACCAAAAAGATCGCGTAGAGATAGAGGAAGTGGGTCAGGAGGTGCGTGTAGTTGAGCGTGACGGTATCGCGGATAACATTCCACCAGTCGCCATGCACGTAAGGTATAAAGGCGGTATTCGAACGATAGGTCAGATACCACGTGGCGGCCACAAAAATGAATGCAGTAATCAGCGTCCAAACATACAGCAGTGCGCCACGGAGAACGAGTTTTTGTGATATTTCACGGAAAGATTTTTTTAATCCCTTACGACCACGAATGTATCCAACGAGTAGTCCTGATATGATGACGAAGCCTTCGGCTGCTGACACCCATAGCTCACCACGGCCACTGATATATTGGAACAAATTTGGCCAGCGCCACAAATGATCAACAATAATAACGAGAATAAAAAACCCGCGCAAATAGTCGAGAGCTTCGATTCGTTTACTGACGGCGCTGGTCGATGACATCGTATTCCATTATACTTGATAGTATGAAGAACACTCCTTATCCAGCACCGGACTTTTCACTACCAGATGAAAACGGTAAACAGCATTCATTAAAAGATTTTGCGGGTCAGTGGCTGGTGCTGTATTTTTATCCAGCCGATGATACGCCGGGTTGTACGATTGAGGCATGTAGTCTTCGCGATGCACGCGATGATATCGCGGCGCTTGGTGCACACGTTATTGGCGTCAGTAAAGATGACGCTGCTGCCCATGAGAAGTTCAAAGCAAAACATTCGTTGAACTTTACCCTCCTGACTGATCCAGAAAAAGTTGCTATCAATGCCTATGGTGCATGGGGTAAAAAGCAGTTTGGTATTGAAGGTATTCTGCGCAAAACCTTTATCATTAATCCTGAAGGACAGGTCGTAAAGGTTTATGGACGTGTTGTGCCGCTCGGACACGGTGCACAGATTATTTCTGAGCTCAAAAAATTACAGTCGGCCTAACCGATAATTTTCGTCCGTCGAGCAACACGGAGAATTGATACGCCAATGACGCCGCTGATAATTGATGCGGCGAAAATACCGATTTTTGCGGAGTCGATGTACTCAGAACCTTGTTCGAACGTGAGTTCTGCAATAAACAGTGACATGGTAAATCCAATTCCTGCAATAAAACTCATGCCGATCACATGACGCCAGCTAACGTTTTCTGGTAGATCTGCTTTTTTCAGTGCAATCAGTATCCAGGTCGCCCCAACAATACCGATAACTTTTCCGACAACAAGTCCCAAGACAATGCCGGCAATCATATTTTGGTTATGGAGGAGCGGTTCGACACTTAATACAACACCAGCGTTCGCAAACGCAAACAGCGGAACGACAAATAGCGTGGTAATGGGCAAGAAAAATCGTTCAACTTTTTCCGGTGTTGAAACTGCCCGACCGCGAGGCGGAATAGGTGCCAGAAGCCCCATAATCACGCCGACAACACTTGCGTGTATTCCGCTGGCATACGTCGATAACCACAATACTGCCCCTAATGCCAATACGATAATCAGTCGCGTCGACAGGTATTTCCTGAATGCAAAAATAATTCCGACGATTGCAATCGACAATGCCAAGAACGGAAGATTGATTGCTCCAGAATAGAATAGCGTGATGACACTCACCGCCATTATGTCATCAGCAACTGCAAGCGCAAGGAGAAAAATTTTTAATTGGATAGGAATATGATTTCTCAGTATTCCAAGAACCGCAATAGCAATTGCGGTATCGGTTGAAATCGGTATGCCCCATCCATGAGTAACCGGCGTCTGAAAAGTAAATAATACGTAGACGAGTGCTGGTATAACAACCCCACCGATCGCCGCGCCGATTGGCAGTATCGTGCTATTCTCTTCGCGCAATTCGCCTTTGATAAGTTCGCGCTTAATTTCAAGACCGACAACAAGGAAAAACAGCGCCATGAGACCTTCGTTAAGCCACCGGAGGAAGCTAAGTTCAATTGTCCAACCGCCGACACCAAGCCGTAAAGTTTGTGACCAAAATTCTCTGAAGAGTGGTTCTAGCGGAGAATTGACGACAACGACCGATACTATTGCCGCCGCTACGACGAGCTTGCCGCCAATCGATTCGTCGCGCAAAAACATATAGAGCGATTCGGTAGCGCGCAGTGGGTGGAGTCGACGAAATATATTTTTGATTTTTTGCATAGTTATCTCGGTCGTTTCGCTGCGTGTTTGCGTGCTAGTTCTGCGATATGATCGTCTATCGATCCATGCGTGAATTCACCGAATTTATTATTGGCTGCTTGTTCAATGATCCGGTCGGCGATGGTGGGGTTTTTGGGTAATAGTGATCCATGAAGATAGCTGCCGATAACATTTTTATAGTGTGCGCCTTCTGTGTTGTCATTGCCATTATTGCCTGCACCACGGACGACGTGGCCGAGTGGTGTTGTATCGGCGCCTAGGTATGTTTGTCCGCTATGATTTTCATATCCGATAATATCGCCAAACTCGTCACTGTGCGTGATGATATTACCGATGAGCCGTTCGGGCCCAGCGAGCGTTTCGACGTCGAGCAGTCCGATGCCTGGTATGACATGACCATCCTGTGTTTTAAAGAACTTACCGAATAGTTGGTAGAGCCCGCAGATGACAAGCATTGGCACGCCGGCCTCGGCCATATCGATGAGTTTTGGTCCGATTGCTTGTAAATCCTGCTGGATTTTATCCTGTCCACTATCTTGACCGCCGCCGCCGATGACGATGTCGGTTGTGTCCGGGAATGTATCTCCAGGATTATATTCGACAACATTAACTGTGTATCCGTGCTGTTCGGCGCGGCGTCGTAGCACGAGTACATTGCCTGTATCACCATAGATGTTCATGTCGCGCGGATATAACCATAGAATTGTCAGCTGTTTCTGGCTCATGATACCTCCTGAACGTGCGCGATCTTTGCCAATTCTCGTCGCAGTCCCAACATAGCAGTGTAGGTGCAATAAATTCGTTTTGGCTCATCATGATGCTCGGCAATAAATTTTGTCAGAGCCTTTCGGAGATCAGTATCAACGTGCGAAACGACGATTTGATCATAGGATAGACGAAGTGCCATATCGTATGCGCGAACGCCGCTCACTGTACTCACGCCGTTATTTTTGAGATTGACGAAATCAACGTCCCATAGCCAACTCATGTCACGACCATCAGCATAATTGTCGTTGATGACAATCATTGTCGCAACGCCTGTGGGATCAAACGAACTGAGACTGAGTCGAAAACCGCTCGGATTTTTTACCAACACAAGTTCGCATGGTTGACCGTTGACGATGACCGTTTCGCCACGACCGAATGCTGGCATGACCGTGGCAAGTGCTGCGATTAATTTTTGCTGGTCCAGTTGCTGACCGACGATACTGCGCGTCAAAGCCAAAGCCGCCGCGGCGTTGTAGACATTATAAATACCTTTGAGCCTGAGTGGTGTTTTGACTATCCTGCCGTCGATAACAAACGTTGCTTGGTTATCGACCATTGATTGCAAAACAACGTCTGCACCGGGACGTTTAGACTTCAAAAGTGATTTGGCATGCATATCGTCGTCGCTTGGGAATGTTGCCAGTAGCGTGTCATCAAGGCCAAAATAACGGACGTTATTTTTCAATTGCGATGCGATCTTAAGCAGTCGCGGATCTTCGCGGTTCACAATAACCGTATCTGTTGTCTTCACGGCAATATGCTCCAACATGCCAGCTGTCGTGTCGATTTCGCCGAATCGATCTAGCTGATCGCGCATGACGTTTAATAGTAGGCTGTAGCGTGGAGGAATTTGATTAACGAAGTGAACTGCATGGGCTTCGTCGAGTTCGAGTACGGCGATATCTGCGTTCAGCCGACCGGTTGTTGACACTTCACCGAGCAGTGCAGCTGCGACGCCACGAACAAAGTTGCTACCAGTACGGTTGGTAAAAACTTTTAATCCCTGACTCTCCAGTAGCTCAACGACCATTTTTGTTGTTGTTGTCTTGCCATTTGTACCACTGACCAGGACGACCCCTTGTGGCAACTGGGCTAATGTATCTTTGACAAAGTTTTTGTCGATTTTTTCGACGAAAAGTCCCGGCAACGCAGAACCACCGCCTCGCAGGCGGGCGATATACCGGACTGCTTTACCCATTAATACGCTGTAAGGTTTGACCATGTGTCTCTATTATAGCAGGGGGTGAAATGATACAATATGGTTATGCTTTTGGTCACAAGTCTGCTTACCTGGTGGTACACCGATGGGTGGCGTGCTCGTGCGGGTATTGTTTCTCATCGTTTAGACGCAACGATCGACTATTTCTCGTTTGATTTACTGCTAAAGACCCTATTTGCGCCGTTTCGTCAGATTTCTGCAGGGAATGTTGATGGTCCGCTCGAGGTAAAACTCCGTGCGCTCGTCGATAAATTATTTTCACGCGTCATTGGGGCGTTTATTCGTATGACGATTTTATTTATCGGCGGTGTCGTGATCGTGGTACAGGTACTGGTAGGTGTCGTCATCCTGGCAGGCTGGGTGGTGGTTCCGCTCCTGCCGCTGATTGGGTTTGGCCTATTTGTTTCGGGGTGGGCATTCTAATGAACCCAAACGCCACCTTTAACCCATCGAGCGTACGAGCCGCCAAGGCACGCCTCGGTGTCCGTTTAACGAAATCATTGCGAACGGGTATTGAATTACTGACAGTGCTGCTTGTTGTAGGTGGTGTTACGCTGCTGTTTGTGCATAGCTCGGTTGGATGGCTGTTGATTGGTCTCGCTGCAATACCGGCAATGTTGATTGAATGGTATAGTGGCAATTTACATCATCCATCTAGTGAAGGTGAAACGATTGATGGTCTATTGTCAGGTGATGTATTGGGCCAGCTGGGACAGAATCCAACACCACAAGATATCGTAAAGGCCGCGACGAAAGTGCGTGGTGGGATGTTTTTTGCATTGCGATTTGGCGTGACTGAACAGTTTCTCTTGAATGTCACGACCGATCAGCCGACAGATACTGCCGCTATTTGGCAAAGTGCGCTTGCCGTTCGGCAAGAAGTCGGCTGTCCGCATATATCCGGTGCTGTACTAGTCGTGGCGGTTATTGATAGTTTTCACGACAGCCAATCACTACTCGCACATATGAAACTGAGCCGTGAAGATTTAATTGCAGGTATTCGATGGTATGAACATCTCCGTGATTTGGTGGTTAAAAATAGCGCACCAAAACGTACGGGTGGTATAGCGCGTGACTTTTCATTCGGTTATACGCCGCTCCTGAAACGATTTGCGATTAACCTCTCCGACCAGGTCGGCATGCGGATTTCGGTTGATATCGAATCACACAAAAAAGCTATCGATCAGTTGATTGATACATTTGGCACGAACGGACGACAAAACGCGGCACTTGTTGGTCCTGCGGGTGCGGGTAAAACGACAATCGTTCATGCATTCGCTGAACGTTTGCTTGATGCAAAAGAAAAACTTCCGCCGTCTTTGAAATTTCGCCAAATATACCTTCTTGACTCGTCGGCATTAATTGCAGCGGCACCCGGACGCGGTGAATTAGAAGGTCTGATCATGCGTGTACTTGGCGAGGCATATAGCGCCAAGAACATAATTATCTGTCTCGATAATGCTCAGCTGTTTTTTGAGGAAGGTGTCGGATCAGTTGATTTGACCAATGTACTGCTGCCAATACTTGAGGCTGGTAATTTACGCATTATTCTTACGATGGACGAACAGCGGTATCTGCAGATTGGCAAACGCAATCCGGGCCTCGTGAATGCGCTGAACCGTATTAGTATCACACAGGCAAATCGCGATGAAACAATCGCCGTCATGCAAGATCAATTGATCATGACGGAGTACCAACGCAAGGTTACATACATGTACCAGTCGCTTGATGAGGCGTATCGATTAAGTGAGCGATACGTCCATGATCTTGCTATGCCAGGACGGGCATTGAAGTTATTGGAGAGCGGCGCAACCTACGGCGAGAGTGGATTCATTACAGGTAATTCTATTCAGCAAGCAATCGAACAGACGATGGACATTAAAGTCGGCGTTGCACGTGGCGAAGAAGAACGCGAAAAACTCTTGAACCTCGAAGATCATATCCATGAACGAATGATTAATCAAACGCATGCAGTTCAGGTTGTCAGTGATGCTCTTCGTCGTGCCCGTGCTGGTGTGCGCAACCAGAATCGTCCTATCGGAACGTTCTTGTTCCTTGGACCAACTGGTGTCGGCAAGACGGAACTTGCTAAAGCGCTCGCCGATGTTTATTTTGGCGGCGAAGAACGTATGATACGACTCGATCTGAACGAATATGTTCGTCCAGAGGACGTATCGCGATTGATTGCAGATGGTGCTGATGATCCAACCAGTCTGACAGCCCAAGCGATGAAGCAGCCGTTCTCTGTTGTGCTGCTCGACGAGATTGAAAAAGCCCACCCGCAAGTATTAACAACATTGCTGCAGTTACTCGATGAAGGAATTTTGCGCGATATTAAAAACCGTGAAATTAGTTTCCGCGACGCGATCGTTATTGCAACGAGTAACGCTGGCGCTGATCGTATTCGTGAGTATATTCAACGCGGCTATAAATTAAAGGATTTTGAATCACAATTCATTGATGAGCTAATCAGCAGCAATCAATTTAAACCAGAGTTTTTGAATAGGTTTGATGAAATTGTCGTGTTCCGACCGCTTGAAAAACCAGAACTCGTACAGGTGGTTGATTTGATCCTGGCGGGCATTAATAAACAAATGGCACTCCAGAAAGTCACAATCAATGTTGCGGACGATGCCAAAGAGCTGCTAGTTGAACGCGGATACGATCCACGTCTCGGCGCACGACCTATGCGCCGTATTGTTCAGCGTGCCGTTGAGAATCTGGTTGCAAAGCAGATGCTGTCTGGTGAGGTTGCTCCGGGAACTGTCATTGAGATAACAAAAAGCCAAGTTCAGCAAATTCTTGGTGAATAATAAAATTCATTGTATAATAACTATATAATGCATCGAATATTATTGGTTGAGGATGAAAAAAATCTCCGAGAAGCCTATACAATTATCTTGAATACACAGGATGATTATCATCTGGATGCTGCTGCGCATGGCCAAGAGGCCCTCGATCTATGTAAGAAAAATAAATACGATCTGATTTTGCTTGATTTGATGATGCCGGTTTTGGACGGTGCGGGATTTATGGAAAAGGCGTGCTTGGCGAAGAAATCACCGAATACCCGTGTCGTTGTGATGAGTAATTTATCGTCTGGTGAAGGGCTAGAAAAAGTGCTCCGCCTTGGCGCGCATCGACATGCAGTTAAATCTGATTTGGCACCGGCGGATATTGTTACGCTTGTCGAAGAAGAATTAAAACTAGGCGCACAATAGGCAAACCGAACGAAGGAGTAAAGCCCGGAGATATTCTCCGGGCTTTTGCCTCATGATGGTGCGACGGCGAGATTACCAATCGCGTTACATGCGTTGAGTCTCCCGTCGTAACCAGTCGTGAACGCGCCGGTTCGCTCCTGCGGTGTTCCGTGTATTTTGTACGGTTCTATATAGGGGTTGCTCCCATGGTCCCAAATCATGGCAAGGAGTGAAACAAGCGCAGAAAGTTTAATGTGCTGTTTTGTGCCGAGCCATGCGACATAGGCACCGGATACGCAGTCGGCTTGGTTTTCTATCTCGACTGCAGAGCTACCATTATTCGGTCGACTTCCGTTGCTCTGACCAGCATTTTGCAAGTAGTGACCATATTCATGCGCAATGATAGTGACGGGCGCAAGCGCACCAGTATCCGTGTAATTGGTATAGAGCATCATTGATCCGATATATAGTTTGCCTTCTGTATAGCAAGCAACGTATGGTTCATTGGGACTCATCGCGCATGGTGATATTTGAGCATTGTCTGGCGTAATGAAATACACGTCATTTTTTGGTGGCATCGCCGTGTGATGCACCTCAGCAAATTCACCTAGTGATTCATAAATTTCACTGGAAAAATTCTGCATGTCTGATGCACTGGTGTAATTTTGGCACGTATCTATGGCTAATTTTTTCCCCAGTGGGCAGGTGATGCGTGTATCTGCATATATTGATGGCGTGCATCCGGCGGTCGTAGTGGCAATGATAGCGATATATATCCCGACTACCCGGGCAAACGATTTCATGTCCTCTCCATCATTTGTAGGTGTATAAAGTGCGAATCAGTAACAGGCGAGCATACCGACTTATATTTATTATTAGTGTTAGCCAGTTTTGAATATGTGAATAATCATACAGAGGTGATAATTCGTTCGATAAGTGTTACTATAGTACGATGGCAAAACACAAGAACTGGCACGGCGCGTCACGAAAGCGCATATTGAAGAAAAAGCTGAAATCAAAGCTGAAAAAACGAGGCTCGTAAGGAGCCTCGTTTTTAGTGAGCCCCCAGTTAGTGTGACCATGTGATGTATATTACGGCGATATATCTGAGCACGTTCATACTTATAAGAAATGAGGAGTAATTGTGGTTCAGAAAAAGTCAGTCGCGAGTATTGAGCACAAAGATCGCATCAAGGAAGAGCTTCACAGAGCCGGTGTAACAACGCTGGGAAGATATCGTTTTTCCGGTATGTATTTGCCTGAAGTAATACATGAGGATGAGCATATCGAAGCGGCGATTTTTGGACGGCACAAAGAACTGCAGGGTTTCTTTGGAGCGGTAGAGGGCATGCTTGTCGCAACCGACAAGCGAGTGATATTTATTGATCATCGACCAGGCTATACCACGATGGATGAATTTACCTATGATGTTATTTCGGGCGTGAATATTACTAAGGCTGTTTATAATGCCAGTGTAACGCTGTATACAAAGGTAAGTAATTACCGTTTATCCTATGTTGGCAAAGAAAGCGCAAAAAAATTTGCTAACTATATTGAGGAGCGTTTGGAAAAGAGAGTTGCACAGGTGACCGAATCAGAACAGCGGGCGCCACCGGTACGTGAAACGATTTTGAGCGCTGAGGCAGTAGAACTTTTGAACAAACGTGATATCGGCGTTCTCTCGACGATTGAGCGTACTGGTTCATTGAGAGGCGCGGCTGTGTATTACGTCGTCAAAGACGGCTATGTGTATTTCATGACAAAGGAGAACACACGAAAGGCGAGAAATATTGTCGGTAATGAGCACGTTGCCTTTACTGTTTTTGATGATCGTCGTTTAGAGACTGTTCAATTGGCAGGTATGGCCGAACGCGTGACGGATAATAAAACGAGGATGAAAGTTATTACATCAATCCTGCGCACACGTACATATAGCGACGGCAGTCATTTGGTGCCAGTGATACGCATGGGGGCAGAGACAAATACACTCGTGTATCGTATTGTCGTGACAGATTTTGACTATACGAACTTTATTAATTTAGACGCACAGAAATCGCGCCCGCCACAATAAAGGAAAAGCCCCGCAAATCAACGCGAAGCTTTTTGCATTTCGCGGATTCGTGGGGCCGGTATGTCAAACAGACTTAGGAACAATTCTTTGCAGCGAATCGTTGTGCTGCCCGTAGCGCTCGGGCTGGATTCGTCTTTGCTACTTCCTCGGGAATTTCACCCGATAAATAACTGGTCGAGTGCGTCATCCAATACTCGGCATGCGGAATGCCTGCTAGTGCTTCAAAAAGCGGCTGCAGTTCAGGCCGATCCCTTAATGACATGATAGCTCCTGATGCTGTCTGTTCGTCAAAAAACATCCCTTTTGGGATGTTTGTAGTCTAGCAATCAAATGTGTTTCTATGCAAGCATAAATTCATCGTACCCCGGGCAGGGTGACGCAAGATGGTCTGGCTATTCTAGCCAGACCATCAACTAGGTACTGTACAAATCGAAGATTTGACAGTACGCGAACCTGCGACTATTTTGCTTTGCAAAAGTCACAGAACCGATCCCTGCCGATGCTATAAAAATAGACCATGCAAATGCATAGTCTATTTTCATTGGTACCCCGGGCAGGGTTCGAACCTGCGACCTTAGGCTTAGAAGTCCTCTGCTCTATCCAGCTGAGCTACCGGGGCGTGGGTACTAGTATAACGGATTGAGGAAAGTAAGGCGAGAGAGGTGGGGCGGCGAGACATTGCTACGGAGCGGGCGGCGAGACGGCGGTCGCTTTGCTCCCTATCTCGGCCCCGCTCGCGAAAGAAAATGCTTCGTGCTCTCTTTCATTTCGCTGGGCCTTACGAATTCGCATCTGGCTCACTTTGTTCGCTGATGCGAATTCGGGTCTCCCGCTCCGCGTTCAAAGAAATAGACCATGCCAGAAGGCACGGTCTATTTCTTTGGTGCGGGCGGCGAGAATCGAACTCGCATCGTTTGCTTGGAAGGCAGACATATTAGCCATTATACGACGCCCGCAAGAGTGTAACTCTAGTAAGTATATCAGAAAAGTGTAATAATATAAGCACGAGAACTATACAATATGGCAGATCTTAATCAATATCTCAACAAAGGACTCAGTGCAAACGACGTTGCGCATAGCAACGGCTTTGGTGCCGTTGCTGGTGGTGGTGCCGGCGGTCTGTCGATGGAGCGGCGTCGTAGGCTACTAAATCAACCGCGAGTACTCGGCTCTTATCACTATTCGCGCCTAGGTCGGCAAAGTGCAGCAGTGAAAGCTCGTACTGCCGAGCAGAATCGTGGGCGAGCCTATGACGCTAACAGCGACACATTTAGCGACGCTGCCATTACATCAAACCGCCAGCCGGGTGGGCTGAAAGACCCACGTCAGACCGATAGCAAATCAATAGAACGCCGTCAGAATTATATAGAACCGTCACCTCGTAATTACGATAAATACGCTTAACTTTACAATATTTTACCATTGTAACTATTTTCACGGCGCCTTTACGGCGTTCGTTTCATAATGAGTATATGTTCGATCGCGCACGAGCATGGCAACAATAATCGTATATAAGCGTGGAATGGGAGGTACGCAATGCCGTACGACGCAACACCGCACACATATACAAACCCAAACAATTTTAATAACACGAATCGACAACCGTATAGCAATGTCCAGGACTATCGTCAGAATAATCCGAGTACGGTACCGAGCTATCCGAATAACTCGAATTATCCAACGACATTACCGAGTTATCCAAGCGGTCCGAATCGTCCGAATAATCCAGGACAGGGCTATCCGAATTATCCAAATCGTCCCGGCTATCCAGCATATCCGAACCGTCCGAATAATCCGAATTGGAACGTAAATTATATAAACTATTATCCTGGTAATAATAATGTATATGTTAACGGTAGTGGATGGACTGCTATGAACTGGGCAAATCAGTGGTATCCGGGATGGACGGCGGTGAGCTATCGCTGGTATGACGGCTATTGGATTGTCTATATACGGAGCGGTAATGTATATCGCACGGTTTATGTCGCACCAGACTACTCTTGGCATCACTTTAGGGACGGCTATTTGTACTAAATGTACCCTTCTGTAAGATAGTTCATCGAATCATATGGCCAAACAATCATAATAATAATATGCCCGAAGTCGAAAAAACGACTTCTATCTAAGGGGCTAAAGGAGGTAGAAGGAAGATGTGGGGATGGAATAATAATAACTGGTGGAACTGGAATGTCGGTTGGGGCACTGGCAACACTGGTTGGGGTGGTGGTTGGAATAACGCGTGTAACTTGTGGAATACAGGCTGGAACGCGTGTAACACCGGCTGGAATAACTGTTGGAACACTTGGCGCCGTTGGTGGTAGTAGTCTAGCCACGTTTCGATGTGAAACAAATAAAAGCCGGTCGAAATACCGGCTTTTATTCTAAATATCTTCATAAGAATAAGACCGACGCGGGGTCGGTCTTATTCTTATGGGGCGAAAGACGGGAATTGAACCCGCGACCTCCTGGACCACAATCAGGCGCTCTAACCAACTGAGCTACATCCGCCATGTTCATAACTACGCACCGCCACCCTGTCGTCCAGCACGGCTGGCCGTGCCGGTGGCTTGTGGCGCATCGCTGCGTTAGCAGACTCCAGTGCTCGCGGCACCGTATTGTTTATACGGCTTGCTGCGCGCTTCGTCGCTGCCTTGCGCTGTATCCACATGCGCGAGTTATGAACCTACAATAGCATATTTTAAGGGGTAAAGCTAGATTTCGCGGACGGTTTCGATGTGTGCGCCGAGGCTGTTCAGACGATTGGCAAAATCTTCATAACCACGATTAATCGAATAGACATCTCGTAGGATTGATTCACCCGGTGCGGCCAGCATTGCGAGCAAGACAACCACGGATGGTCGGAGCGCCGGTGGCGCAACCAAATCAGCAGGCTTCCATTTCGTTGGTCCGGTGATATACACACGGTGTGGATCGAGTAGTTCGATGTCGGCGTTTAGTTTGGTCAGTTCCGTAAAGTAAATGGCGCGGTTTTCGTATGACCAATCATGCACCATACTACGTCCACGTGCCGCAGTTGCGATCAGCCCCATGAATGGGAGATTGTCCATGTTGATACCAGGAAAGGGCAGGGCGTGTAGCTTGTCTTTGGCGGCCGTAAGATTCGATCGTTTGATAGTAATATCGACCAGTCGAGTATGGCCATTGAGTGCTTTGTATTCGTCACTCACATCAAATTGCAGACCCATTTCGGCGAGGGTAGCTAGTTCGATTTCAAGGAATTCAATCGGGGCGCGTTTGACGGTGATCTCACTGTTGGTGACGACGGCAGCAGCGATAAAGCTCATTGCTTCGATTGGGTCTTCGCTTGGGTGGTATTCGACATCCTTATCGATATGGGTAACACCAGTAATGTGTAGCGTTGTTGTGCCAATACCTTCAATTTTGACGCCAAGTTTTTTCAGAAAGATACAAAGGTCTTGGACGGCATAATTGGAACTGGCGTTGCGAATCGTGACGGTGCCATTATGTAGGGCGGCAGCCATGATGACGTTTTCTGTAACGGTGTCGCCACGTTCGGTAAGCACAATCGCCCTATCAACTGGTTGCAGTTTGACTTTGGCGTCGTAATAATCAGTTGTTGCTTCAACTTCGAGACCAAAAGGACGCAAACCGGTCATGTGTGGTTCGACCGTGCGAGTGCCCAGACTACAGCCACCGGCAAACGGTAATTGGAAATGGTTGTATTGGTGCATCAGTGGGCCAAGGAACATAATGACAGTACGTGTACGTTTGGCGGCTTTGATGTCCATGTTCTCTAGATGGAGTTTTTTGGGAGGGATGATTTCCAAGTCGCCGTCTTCGTTCAGCCAACGTACCTTCACGCCGATACTTTGTAGGACTTCGATAATACGGTTAACTTCCTCGATACGCGCAACGCGGCGCAGGACGGTCCTGCCGTGGTTCAGGAGGCTGGCGCAGAGGAGGGCAACTGCGGCATTTTTGCTGGTCTTGGTATCAATACTGCCTGACAGTTTGCTGCCGCCACGAACACGAAAATTAATCTTGCCGGTGCGGTTGAGCATCATGATATCGTGCGACAGCACATCGCTAATGCGTGCAATCATCTCTAGGCTGATATTTTGACCACCTTTTTCAATGCGGTTAATGGCACTTTGGCTGGTACCAAGTGCTTCGGCAAGCTGTGCCTGAGTAAATCCACGGTGTTGGCGGCTTTCCTGGATGAGGGAGCCGATCTTGACTTTGTAATCTTCGGGCTTCATAGTTCTGCTTACGATTTTATATCATCCATGATATATTGTCAAGTCGAAATAACCGTGATACGGGGATAAGTGCTATAATGTCACTAGTTATGAATGATGAACAAATTGCCAATTTAATTGCCGCAGAGGAACAACGCCAGCGTGATGGACTGGAGCTTATTCCGAGTGAAAATTATGTGTCTCGTGATGTTTTGACGGCGCTCGGCAGTGTGTTCACGAACAAATATTCCGAGGGTTATCCAGGTAGACGCTATTATGGTGGCCAGGAGTTTACTGATCAGATTGAACAACTGGCGATTGACCGTGCCAAACAGCTATTTGGTGCCGATCATGCCAACGTGCAGCCACATTCTGGTGCACCGGCGAACGAAGCTGTCTATAGTGCATGGTTGCAACCGGGCGATACGGTGCTGGCGATGGATTTGTCGCACGGTGGACATCTGACGCATGGTGCGCCGGTGACGCGTAGCGCGCAGCTGTACAATTTTGTCCGTTACAAAATGAAAGATATCTCGACAGGCGAGATTGATTATGATGAAGTTCGCCGACTTGCCCTGGAACATCGACCCAAGATTATTCTGGCAGGATTCTCGGCCTATCCACGCGAACTCGACTATGCCAAATTCGCTGCTATTGGTAACGAAGTCGGCGCACTACTAATGGCGGATATGGCACATATTGCTGGACTAATCGCCGGCGGCGTTGCGCAGAATCCTTTTGACTATGGGTTTCACGTTATCACAACGACGACGCACAAGACGCTGCGTGGCCCGCGTGGTGGCTTGATTCTGTCAAAGGGTATCGTCGGTAATCCACTGAAAAAACCGGAAAAGACACTAGAAAACATCCCAACGCTGATCGACCGTGCCATATTCCCTGGCATGCAGGGCGGTCCGCATATGCACGTCATCGCGGCAAAGGCTGTTGCATTCCACGAAGCATTGCAGCCAGAATTTCGTGATTACGCTGCGCAGGTAGTGAAAAACGCCGCAGTACTGGCGGATGAACTATCTGCGCGTGGATTCCAGTTGGTCACCGGCGGCACGAGCAATCATTTGATACTGGCAGATGTGTATCGATCATTTGGCATTGACGGCAAGGTTGCCGAAGTCGCCCTAGACAAGATTGGTCTTACGCTTAACGCAAACGCCGTACCCGACGATCCGCTGCCACCGTTCAAACCAAGCGGTATTCGACTGGGGACCCCAGCGATAACAACGCGTGGTCTGCGCGAAGAGCACATGGCGCAGCTGGCAGATTGGATCAAACGGGCGATTGATGCACGTGATAACGATGAGACGTTGGCGCGTCTACGCGATGACGTGAAAAGTTTTGTCGCACAGTTTCCTCTGCCAAGCGACCGATAATATTGACTGAGAAAATTTATCATATTATTCGATGCAGTAATACGATAAAAAAATACCCTGCATATTGCAGGGTATTTTGAGAATCGCTAGATATTAGCTACCGCTTGTTGAGGTTGAGCAAGCAGTCGTTGTGCCGCCAAACGCCATCTTGACAAGTGCTGGTGTAGAGAGGGTTGCGTCCCAGCCCCATACTTCGTAGCCAGATGCTGTCGCGCCAGCAGCGGGTGCCGTTGCGCCACAAAGTCGTACTTGGACAGTGTTGTCACCATTTGTACCGCTAATACCAGTGTATGCAATCGTGATGC
>JAUPWL010000051.1 GCA_030916565.1 Patescibacteria group bacterium | reverse complement strand
CTACCATTTCCAATACGGGTACGTTAACACTCCCAACTAGCACCGATACATTGGTTGGTAGAGCAACGACAGACACTCTGACTAACAAAACCATCTCCGCCTCAAGCAATACCATCTCTAATATCGCTGTTTCCAATCTCGCTGCTAGTGCTGTTGTTACAGCAGCCGAGACCATAGCCGCCAACAACAACGACACGACGCTTCCTACGTCCGCTGCGGTCAAGAGCTACGTCGACAGCACGGGTAGCGGCGACGCCTCAACCAATACTGCAACATCTGTCGATAGCGAAGTTGCTCTTTTCTCAAGTACGACAGGTAAGCTACTTAAGCGCGCCACCGGTAGCGGCATCGCCAAGTTGACCTCTGGTGTATTGAGTACCGTTACAGCACCAAGCGGTGCGATAGTAGGTGATACGGATACGCAAACGTTGTCTAATAAAACGTTTGGTACGACGCCTCTTTATTCAACCTACAATACCGCTACCGGCCTAGCAACGAACGCCTTTAGTATCGCGAAGACAATCGTCGGTAGCATACATATAAAGAACGGTGCTGGGTCGGGTGCCGCGGATAATTACCAGGCTGCCATTACCTTCCAGGGCGATTCTGCTACGCAAGCAGAGGCCGGTATTTACGTGCTAAACAACAACGTAAACGGCACGGCCATGGGATTTGCGACCACCAATAACTACGCGACTGGCCCTCAGCTATTCATGACGGCGACAAACACAGGTATTGTTGATTTCGCCAGAAGCATCCCAACTGCCGGTGGTGTTTCTCTCGTTACTATCTCGGGTACACAAACCTTGACCAATAAAACCCTGACCGACCCTAAAGTCGATACAATCAGGGACACCGCCAACAGGGCATATATCAACGCTGTTGACATCTACAACATGGTTTATATCTCCCCAATGGGGAGAACGGCGCTTGAGGTTAGTGCTGCTCCATCCACCGTAAATCAGGTGAGAATCAGTGGCGCGGTTACTGGTGGCTCGCCGCAGATTTCCGCGTCAGGCACCGACACCGACGTCAGTATGAGTCTGGTGACCAAGGGCAGTGGCACCGTCAAAATCAACGGCGTGGATGCCGTCACAACAACTGGCACTCAAACTCTGACAAACAAAACCCTGACCTCGCCGACGATTACCGGAAATACGTCAGTGTCTGGCAACCTCACCATCGACAACGGTACCAGTACACTTATCGACGTTATCTCCGACGACGGCGGTACCTCGGGTATCCGGCTATACGGCGCCTCTCAGGGCACAGGCTATGTTGAGGTTGGGCAGTCCACTCAGTATGGTGGCGGGATGTACTACAACGGCGACGGTGCGCCAGCTTTTGCTACTGGAGAAGCTGCCGACACTATCGGTTTCTACCGGAACAACAACAACGCTAGGAGTGAGGTATTTTACTACTCCTATGCCGATGATAACGTCGTCTTCAACGGCGCAATCAGTGTTGCGGGCGCAATAACATCAGGCGGTATCGCAGTCCCTACAATTTCAAGTACTAGTACCCTTACCAACAAAACTATCTCGCTAGCCAATAACACACTTACTACTACATTGGCTCAATTAAACACCGCGATTTCCGACGCAGATCTAATAAAGCCCACTAGTCTATTCAACAATATGGGCGATGACCACGCGACCCGAACGTCATTCGATGCTCAGGGTGGTGCGTCAACGATTGATTTTGGGTGGCGATATGTCCAGGGAAGCACCAACGGACCTGGTACCAATAGTGCTGCGCAATACTACAGCGCTCTGATAGGTCTGGGGCGGGAGTATGCATATAACAGCTATGGCATGCAATTAGCATTTCCGCGAAATGTGAGCAACCCGTACATTTCAATTCGTTATGAAGAGGGAGGTGTCCTCGGGGCTTGGCAAAAGATTAGCGCCGGTGACTCCGACAAGCTTGGCGGTACGGCTGCTGCGTCATTTGTTACTCTGACAGGCACTCAAACCATCACCAACAAAGACATGACATCAGGTACGAATACGTGGCCAACCTTTAACCAAAACACCACTGGTTCCGCCGCAACCCTAACGACCGCCCGTACCATCAACGGTACAAGCTTCAACGGCTCTGCCAACATCACGACGGCAAGCTGGGGTACGTCACGTACACTTGCTGGCAACACGGTTAATGGTTCGGTTAACGTTGCCTTTTCGAACAAATTTATCGTCCAAGGTACTGCTGATGCCGGTTTGTCTGGAGCGCAGTTCCTCGGCGCGCTTGGTACCGGACTTGTCAAGAATACGACCACGACAGGTGTCCTCAGTATCGCTACTGCGGGCACTGACTATGTTACTCCGACTGGCACAGAGACACTGAGCAACAAAACCCTCACTGCTCCCAAAGTAGCAAGTGGTGGCTACATCGCCGATGCCAATGGCAACGAACAAATCATCTTTACTACTACCGCCTCTGCTGTCAACGAGATTACTATCACAAATGCAACCACAGGCAATAAGCCAATTATTGCTGCAACAGGCGGCGATACCAACGTTACACTCAACCTCACTAGCAAGGGTACTGGCACCGTTCAAGCCAACGGCAACTCTGTCCTTACTTCTGTCACTGCAGTCTCGGCTGTCACGGGTACGCCAAGTGCCAGTACCTACCTGCGTGGTGACGGTACGTGGGCCACAGTAAGTAGTGGTGACGCTTCAACAAATACTGCTACTTCTGTCGATAGCGAAGTAGCACTTTTCTCTGGAACAGGGGGCAAGACGCTAAAGCGCGCGACCGGCTCAGGTATCGCAAAACTTACTTCTGGAGTGCTCTCAGCCGTAACAGCGCCAACTGGCACGATTGTCGGCACAACAGACACGCAAACACTGACAAACAAGACAATCTCCGGTGCGTCTAATACTCTCTCGAACATCGCTATTGGTTCGATTAGTGCTACCGGTAGCCCTAGTGCCAGCACGTACCTGCGCGGTGACGGTCAATGGGCGGCCGCCGGACCCATCCGTTCAGTTTCTACGGTTAGTTCCAATACTACTTTTGGTTCTTCTGCGAATACAGATTATGTAATATTCTCGAATATAGCCTCTTCTAACCCTCTAAATGGTTCATCTCGACTTACCTTTAATAATTCACTTTCAGACACGGGGACGAACCCACTCACATGGTCATTAAATAGCGCAAGCTACTCATCAAGTCCTGTCAAATATGGTTCGCATTCTATAAATACTACGAGCGGTGGCGTTTCGGGCAGTGGAGCCACCGCGCCTGGAACTGGTGACTTTACTGTGGAATTTTGGGCGTACCCGACCTCGACATCTTCTAGATGCGGGCTGTTTGATACAAATACCTCAAAAATAAGGCTTGAATATATAACAAGCGGCGTAGTTTCCTATCGAGATCTTGCTACTGGCTTAATTTCATCGTCAACAAATGCTCTTACTCTGAATAGCTGGAATCATATTGCGATTTGTCGTTCTGGTACATCAACGAGGCTTTATATAAATGGTACTCAGGCAGGGTCTACATATACTGACACTACCAACTACACGCCTTCAACTTTCTACATAGGCATATTAAATGGAGGCCTTCCGTTTCCTGGGTATATAGATGATTTTCGCTATAGTCGTTACGCGTTTTACACTAGCAGTTTTACACCGCCAGGCAGTGAGTTACCTACGACAGCGCCAACTCCGCCTACTTTGACATTGCCTACGGCTGTGTCGAATGAAAATTTATATATAGTAAAAAATATAAACGCAACCTCGGTAACTATTGCGACTACTAGCAGCCAAACAATTGACGGTGCATCGACGATTTCACTCAATACTAATGAGATACGGCACATAATCTCAGATAGCAGTAATTGGAGAACTATAGTTTTATAAAGCAGCATTAAGTAAATATGGTAACTGATAGTATTTAGTATGAAGATGCTTATATACTAATCACTAATCCATTAAATTATACTAATAGTACAACAAAAATCTTATTTCTAAATTGATATACTTATGTCTGTGCCGATAAAAATGAAAATAGGAATAGTTGTTACACTTCTAGTATTATGTAGTCATTTTTATGTCGTGTCCGCAAAAGCACTTATCAAGGGTCTTGCGCTGTCGCCGATACGAACGGAATCTGTAGTAGCTTCAGGGGAATCGGTAAAATATAAACTGACGCTTACTAATTATTCTGACCGGCCGATGGCTGTAGCGCTGAGCGCTGAAGAATTTAGCGTCGTTGGTCAAAGCTACGACTACTCTTTTGACATGCAATCTAATGTGTCCAAATGGGTGACGTTTGACAGGACTGTCGTACAACTAGATCCTGGCAAAAGCAGCATTGTGCCATATGTTGTCAAGGTGCCTCAAGATGCTGAACCGGGCGGACGGTATATCAGTCTTTTTGCATCGACTGATGTCCAGAATGTGTCAGGTGAATTGAGCACTGAACAGCGAATCGCATCTTTGATCTATCTGACAGTAAAGGGTAATGTGACGCGCACAGGGGAACTAAAATCGCTCCAGAGTCCGTTTGTTTTTGATGGTTATCAACCATGGAAAATAACAATTGCAAATAGGGGCACTGCCCATTTTCGCAGTCGCTATAGTGTCAGTGTTCGGAGTATTTTTGATGGTCAGGAAGTCGCTTCAAAAACCGACGATTCACTGATATTACCTAGTACAACACGTGCTATCGATGCGCCAATGCCAGTGCTGAAATATCTCGGAGTGTACCGTGCAGTTTACACGGTTGGATTAGGCGATAGCCCGGCAGTAACGCGCGAAAAATACATTATCTTTTTGCCCAAGCAATTGTATGTGCCGTTGTTATCACTCATCGTAATTTTTGTCGGAGGATTAGTATACGGCGGGTGGAAGATCATTCGTCGCATCAAACGGAAATCTGTTGATTAGTCGATTTCGGGGACGGCGGTATAGACGATCGATGTCGTGTAGTTACCGGCAGGTTTGGCTAGGTCAACTTTGATACCGTAGGTAACGGTCGTGATGTCGCCTGTGGACGCCGGGCCGATGAGTGTACGGATAAGCGTGTCGGTGAGTGATGACCCAACAAAGTTATTCGATCCGTCTGTGTTATATCCCCATGTATTGACTGCTAGTGCGGCTGGAGTGGCATTGGCGGATGTTGGCAGAACGTCGCCCAGGTTGTTCATATCGGTACTACCACTCGAGCGCAAATATAGTTTATAGCCGACAACGTCGGTCGACGTCACTGTCACGGTACCAGACCCTGTTACTAGTGAACCACCGCTGACTGGTGTGACGGCAAGTGACACATTGCCTGATGTTGCAATCGAAATATAGGTTGCAGTATTGTAGGGGACGGCCGCGTTATATTTGCCCTGGTTGTATGACGATGCAAATGCTAACGGTGTTGCGGTGCAAGCTGCAAAAAATAGGAAAAGAATAAACAGTATTGATTTTTTCATGCTTATGCTATTATTGTAACATCTGTTACTAACCACTGTATGATATACACAATGACAAATATAAAAACACGTCGTAAAGACCTACTCCAAAGAGTACTTTTGGCGTTTTTGCTGGTAGTAACACCTTTCATCCAGGCACCATTCGCTAGCGCAGGTGCTATTACCGGTCG
>JAUPWL010000011.1 GCA_030916565.1 Patescibacteria group bacterium | reverse complement strand
ACCTTATGCACAGGATCACTGTCGGGCAATACATGACCGACAACTGCATGGCCAGCTTCGTGGTACGCAGTAATTTCTTTTTCGCGGTCGCTCATGACCTTTGCTTTGCGTTCAGGACCAATTGCCACCTTTTCAAATGCTTCGGTAACATCAGCATTCGAAATCTTTTTACGGTTGTCGCGCGCAGCGATGATGGCTGCTTCGTTCGCGATATTCGCTAGATCGGCACCAGATGATCCGGCAGTTTTGGCAGCCAATTTATCTAGGTCAACACTTGCTTCGGTTGGTTTGTTCTTGAAATGAACTTTCAAAATTGCTTCGCGGTCTTTGCGCTCTGGCAACATGATGTTCGTGCGTCGGTCAAAACGACCAGGTCGGAGTAATGCTGGGTCCAATACGTCAGCACGGTTGGTTGCTGCCAGGACGATAACGTTCGTGCCTGTCTCGAATCCGTCCATTTCAACCAGAATCTGGTTCAATGTCTGTTCACGTTCATCGTGACCACCGCCCATACCGCTACCGCGTTTGCGACCAACGGCGTCAATCTCATCGATAAAGATGATTGCAGGTGAGTTCTTTTTTGCTTTCGCAAATAGATCGCGCACACGAGACGCACCAACACCAACAAACATTTCGACAAATTCAGAACCACTAATACTAAAGAATGGGACGTTCGCTTCACCAGCAACAGCACGTGCCAACATAGTCTTACCGGTACCCGGGTTCCCGACCAGCAATACACCCTTTGGAATCTTTGCACCAACTTCGTGGTATTTTTTTGGATGTTTCAAGAAATCAACGACTTCTTCGAGGTCTTGTTTGGCGTTGTCATTTCCAGCAATGTCATTGAACACAACACGTTCTTTATCAACACCATATAGTTTTGCTTTTGATTTACCGAACCCAAGGGCTTGGTTGTTCTGACCCTGCGCCTGACGCATCATAAACATGAAAAACGCAGCAATCAAAATGACTGGAACGATGATAATTGCCAGGTTCCAGAGCGTTTCACCAGTCTGCGAAGGAGGTGTGTCAGCGATTGTCTTTTTCGCCTCGCCGTTCAATATACCGTCCTTTAGCAGCGTACTGACACCACCCTGAATGTATGAATGCTGCGTCGGCTTCTCGCTACCTTTTGGTGTCACTTTAATCTCGTTGCCCGATCCCTCGATACGAGACACCTCACCCTTATTTGCGCTCGTGATGACATTTGCAATAGGGACTTCCTTTAGTTGGTCATGTGGTGCGACAACGGCAAAAAACGTTAATGTAGCAACCGCAATGATTGCCCAGAATAATCCTAGTCGTGCCCAATTAGAAAATTTATTTTTCGGAGATTGATTTTTTGTTGCCATAAGTCAGCATTGGTTCCTTTCAGTCAGAAGATTTCACTTCTATTATGATACCACTTTGCGGGCAAGCTCGACAACAAAATGCGTTTTCGTAAAGCGAAGCGAAATGCCGGTTGCAACATTGTGGCTTTTACCCGCGTGCAACACCTTAACTGCGTGCAAGGCACGTTGAATCTGTGGCCGAGTCGGTACGGCCACGCCCTCTTTCACGAATACACCACGCAATAGTTCTTGTGCAGCGATGTCCGAAACGGCAATAAACATATGCCGCGAATATGGTGATGCCCCTACTAACCTGTCTATTTCATTATCAACCATCTGCCTGAGAAAACACTGACGGTCGCGATATAACAGTAGTAATCGATGACTATCTGGATCGAGCACCGTCAGTCTTTGGCGCAAATCATTACGAAGATACTTCGTATCCTGATTTGTCGCGTCCTCTCGCCATTCTAGTTTGTGTCGTTGAGCGTAGGCGATGAGGTCAGCTTTCATGCAGCTTAACAGAGGTCGTTCAATATCACCGCTATTCAATACGGCCAGACCACGCCAGCCCGTGCCACGTGTGAGATTGATAGCAATTGTTTCAACAACATCATCAGCATGGTGCGCAGTAATGATTGTAGCGTGATGTTTTTTCGCCATAGACCGCAAAAACGCATATCGTCGATGCCGTGCCAACTCTTCACTGGCATTCGGACCTAATTCTTCGCGCTGTGACACGAACGGCAATCCATACTTGTCAGCTAATTGCATAACGAATGCTGCGTCAGCCGCTGATTCAGAACGAATACCGTGATCAAAATGAGCAACAATCAACTCATCGTCAGGACGCTCATGCACCAACATATGGAGTAGAGCCACCGAATCCACACCACCGCTGACAGCGACAATATATCGAACCACTAGCCTACCCTTTGCGCTAGTTTGACCCCCACCCAAATACCAAATAGACCACCAATAACACCACCTAGGATACTCCAACCGCTCAGCAGATCATTATCACCAAAAAGCACAGGTATATAGCTTCCAATGAGTCCACATATGCCTGCCATGAATGTTAATAGACCTTTATTCATATTTATAAGTATACAGCTATCTATTAGCTGGTGACGGTTTGAAGTGGGCGCACCACGAGATAATCAAACTCAGCACCGGCAGTCCATGTACCCACCCCAAACTCAACACCTGTTTTCGTCGGTGTCCATGTGCCAACCGGTATCCATTGTGCTGGTGACGGGTTCAAGGAATAATATCCTGTTACTTTCGTGCCTTCCTTTTTTAACGCCATTCGAACCCATGTATTCGTCAGATCGCGCCCACTCCCGACGCTCGTATAGAATGTTATGTCAAAGTCATCGCGTAGCTGCACAACCCAACCATATTGGTTATTTCGTCTAAATTGTATGTGAATTGCCGATCCAAAATAAGGATCAGGTGTTGAACCTAACATAATTAAGTTTGTTTCTTGGCCGTCATGAGTAGCGTCAGTAATACGAACGCGCGTTTCTATCCAATAATCAGTAGGAAGACTGACGTTTTTTCGGACAATCCGAACATCCTGGTCAGGATTGGAACTGCCATACGGTATCGCAAACGTCGAACCGGTCGCAGAAGCCTGCGTACGATCACCGGATTGAAACCAGTTCGTATTGTTTATAACACCAGCCGCCTGATTCATCTGATCGTCTAAAATAGCTGCGGACGTTGTATCAACAGCTGTATAATTTGGTGTCACTACCGTATCCGACCACACACCAACATATGCTGCATAGTTAATTGTCGGAGATGATGGGGCCGCCTGATTAGGCTGACCCGCCCATGCCACAACTTTCAGATGACTATTAAAGAATATTGGATCGTCAACGAAAAACCGATACATTGAAACATTAGTGCCACTTTGATCAGAATTACCTGATCGACCTGCGGGATAGCCGCCGACTGGCATTGTGTACCACCCGCCGTTAAACGCGTCTTCTGCGCCCGATGATGACCAAGAAGGCATTGCTTCGCCATCAACATAGATTTCAATATTTCCTTCTAGTACACCATGGTCACTGCCTGATGCCCCAGAAAAACTTACCCACAATGATTCAATCTGACCCGATCCGTCATAATCGCAAACAGTCA
This sequence comes from Patescibacteria group bacterium, assembly GCA_030916565.1. GTDB lineage: Bacteria > Patescibacteriota > Saccharimonadia > Saccharimonadales > Saccharimonadaceae > UBA2112. The sequence goes on along the minus strand of JAUPWL010000011.1, from coordinate 18,917 downwards.
TTGCAGTTTGTGCAGCCTGGCTGCTCACCCGCTGACCTTTAATGCTGTAGGCACGCTGCTGATTACCTATATCACTAAAGGATGTAATCGTTGAATAGTCCGCCTGTCCATAGAACAGAACGTTGGCGTTCGTATTGTTTTCTACCTCAACGCGTAAATATTTCTGAAAAGGCATGTATAAGTATCGGTAAGCCGCAGATTCTCCGCCGACACCACGACTGGTACGTCCAATTCGTGGCGTCGTAAACACGTCATTGTGATTAGCAAAACAAAAGAAATCACCGAGAGTCATTGAAATAGCTGGATTCGAACCATCATCCGTATAGATACGAATCACACCTCCCTGCTCCATGAATCCATCTTTATCGTAAGTATTCCCCGCCGCCATCCAAATATGTTTTAGGATACCAGGCTTGCCCCAACTTTCGGCCAAGACAATTGTTTTGGTCGTCGCGGGCGCACTGTTATAAGCGCGCGCATCGGCAAGTTCCTGAGCAACTGCTGTCGTCTTTTCGCCAGGCAATCGCAGCGGAAAGCCAGAATACGATCCGCCGCCAGACGGCGCCGATTGTAAGGCTGTATCCGCCTTGCTTAGCGACGCCTGAACCCCGGCAGAAAGCTGTGTTTTTGTGATGCCAGCCGTCGTCGAGATATTAGTAGAAGTAATGGTATCGTTGGCAATTTTTGCGCCCGTCACAGAACCGTCCGCGATGACAGTTGCATCCACAGAATTACCGGCAAGCTCTGTCGTTGTGATTGCGTTGGGCGCAATGGCACTCGCGGTCACTGCATTATCCTGCAATTGCGCTGGTCCCACCGAATCAGTCTTTAGCGATCCATCCGACGCATGTACCTGTGACAGAAAATCGTTAAGAAGCGTACCCCAAGTACCACTATCGCCGCCAGGATTTGGAAGTCTTGCCACTACCTTTTATCTCCAATTGTTACCACTAGTATGGCGGATACGCTTTAGTTTGACAAGTTGCATATATTCTTCGATACCCCGTCGTGTCGTCTACCAAGTAGTCAACGGTGAACGCACCCATGTATTTGTTGCCGTACATACATAGATGTAGCTCGCATCATAAGCGATTTGGCCCTTCACCCCAGGAGATGTCGCCGACGCAGGCGGTGGCACATTAGATGTCGATACCCTTGTCAAATGCTGTCCAACCCACTTGGTGAAATTGTACGAAGTCAGTCTGATGATATCGACCGCACCGGGAGTCGTCGACAAGATAGGGTCTTGCCCATCCATCCATTTAAATTCATAGACCGAGCCAGAACGTGGCGCCGGGACGAAAAACGGCGGCTCGAAGATAACGGAACCACCGCTGTCGGGTTGTTTAATCCAAATATCGACAGTGTTCACACCAAATGGGGAGTCTCCCGAATATATAGTAGAAGTGCCAAAGGCCGTCAGACCGCCCGTATCCAGACGTAATCTATACGTTCCGGGCGTTGGCTCCATCGCAAAAATCGATCCGTTCTCGATATAAACAACATACGTTGGATTGGATGACCCGGACACCTTTTTAAACACATCTGTCGCAAGGTTACCTGTACCGGATAGACCAGAGCCATTGATTGACATTAGTGGAAGATCTAGCGACCCAAGCGCATTATCAAATTCAACATTAAAGCCAATCTCGTTTTTTACTACTGAGTTAACGAATCGAGGTTGCGCAGAATACACAGTACAGTTACCTGCGCCAATTGACGACAGTGCGTTTAAAGCTGCTTGCACTTGAGAAACAGACGCGTTATATGGCAGTGCGGGCGACGTCGTCTGTCCGTTGTAGGTCAATGTGTATGTACCACCCGTCGCCTCGGTAATATAGAACGTCTGCATTTCTCTGGTGGCATCAAGAAAATACCCGCCACGCGCCTGCGACATCAGTTGGAGAGACTGAAAACTCTGTACCGTACCCGTTGAACCTAGGGCTGGCGAGCCTTTCAACATTCCCCCAAATGCAAATGTCCGTGGTGTCGCGTTACCGGTTTTGAAATTAGTTCCAGAATAAGGAATGAGGTTAATCGACCCCGTTGCAGAAACCCGTGAATTGACCAGCCAAAAGCTTCCCGTCCCTTGCATGAAATCATAATGAGCAGAACCGCCAACCGTACCAGAAGTTTCAACACCAATCTGAAGCTCACCAGAGAAATTAGCTCCATCAGCATCATCCTTGCCTACCCTAAACATAACACCGGTATTCGTACCGCCGACAGTGCTGAGCTGACAGTTACCCGTCAATGTCACTGAAGCGCCGTTCATTGAAACCTTTGATCCAGCCGTACCGGACCGTAATACAAATGCATGCTGATTTGGCTGAACAACAAACGAAAGCCAGTACTGCGAATAGTCGAACGATCCGCTGGTCGCGCTACCCGTGTTAGACTCAAACACAAAACATTCAGTACATTGGTTCACAACACACTCTATATATGCACGCTCAGACCAATGCGTCTGATTATCGCCCCATAGACCGATACTACCCGGTTGGTTAAAGCCGGATATCTCAACATCAGTAATGCGCATGCGCCAGATATCGCCATAACGAATACCGCACGTATTATTATTGCCGTTATTCCAGCCAAGAATCGTGAGGCTATGAGCACCACCGGCAGGCTTGTTACCTGTCGTCCCGAATGTTTTGTTTCGAAACTCCAAAAATGCCCCCGGACCACGATAGTCAATAGTTGTCAGCCCAGATCCCTGGCCAATAACCGCTTGTTGTGCACCTATACAATGACCAGATGCGTCGTTCAGGCCAACATATAATTTGTACGTGCCCACACCAAACACAATCATGCCGGGATTCGCACCCATAGCAGTGTAAACATCGATGAGCGCTTGATTCGAATCATTCACTCCCGTAGGGTCAGCATCATAATCATCAATAAAATACTGTTTCGCGAGCATCTTTGCAGAATACGACCATCGCACACCTAGGCTCTGCGTACTGTCCGCCGTTAACACTGATCCATCGTTACCAACACCAAGTCGAGCTGGTGTACTAGTGCCAGACGCAACATACATGTCACCTTTAGTTGTTAGAGTAGCTTTATCAACCTTCCCTGAACCCCCGTTAAGTTTCGACTGCGTACTTGCATCGAGTGTTGCTTCTGTGACGATGCCATCTTTCAGCTTGCCGTCGGGCTGGTGGGATTGTGCAAGAAAATCATTGAGGATATTTCCCCAACTGCCATTATCGCTACCAGGTATAGGAAGCCGTGCCATTTTTTATTTCCCTATTTATATTTTCATTATAACACTTACGTTTAAACCTATACCACTACCAAGAACCGATTGGAGAACGCATCCAGGAGTTTGTATCTACACATATATACATATAATTTGCGTCATAGGCTACCTGACCCTTAATGCCAGGTGAAGTTATCGTGGATGGAACGGGGACGATAGCCTGCCGAGTCAAATGTTGGCCAATCCACTGACTGAAGTTCACTGTAGATAACCGTATAACATCCCATGCATTGGGTGCTGTAGAGAGAACAGGTTCAAGACCATCTATCCACTGAAAGCTATATGTGCTGCCAGATTGCGCGCTCGGAGCAAAATACGGTGCCTCTAAAACAACATTTCCTCCTGTGGTAGGTTGTTGAATCCAGACATCCAGCGTGGCGATGCCGAACTGCGAATCATCATATAACGTATAGTATGCAACCTGGGTTAAGTAGCCAGTGTTCAGACCAAGCCGGTAGATACCGGCTGGAGGAACAATTTTAAATAAATTGCCAGTTTCAACGTCTAGAGTCCACGTAATATTAGGACTACCTGTATTGCGAACAACCACATCCACAGTACCAGTCAAACTCGCTGTATCAACAGTGAACGTACTTACCGGGGTAGCACTTAGTCCGTTAATAAATGTCACACCAAGCCCGTACTCATCAGCATAAAACCCATTAATGTACCTTGCCTGTGCCGATACAACTATCACATTGCCTGACAAGGCTGGTATAGCTTCTAGCGCTGCCTGGAGCGCAGACACTGACACATCATATGGCAAGGCAGACGTATATATCCCGTTATAGGCTAAACGAAAAGTACCGGCAGTAGCCCCCGTCACATAAACGACCTGAACAGCATTTGTTGCGTTAGAGCCATATCGACCCACAGCCTGATTTACTACTTGCAAAGATTGGAACTGATTACGCTGGCCGGTAGAGCCCAATGTAGGAGAATTCTTCAACATCCCAGAGAAGAAAAAGTTCTCCGCCGAAGAAACTCCTTTTCTGAAATTAACTCCAGAAATTGGGATCAGATTGATAGCCCCAATAGCGTTAATACTCGACTTAATACCCCAACCCGGAGTACCCGAACCGCTACCCTGAATAAAATCGTAGTGAGCAATCCCGCCAGAAGAACCGGACGTTTCTGCAGAAATATGGATTTCACCAGTCAACTTAGCCGAGTCGTCATCATCAGAACCAATCCTAAATAACGCGCCAGTATTTGAACCAGTACCGGTTACGCAGTTACCGATCAATTCTAACTTCACGCCATTCATCGACGCACTACCACCCGTCAACGTGTCAGATACCCTTGACCGTAACACAAATGCGTCTTGATTCGCTACAGCTACAAACACCAACCGATATCGCGAATAGTCAAACGAACTAGTGTGTCCAGGCAAAGAAGCTGGGTTATCAGGCCTACCTTCAAACAAGAAACAAGTCGTACACTGTTCGACTACAATCTCAATATCAGCACGCTCCGACCATGCGATCCAGTTATCGCCATATAGACCAGCAGAGCCTACCTGATTAAAACCTGCGACATGCACATCCGAGATTGACATACCACCTATATCACCGTACCGGATACCGTAACTATTCGCATTAGTATTACCCCATCCATACAAATACAATCCATGGACACCGCCAGATGGCTCAGAAGCTGTATTAAACTCCCAGTTTAAGTTACGAATCTCGATGCAAGCCCCAATGCCCCGATAGTCGATTCTCGATACAGCCTTGCCCTGACCGACAACACCCTGGTAAAGTCCTAATGCCATTCCATTCTCAGTATTCAAACCAGCTGTCTGGATTTTATAAGTACCAACACCAAAAACAATTAGACCCGGATCATTACCCATGGCAGCTCTCGCGGCACTAACGGCCGCATCTGACCATGAAACACCAGTTGGATCAGCGCCGTAGTCATCAACAAAGTACTTCTTTGGCATTCTGATTGATGCCGTCGACCAGCTGACCCCCAGTGCACTATTACTGTCTGCCGTTAAAACCTGTCCGTTCGTGCCGACACCGAGTCGAGCTGGCACGCTTGCTCCTGAAGCGACATACATGTCGCCCTTAGTTGTGAGAGTGGCTTTATCAACCTTCCCCGAACCAGCAACGAGTTTCGCTTGTGTATTCGCGTCGAGTGTCGCTTCTGTGACAATGCCGTCTTTTAGTGTTCCGTCGGCTTTGTGTGTTTGACTCAGATAATCATTAAGAATAGCACCCCAATTGCCATTATCACCGCCTGGTTGTGGTAATCGCGCCACTCTGTTGATACTCTCCTTTTATTACTTACAAGTATGCCTGTTATGCTCGTGTTTTACAAGTAACGAGTACTACCGAAAGGTATCTTGGTTTTAACAAACGGACCAGTGTTGGTTGTGCTGGCTGCGTGGATAGTATGTTCGCCATACCGATTGTTTAATTCATCGATAGCGTTGACAACCGACCGTTCGCGAACAATCTGATCAGCAAACAAACTGACTTGCGAAGGTTCGTTCCGCTCCAACAAATAACAATGCACATTGATGTCACGAATATTCGGCGGTGCGTTCAGAAATAGCCGCCGCGCCAATTCATAAATAGTCTTGTCACTGAAAAACGGCGTCTGCGACACATGGGTCGCATGCCAATAACTGCGTCGTCGATCGCCGGTCATATTGAATGTCCGCGTGCCGACATAGATACCGCGAGCACTCAACCCTTGTTTGCGCATACGATGTCCGACCGATTCGCACAAATGATGTAACCGCTGCAAAATTTCATCGAATGATAGGTTAAATCCGTCCAGCACATATTGGCGACCAACCCGTTTCACCGTTGTCGTCACATCATCCACCTCCCAACCACGCAACCGCTGGTGCCATTGTTCCCCATTCACACTCTGAAAAACCATGCTGTGCAGTACATGCGCTGGTGTGTCCAAAAATTGTAACGGTGTCATAATCCCAATACTATTCAATCGGTATTCGTTACGACCGGCGATACCAGTCAAATCAGTCAATTTCAATGTCGCCAACACATCCCGCAGATTCTCGTGGGTAATCACATCCATGCCGTCGGGTTTGTGTAGACTTGCCGCCATCTTGGCTAAAAACCGATTGGTGCCGATGCCGACATTACACCGCATCGCAACACCAATTTCATCACGCAGCCGCTGTTTGATTTCACGACCAATATTCTCCAGTCCCCTCTCGACAATCGATTGCGGCGCCTGACTAAAATCAATCACGCCCTCATCAATGCTTTTCATCGTCACATGGGCGGAATAGTCGTTCATGATATCAAGTAATTTGTGGTACACGTAGCGGTATTTAGCAGGGTCGGATTCAACCCCTATCAAACCAGGGCAGATTCTTTTCGCATCACGTAGCCGCATGCCCAATTTCACACCCATTGCTTTAGCCTCGTAACTACATGTCACAATCATCGTCATATCCGTCCGCCGATTGACGACTGCCACCGGCCGGCCGCGTAGCCGCACCCGCGCCTGCTGTTCAACAGTCGCAAAACAGCTGTTCAGGTCGATATGCATGATCAACGGCTGGGCCGTATTATAATCACTCCTCATGTCCGGTCGCCCTCCCGTGTTAAACGCCAGGTCAACCGTTCACTATCCAGTTCGATGCGATAATCGGCCTGGCCGTCCGTTACGTCAAAAATATGCATGGTCTTGCGCCCGTCGTTGGTCGGATGGCGCAGGCCGATTTCGGTGATCACCACTTCGCGGCCAGTCTTGCGCCGAAACTTGATCGGCACACACGGATTCAAACCCGTGCCGAACTTTGCCAGCACATCAATTCGTTCGTTCAAAAAGAGTTCATCATTCACAATTAAATATCCTCAAAATTAGTTTGAGAAACGATTCTAATTGTATTGCCCGTCGTCCGTGCCCGTTTCTAGCTCGTCGCCGAAGACAATGAATGATAAAATTCCGCCGGAGGGACGCTTTGCCAATAGGCCAGTGTGTGTCGCGGGGATGTACCTTTATTATAGCGCGATGGCATCAAAATTGCAGGAGCGCGTATAATAAAAGTAAAGACATGGAACGATACGTACACCATCATCGCCCACTACCAATTGAGCATTTAGCGTTGCCAGAAAATACCGAACGGTACGAAAATTTCTTGGATTTTTATCATACGCACTGCTTTCCGAACGATCATCCGACGTATGAAATGAACGGCGAATTGCATGAATTTCCTCATCTCCTAACATGCGGCATGACGCCAGATTTCAAAACAATCGTGCTGCGATCTACCAACGGACCAACGATTCACTATCGCCTGCTCAGTCATGATCTGCAAAGCGGCGCTATCGAACACTATAATATCGATCCCGGCAATCTGACCTTTACCCAAGAGCACCGTCGATTCCAACCGGGCACATCACCGCTAATCCTCAACGTACAGGCCACGCGGCAATCAGACCAACAACCCGTGCGGCTCGAACTCACCAGTCAAAGCAGCCTATGGACTGACGAGAACAACCAGCACCATCTCGAAGCCGTCTACCTATTGCCATCACACGTGAATCATTATCGTCAGCGCTAATCCGCACAACTATGTAAAAAACTTCACGTGTACACGGGTAGTTTTCGCCTACTATGAAATGAGAAAGAGAGGTGCCATGAACAACGATGACGACTATCAATTACAGAGCTATCAGGACGACCTAACGACCGACGATAACTATACAGACCCACTAATGGACGAGATGGGTGATGATCCCGTCACGGAACTTGGCGTCCCTGCTGATGAATTCAAAAACGAACTCGACAAAACGCTCGCCGATGATGACGATATTGATGACGAAGACGACGAGATTGACGTCCATAATGACGAACGTGAATTTATTGAAGATCTGGATCAGGAAGCAGATGATCAAACTGACGGCCGATAACGTTGTCCGGATGCGTTTTGTTGAATAGCACTTCGCTACCGTCCAGCAGATACACCGTCGTAATGCCCGCATCTACCATCGAATCCCAGCAAGGTTCACAGCACCAATAATGCCCCCAGAGATAAATCTCTGCACCATCTAGTCGTTCTTCACCCGTGCGTTCCTGGGCATTTGCAACCGCTTTTGGTTCGCCATGATTTTTCGGACTGCAGCCCTCGCAGAGTTCATAACCTTGACCCGATGGCATGTTCAGTCGCACGCGTTCGCAACCATTCGTTTCATGAAAATCACTGCCGTTTGCCGCAATACCAATGACCTCACCATCACGGACAACGACACTCGTATTTGGCATGACTTTATCCAACGAAAATTCTTTGGCATATGCTACGGCCAGTTGCATATACTCATTATCAACACCGACATATTTGATAACACCAAGTTCATGGATATACGGATATTCAACGGCTTTGCGGTCGCTTGGCAGTAATTCAGACATTTACACTCCTTTTATTCACCACATTGTAGCATGAATCACCTCTCGCAATATCTTTGTATATCTGTTACAATAGCGTTTGTTGAAGCGGTTTTGACCGCTTCCCAATTTTGCAAACCAAGCTTGCTGTTTGCGAAATTGAGAGGAGGCATAACGATGAGTGACAGCTTTCGAACTTGTTCGTAAGCGAAAACTCAAAAGTGAATGCCGACGAGGCAGCGTAGCTCAGTTGGTTAGAGCGTAGGACTCATAAGCCTAAGGTCACAAGTTCGATCCTTGTCGCTGCTACCAAAGAAAAATACCCATTATTACATGGGTATTTTTCTTTGGTAATACTGTCATGAATCGACGCTTGGGACATTTTTCGCTAAGCGAAAAACAGTCATAAATTCGGTGCAGTGAATGAAGCGAAGAAAAGCACAAAGTATTTTTCCGTCGCACACGAACGAAAGAGGCCAGGACCGATACCCTAGTTGAATTTTCCAATTTAGATTTTGAGTGCTACAATGAAATACAAATTTACTGAAATAAAAATGACTAGAATTCTCGCAATTTCCCGCCCCGGAAGTTTAGAAATTTCCATGAGCGATGCCCTGAAAGCGGACATCATTAAGTGGGTTGGGTCGGCAACTTTCATAACCCTACTATTCTTAGTTATTGCAACTCTTGTCGGTCAGTCAAAAGGTAATGATACCCCTTTACTGATGTCAACTGCATACATGGCTCAACGACCTGAAATACAGTACGGCTTGACCATCTTGGCGTGCATACTAGCGAGAACATCCACAGACGGTTGGACATGGATTCTCGTAATCGTCACCATCATATTATCATCACAGCCATCGAATTTTACCTTAGCTACAACACTTTTTCCTAATAGTATTTTGTCAATGATGGTAACAATGGTCGGTCTGCTTTGTGTTGCAAGACTTTTTGAATACTGGCACATGCGACACATCATTGGTCTACTGAATCCTACTATGACAGTTGGCGCAATTTCGTTATATACATTCATAGCACTTTTGTGTGTTGTGTTAAATTGGCCTCATATATATTTCTTAATATAAGCTTTTATTTAGTGGTCTAATAGTTGATAATATAATGATATTATAATTATTCAGCTGCTCAGAGAGAGTAGCAGATGATAGGAGAAAAGTGAATCTCAAAAAGCGCATCTCTGCGTCACTGTCAGGAGCAATTCTGCTCACCAGTATCGGATTCATAGGTGCAGCCGAAGCTTCGGCTACCGTATATTACGGAACAGTAGTATGTACCGGTGGCAATGTTGTAGGAATCTACGTCAACCAGAGCGGTAATGGCGGCTGGGCAAGTTTGTCGCCACAAGGCAACCCTACAGGAGCTAATTGGCACTACAACTTCAATAGCAACAATTACACTATTTCGGTTGGCTGCGGAGGCACTCCTTCTGCTTGGGCTACAACTAACTACGGACCTACTGTCAACAATTCATGGGCGAGTCGCGACTATGTCTGTGACGTAGGTCGGCGGGTTTGTGCCCTAACCTAATCATCATGCTCTCATATTTAACGGGCTAAGAGCATAAAGTCGGTAGTGCGGTCGCTGGAATTTAATAATTGCGACCGCACTACCGACTACTTTTAAATAAAATTTTCGTAAAACCAAATATAGGCATACCTGGTAATCATAAATCTATTGCAGAAATGATTGAAAAAATCAAAAAATTTATAAAAAACAGGTTATCTGATCGTGAGCTCCGTACGATTTCATGCATGGCAGTCAATCACGTCGTATCGTGTTCCATTTTATCCCTATCATGTCTACCAAAAAAAATACCCATTATTACATGGGTATTTTTCTTTGGTAATCATTAACTCAACCGGACCGTCACAATGCCGCGCGGCAAAACAAATTCATGCATATCGGTCGCGTCGTCTAGTGGCGTGCCGTCATATGTACACGCAACCGCACTGGCGAACGCGCCGCTGAGTTGTATTGTGACCGGTTCGTCATCGGGGTTAGAAAAACGTGCGATAACCGCCTGGTCATCCGCCGTTGGCCGTAACGCCGGCATTTCGATCGGGCGAGACATCGTCACGTCAAACAGACCGTTGATATTAGCACCTGCGAATCCATGTTCTGCTTTGTGGAAATAGTCGTAAGATTTGGCGATGATGTCACCAGCCGCCTGCTCTCCACCGAAACCAACAGCGAATTCGTAGGTATTTTTGCCTATCATCTGAGCCTCCGGCGTCGCAACGCCAGGGCCTGCCCAACCGGGACGCGTTGCCAGGTTGCCTCGGCTCAAATAGCCTACGCTGCGGAATAGAGTTAGGGCAATTTCATTAATCATGCCCGATTCATCAGTCAATGCTTCGTGTTCTGGCAAACCGCGGTTATACAGCGTCAAATCTCCCGCCGTAATAACACCCTGGTTGTGTGTCGTTGCAATCGGCATCGACTCCATCCATCCGTCACCGCCCTGAATCGGCACAGCCGGGCGACTCGTCAGGCCATATGGTTCTTTGGCACGTACACTGTCAACAGCATTGGGTGCGTCGAATCGAACGCGCACGCGATGATCACGAGCCGTATTTTCAATAGTTGTTGCGAATTCAATGCGATCAATACCCTCGTTTTTGTACAGCCGCACATGAGTACTAATTGGCATGATAACCATATTCGTCGATCGGGTCTCGACCTGACGCACCGTTCCTTCGACGCCATCGAGGCCCTCGGGCACAACCAGTTCGGTATCTATTTGAATTTCCGTAAAGACCGGACCGTCATTCACAACGCGAACTGTCGCTCGCCTATCTTTGGTTGTTCTGACAGCATCTCCGTCAACAAAACAGAAATTATATTCATCACCCCGATCACCCTGATCTTCGAATACGAGACCTTTCATAACGGATCCGGTGTGTTTATCAACAATAGTCACCGTACCGTTTGGCAATACGTCAAGTGTGTAGCGTGGGGTTTCAAACGAATACACATCACGGGAAATTTCGTGTGACGGCAGATGATCAACCTGCTCCAGTCTCACCTGGACCGAGCTCATTGCCCGCATCGGCAACGCGCATACGGCATATCGCGTATCAACTTTTTGTATTAATTGGGTAGGGTAGGTGACTACACGGCCATCATTATATGTCGCGACTACCCTCAGCCCGCCATCATACTCTAACTCACCTTCCATCGGTACCTCAACTAGTACGGTGCGGTCGTAGGGCAGTAGGTTTGCAAATGTCTGTCCCCGCTCTTTGTGTTGATATGGACCGTAGGTATCTAGTCTATTTCCCAGCGCCGCCATCGCGTTGCGTGCAGATTGATTTGCCGAATTGTAGGCACCCGTCATTAATGACAGCGGCAACGGATACGCATCGTCTGATCCACATCCCGAAATCGTATCATGTGACCCAACTGGCTGGATTTGTTCGACTGCCCTCAACCATCCAACCACCTGCTGCCATGATGCGTGATCGTTCTCACCCACCTGCCCAGCATTTCGCGCTAGGATGAGGAGTGACACTAACACGCCTGCATCATAAATTCTCGTTTCGACTTCATGCATGCGCTGTTTCAAATACATGCGCGCCGAATCAATCCCGCGCAGCACATAATGTTCTTTGCCATGGCGCATTTCGCCGCGATACGTTGGCAATTTCTCTGTATCCACCGTCCGTAGCGCCAGGTCGACATAGCGGCCAAGCGAACTCGTCCTGATTTGAAAGTTTCTAATACCCAGTTCATCACGAATTTTTTCTTGGACGCCTTCTAACACTTCAGGCAAATCCTCATCTGGTTTCGTAAAGTCATTTCCGTTCATCACCAGCAAATGTGGCAAATCAATCTGTTTATACCGTTTACCGTACCGATTCATCAGTCCATGAATCGCCACCGTCGCAGCATCGACCTGTTTCGCGTAGTACTCGTCCGGTGACACCTCATCGCGCTCGACACCCGGATGGGTGAGGTGACCAGCGTTCGCATAGCCGCCCGGTATCATGAACGTCGGCATGCGACTGCCATCAGGACTCTCCCACATGAATAGCGGCCAGTCGTGTTCAAACCCACGCATCGATATAATCGATCGTTTGCCAGCATGTTTGGCGACCATCGGGGCCGTTTCCGGCTGGCCAAACGAATCTGGCAAATATTTATCGATGGACGGCTCACCGCCCAGTTCTCGGGCGACCTTTTCGCCAAACTCAAAATTCCAAAACTCAAGTTCTTGCGGACTCAAAAACACATCCGGCTGAGTATACATACTGATCAATTCCATCCGACCTTCGCGGATCATATCCAACAGGTCTTGGCGGATTTGTTTGCCACCGCCTTCGACGAATTCTTTGGCGGTAATCATTTGCTCTAACGTGAATCGATCGACTTTGACCGTTTTCACAAACGCTTCAATCTCGCGCATCTTGGATGATTCGCGATCACGATACCATGCGTAATCAAGATGACTGTGCGGGACAACCTCAAATATTACTTCGTCCTTTTCGCGGTACCATTGCAATAATTCAGGATCGATCATAGGAAACCCTCCGTTAGTCGTGTATCTGTTATACCACACGTGCGTATATTCTTATATCACACACAAAAGCCGCCTCAGGGGCGGCTTACTTGTTATCGAGAATATACTTTAAAGGCCTAAATCAACATCCAACACCAAATCATGATGACGACTGACAAAATCACGTAGTTCAGCGTCACTTCGTGTGCGGTTCCAGGTCGATAGGGAAATCTTTTCGAATGCTTCTTCGAATGCCGTTTCTGTTTTTGTTTTTTGTGCCATTTTTGTCGTTCCTTTTTGTTTGTTATTGATTGACTAAAGCTATAATAGCATAAGCTTTACAAAAATGCAATAGAATTTTTATAAATTACTAACAGAGGTACCTTCTTAAACAGCACCCCTAGAGCTAACTCATTGCTGGGACGAAGTCTCTAGCTTGTAGCAAACTTTGCCAGCGGGATGACCGTATGTATCTGGAGATAAACTATAGCCATCAGAGCTTATCTGCGTCCTATACTGTGCATACATACTATTACTCGTATCCTTTTCAACATAATTCACACAGAGTTGATATCTGTAATAAGTAGTACCATTGTTGTCAAGCTGTCCAGATTTACTCACACGCGAGCTGTCTTCCTTGATATATGTCACGAGGCCTTTTTGGACAATGGCACTTGTCGCACCCTCAAGAGTCACGTCATTCAACGATGTTGGAAGTTTATTATTTTTTGTAACATATCCATCTACTGCGTTAGAAACATAAAGTAGATTCGCAGCAACATCTCTATCGTCTCTGGTCCTGGCAGAAGTTGCAATTGGACCGACGAATGCTGCGATAATAAAGACGACGATAATGACACTCATTGCAATTGGATACACTTTTGGAAGACGCAGCGCAGGTAACGGATTTAATGTACGCAGGAACGTAAAACCATAGAGCAATGTACAGAGAGTAAAACTGGTAATCAACGCCGTCGTACTCTCTGGATCACTGACAGTCGATACCATCATTTGCACAACATTAAATACACCTGCGATCAGCGAACCAATGGCAAACAGTGCAAAAATAACGGCATGTACCACCATGACCAGCACTGCAGGACCAGTCTTTTTGGCGGGCTCACGCTTGCCATAAAACACGTCACATACGAGCGATATCGGTAGCAGCACGAGAACCGATGCAATTGCATAGGGAATAATCGTACTTAAATCAACGTGTTTTAACAGCGAGAATATTACCATGAATATCAACGTATTGACAGCCAAAAGTGTCCAACCCCAAAACGCATAAGTCAGCCATTGGAGCACGATGACACCGGCCGAGTTCTCAGACGGTTGCGATGGCAGCGGTGTGGTCACATTTGTAACAATCGGGGCGCCAACTTGACCGGTCCCATCCTGTTGTAATGGTGCGTTCTGAGCTGTTGGCATATCGGTTGTCTCGGGAACTGTAACAGTATCACTCGCAGGATTTATGTCCTGATGAATTGTTGGCTCATGACTCTCTGTATCCTGCTGTGTATTCGGGTTATCCATAATGCTTAAGATAATACCAAGTCAATCTAGATGCAGCAACCTTTGACCCCTTATCAGGCTTATGCTAGTATTTATTCAAAAGGATTAACACAAAAAAATGAACAGCTTTGATACCGTTACGTCTTTCGCCATCATTCTATTGGCAGCGGCTATCCATGCCAGCTTTCAACTGAGTGTTAGTGTCCTCACCCTTCTCAGTGGTCATGCCCTGGGCCGCAAGTCTGCCCGCAGCCGCCTACTCAAACTGGTATATGGTTTTATTGCCGGTGCCGCTGTCATCACCGTTCTGCTGCTATCAACGTTCGCCTTTGTGTTACTCAGCGCCAGCGCTGACGCACTACTGACCCTTTGGACACTTGTATGTGGCGCCGCTATAGCTGTTGGTATCGCAGTGTGGTTGTTTTACTACCGCGAACGACGCGGCACGACGTTATGGATCCCCCGATCGTTCGCCGATTTTTTGGCCAGCCGTAGCAAACACAGCAAAAACACCGCCGAAGCATTCGGCCTGGGTATGACCAGCGTGTTTGCCGAAATTGTATTTGTCTTTGTCCCCCTTGTTATCACTGCCCTCGTATTAACTGAATTACCGTATGACCTACAACTCGTTGGTATCCTCGCGTATAGCCTCGTATCGATTGCTCCGCTGTTATTCGTCGGGCTGCGAATTGCCAACGGGCACAAACTCAGTCATATCCAAAAATGGCGTGAAACCAACAAACATTTTCTCCAATTTGCTGCCGGTAGTGGCCTGCTGGTTCTCGGCATGTATGTCTACGTCGAACGCGTGATGAACGTCGTACTCGTTCAACTGGGGGGCGCGTAATGGGACTGGCAATTGATGTCGTGAAACGTTCGGGACGTCGTCCACCAGAATCATTCGACCGTGATAAATTGCTGCGCAGCATCCGTGCTGCATGCCTGAGTGTCCGTGCGCCAGAAGGTGAAGCTGAATCTGCCGCGAATAATGTCGTGGGCGCTGTCATCATCTGGCTAGATAATAAATCGACCGTTACCAGTGACGACCTACGGCGACTCGCTGGCGAACACCTAGAAAAGTACCACCCTGACGCCGCGTATTTGTACCAACACCATCGGATTATCATGTAAGGAGCCCGAAAGCTATGGCAAAAAAACAAAAATTCGACTTTGACCTCATTGTAATCGGCAGCGGTGCCGGTGGTAGTGCCGCAGCCACGATTGCCGTACGCGAAGGCAAAACAGTCGCGCTCGTCGAAGCCGATACGTTCGGTGGCGCTAGCCCAAACTGGGGTGACGTACCAATCAAATCATTGCTGCATGCCATGCAGCTGTATGACGAAGCACGTATGGGCGCACGATTCGGTCTACGCAGCAGCATGCTGGGATACAACTATCCGTCATTGCGCGCATGGAAAGAACTTGCCGTCAAACGAACTGGTGCTGGTGGCAATCGCAAATATTACGAAAACGAAGGCATCACAACCATCGTCGGCTCTGCGCATTTTTTGTCAGCCCACGAAATCAGCGTTAACCGTCGACGATATACCGCCGCTTCATTCCTGATTGCCACTGGTTCAGAATGGCGACTGCCCGATATCCATGGTCTCGACGAGACAACCTGTTTGACGCCACGCACATTGCTTGAATCGATGAAACCACCAAAATCGCTGTATATCATTGGCGGTGGCAGTGTTGGTGTTGAGATTGCTCAGTTAATGGCAACATTCGGCACCAAAGTCTATATCGCTGAACAAGCATCTCGCCTTCTCCCCAGTTATGACGATGAGGCAGGGGAGTTGTTAGCGAAATTGTTGGCCGAACACAAAGGCGTGACTTCTCTGACCCAGACAAAAACCTTATCAATCGAAAAAGAAAATGTCGCATACCGTGTCACGTACACCCGTGGCGGCGTCGAACATTCTCTGCGCGTTGACGAAATCCTTGTTGCTGCTGGCCGTTCACCTGTCGTTGATCTCGGCCTCGAAAATGCCGGCGTCAACTACACCGCCAAAGGCATTGCGGTTAACGATTTTCTCCAGACATCCGCCAAGCATATTTATGCCGCTGGTGACGTCTTGGGCCATAACAAAAACACACATTCTGCACTCCTGGAAAGCCGTGCTGCGGCCCAAAATATCGTATCCAAACACAAGATTGTCCCCGACTATACTGGTACACCGCGCATCGTATTCACCCATCCTGGCATCGCGAGCGTTGGCCTGACCGAAGACGGCTGCTTGCGCCGCGACTTAACCATCAAAAAGGCACTGGCACCACTCAATATCATTGCCAGATCAAATACAAGTGATTTTCGCGACGGCTTTGTCAAAATCATCACCGATAAAAAAGGTGTTATCCTGGGTGCCACCGTCATGGCCCCCCACGCTGCTGAAATTATTCACGAACTTGCACTCGCAATTAAATACAATCATACCGCTGCCGACGTCGCCGCAACACCACATGCATTCCTCAGCTGGTCAGAAGCCGTCCGCGTCGCCGCTAACAGATTAGCTTAGTCATCTATCTGTTGACATAATAATCATTTTTTTATATAGTATCGGCACAAAGGACCCATTCCAATCGCTCCTGTTGCCCTACCGGCAATACCGACAATGAAGGAGAAAGACGTGCTATATGAACGTCACTGTATTATGCGCGTCTCGATCAACTGCTGGACGCCACACACCGATCCCTCGCGAACCGTCATGGGTATATCTGAGGAAGAAGATCCCAAAGTCTTATGGATTGCGTCGACTAATTCGACCGATGTATCGGTAGCACTGTACGTCTATGTGTCTGTCACGCGCGGACTCGACATTAGTTTTTCTGGACCCAGTCCTGAACAAGCAACGCGATTATCGGTGCACTATGACCGCAGGCTTTGGTCGTCAATCGATGTGCGCAATGCGCTGCTAACAGTCATTACCGATGTGAATGTACAGCCCAGGCAAACACGCGGGCCCCAACCAGCCGAACATGCCGATGCATAATCGCCCTTCATTATCCACCTAAAGCCCCGTTCACGCGGGGCTTTTTACTTGTCCGTTACATTTATCACCGACATCTCAACCGTTTTTTTATTAAATAAACCCATGCCGGTCAAAAGGCCGGTCGTACATTGTGCCAACGTGGCACCGAACTAGGGAGCAGGAATGCCCATTGTGGTTGTGATTGTTATGACAGTCAAAAACGACATGAACCGCGCGGGATATTCAAATCATTCACACATCATGACACCAGGCAAAGCAAGATGTTAACCGCAATGCATATGTTCGCAGGGGCAATGTTGCATCCTGCGGGCATATGCCCACTACCGCTCCCTAGCTCATTCCCCCTGATTTGTTTGACTTTATAGGCCGTCATCGTTACAGTAAATTCACTCATGACACTTCAAAGAAAAAACAAAATACTTGAAGTCTCAATCGAATCCGATGCCTTGTTCAAAGCGGACAATTACATCGATGTCAAACATGAAGCGTCGTCACACTCATTTATTTTTCATAACGTCTATAGTCCCGAATGGGTATCGCGCGCCCTGCGCAACGTTCGACACGTCAAACACGTCATCGACACCAGTGAATCCAGCATCAGTGAGATGGCGTCATTGTACGTGATCAAGGTTCTCTATGATTCTGAAGCCATCGCCGCTCACGACATAGAAAAGATCGAAACTTTTAAACGTATGGTAAAAACCGCCATCGAAAGTAGTGTTGGACGTCGTCCGCATTTATAAACTTTGAGAATCTATTGCTCAACTGATTTGAGTGATTTTAATGCACTGACAATCTGTTTTGTGTCAGGACCATCACATCCACCGGCCGACGGGATAGACCAACCATAGTAATACCCATTAATAGGTTCGTCGATCAACAATGGAGACCCGCTCTCGGCTGTTGCTCTAGCAGGCGTACGATAGACCGTCACGCCAGAACCACCGGCATCACACAAGCGACTAACATTTTCCTCTGTTACCTGGCCGAATTCTCTTTGTCGAGACGTCGTGACTAAATAGGTCACATACGACCCTTCGCTACCGTCAGCGTTTATCGTCGGACCTGTTTCTTTCTGAACTTTTATACCGGCTTTTTTCAAATCACTCGTAATAGTGAACTGTACGCCCCAATCCTTGAACGCCAGCGTTTCTGTCAGGCTCCCCATATAATCAACACACAGTCTAAACCGGTTAGATCGTAATCTGTTACCATACTAAGCACGGGGCGGTAGCCCCGTGCATGAAAGGAC
>JAUPWL010000050.1 GCA_030916565.1 Patescibacteria group bacterium | reverse complement strand
TCGTCGGTGGCTACACCGCAAAATCGAGCGGCAAAAGTGTCGTGTATGGTGCTATCCGCCAATTTTTGATTGTTGTTTTTGCTGCCACAGTCACTTATGGCATCGGTCACGCATTTGGTGTTGCTATCTCGTAAACAGCTGTCTTGTTTGACGCGAAACATTTTGATGCGCTGTAGCTGCGTACTACAATAAGATTGATGAATAAAAAACTCGAGGCAAAATTAAAACTATTGCCGTCCAGTCCTGGCGTTTACTTCCATAAAAGTCAGACGGGCGAGGTTATATATGTTGGCAAAGCTGCGGTGCTGAAAAATCGTGTTCGGCAGTATTTCCAATCTCAACGTGACATGGATGTAAAAACTCGCGCCCTTGTCGCCGAGATTGATGATACCGATTGGACAGAAACCGAATCAGAGATTGATGCGTTGTTCCTTGAATCAGAAATGGTCAAACGCTACAAACCACGTTTCAATATCTTGCTACGTGATGATAAATCGCAAATGTATGTTCGAATCGACATGAAATCCGAGTGGCCATATCTATCATTCACGCGCAATCCGTCTGACGACGGAGCGGATTATTTTGGTCCGTATTATAACGGCTTTGCCATTAAAAAAGCCCTGCGATATTTGCGTCGAGTATTTCCATACTACACGCGCCCACCCAAACAAGGTCAGCGTGTTGACTTGGATGCGCATATTGGTCTCAGTCCAGCTGCAGGCACGACGAGTGAAGAGTATAAGGCGACGCTTCGTAAATTGATCCGTTATTTTGAGGGCGGCCGTAAGTCACTTGCGAAGGAAATTGAAAAAGACATGAAGGCTGCTGCTGCCCAGCAAGATTTTGAAACCGCAGCTCGTTTACGTAATCGATTATATGATCTATCTGAATTACAGCGCAAAATCATGTTCGGTGATCGTGAATTTTTGGACATCAGTAAAGACCGTGCACTCAGTGACCTGACGACACTATTAGGCTTGCCAAAGATTCCAGCACGTATTGAAGGATATGATATTAGTCACATGGGTGGTGTGAATGTCGTTGCCAGTATGGTGGTGTTCAAAAACGGCGTCAGCAATCGTAGTGAATATCGTAAATTCAAAACAAAAATTGAGCAGAACAATGACACGGGCAATATGCACGAAACAATCACGCGGCGATTCAGCTCAAAAAATATCAAATCGTGGGGTATGCCAGATCTCGTACTCATCGATGGTGGCAAGGGTCAGTTGGACGCAGCAATCAAAGCGATGGAAAAACAGGACGTTCACGTACCGGTGATCAGTATCGCCAAACGCGACGAAGAAATAATCGTTCATAGTACACGGTCGCATATTGATAGTACCGTCCTGGAAGGCCTGATAAAAAACCCAACCGATAATGAATGGGTAGAGCGATCGGGTGACTATTACGTCGTGAATCTCCACCCGGGTCAGCGTAACGCCGGTTCACATTCACGTAATCTTCGAGGTGGTTCGTTGACGAATGCTCATTCGGATGCAGTCAAATTATTTCAACGTATTCGTGATGAGTCCCATCGATTTGCTGTTAGCTACCACACGGTCTTGAAACGCCAGAAGCAAACTGCAAGTGATCTTGAAGAAATCCCTGGTATTGGTCCAGCGACACGACGCAAATTAATTCGTACGTTCGGTAGCCTGCGCGCGGTAAAATCCGCCACTCCTGAACAAATCGTTGCAGCAATAGGCGAATCAAAAGCAAAAATAATCCAACCATATCTGTGATATATTCAGATATATGGTAGGGCCCGATAAGATATTTTTCTCTGGTAATCGTGGACGTGTTTACGATGAATTAAAGGGCGGTATTCTTGCGGTGGCAGGCTACACACAAATGCAGCGCGGTAATGATGTCGCGACAATGTTCGAGCAAGAAGGAAACTTTTGGTATCTGACCGGCGTTGAACATCCTGATTGGTGGTTGTTGATGGATGCCAAGCGACGACGATCATGGTTGGTTGCTCCTGACATCGAAGAGCGTCATCAAATCTTTGACGGCAGTCTGACATTGGACGACGCCAAAAAAATCAGTGGCGTCGATGAAATTATTGATCGCCAAGAGGCAGACAGTTGGTTACGCCAAGCGGCACGCACTCACCAGTTAGTGCATACAGTCGACATTCCAGCTCATTCTGAGTATTTCGGGTTTGTTCTGAATCCGGCTCCACATGATTTGCGCGAAAAACTAGAACGAATTTTTTCCAAGGTAGATGATTTTCGTTTGGAACTGTCGCGGCTTCGATCAATCAAGCAGCCAGTAGAGATTGCCGCAATGGAATCTGCGATTGATTTGACTATCAAAAGTTTTAGCAACGTTCGCAAAAACATTGATAGCTATCGTTATGAGTACGAAGTCGAAGCAGAGTTCACCTACGATTTTCGTCGGGCAGGTGCTCGTGGTCATGCCTATGACCCGATTGTTGCGGCTGGTGCCAACGCATGCACGCTGCACTATACCCATAACAATGACAAACTCAAAAAAGGCGAGATGCTGCTCATCGATATCGGCGCTCGACAGTATGGCTATGCCGCAGATATTACACGCACCTACGCAATCGGCAAAGTGACCAAGCGTCAGCAGGCTGTGCACGATGCCGTTCGTGAAGCGCAACAAAAAATCATTGCCATAATCGAACCGAATTTGGCATTCGAGGAATATCAGAAAAATGTCGATACTATCATGCAGCAGGCGTTAATAGATCTCGATTTAATAAAGGGTGCTGATGACCCTGCGTATCGCAAATATTTCCCTCATTCGATCGGCCATGGTCTGGGCATTGATGTGCATGATGCGCTCGGTCGTCCGCGTGCGTTCGAAACAGGTATGGTGTTGACGGTTGAACCTGGTATATATATCCCCGAAGAAGGTATTGGTGTTCGTATCGAAGATAATATTTTGGTCACAGATGATGGTCATAGAAATCTCAGCGCCAAACTTTCAACAAATCTGTAGCTGCATGCTAAAATAGTAGGTAATAATGCAACGACAATTTGCCATATTTTTGGTCCGCTGGCTGTTGAACTCTTTTGGTTTGTGGATAGCCGTACGACTGTTAGGCACAGGATATAGCAACGCACAGGTAGATGCGAATGCAGCAGCGTTTTTAGTTGCCGGATTGATCTTCTCGATTGTGAATGCTGTTTTGCGTCCGATCGTCGTTGTGCTATCACTACCGGCTATCTTGCTGACTCTCGGACTATTTGTGATTGTCGTGAACGGCATTATGGTCTATATATCGTTGAAATTGGCACCGGGATTGCAAATGTCATTTTGGAACTCAATCCTTACCGGAATGATATTAAGTCTGATAAACTATATAGTAAGTAGCGTGTTTGAAATGAATACGCGCCGTAAGGAGAGAATATGACATTAGATGGAATTTTGCAGTTTGCGACGATCGGCTCCGGCGTATTGTTAATGGCGAGTATTTTGCTGCAACAACGTGGTGCGAGTTTGGGTGCTGGATTTGGTAGTTCTGGTGAACTCTTCACAACTCGTCGTGGTCTCGACAAGAACCTATACGAAGCGACAATTGTGTTGGCCGTTATCTTTGTATTGTCAATTTTGACAGGACTTTTACTTCCTCAATAATACCTAGGAGGGTGGCTGAGCAATTATATGGACGACAACAATAAAGCTGCGTGGCGAGAGCGAATCCAGCTCAAAAAGCGTTCTAAAACGCTGAAAAAAACTGCTCAAAAGCAAGCCCGCAAAGTAGAAGGTGCAACGATGCGTCATGCACATCGTTTCCTTGTCAGTCGTTGGGATAAAGTCCGTGAAATTCGCCTCCATATTATTGTCTGGTTGGGTAGT
Source organism: Patescibacteria group bacterium (assembly GCA_030916565.1). Classification (GTDB taxonomy): domain Bacteria; phylum Patescibacteriota; class Saccharimonadia; order Saccharimonadales; family Saccharimonadaceae; genus UBA2112. The sequence continues at coordinate 2,076 of JAUPWL010000050.1, read as the reverse complement.
GTTGCCGTATTGATTGCACTGGTTGGTCTGCAGATGGTGTGGTTCCAGCGCAGCTATGTCACCCGCGCAGCCGTGAGTGGCGGAACATACGCCGAGGCCATCAAGGGTTCGATTGATACGTTGAATCCACTTTATGCGACGAAACCGGCCGAATTAGCTGCAAGCCATCTGCTGTTCTCATCACTCTACGAGAATGATACGACCGGCCATTTGCGTGGCGACGTTGCCAAAAGTATGACGATTGATGGCGACAAAGTCTTTACCGTTAAATTGCGACCTGACGTTCGATGGCACGATGGTGAACCGCTGACTGCGAATGATGTGGTCTACACGGTTGGTCTGATGCGCAGCCAAGTTGTGCGGTCGGTGATGACTGCGAGTTGGCAGGGCGTTGGGGTGAGTCGCGTCGACGATCAGACAGTGCAATTTACACTACCGGCAGCATATGCCGCGTTCCCTCAGGCACTGACATTTGCTATTCTTCCTGAACATATTTTAAAAACAGTTGATCAATCGGTCATACGCGAAAGCACCTATAGCAAGGCGCCGATTGGTAGCGGTCCATTCAAACTACGTTTGCTGCAGAATGTTAGCACAGCTGATGATCGCAAGATCGTGCATATGGATGCGAACCGCGATTATTACTTGGGTTCACCACGCCTCGATCATTTGCAGCTTCATACGTATAGTGATAGTGATGGCATGGGCAAGGCGCTTCGTACCGGCGAGGTGAATGCGGCAAGCGATATCGACAGTACAACCGCTCAGCATGTTGATGACAAACGTTTCATTACAGTCGCATTGCCAGTTAATAGTGGCGTCTATGCAATGTTCAACCTGGCTCAACCAACATTGAAGGACCAGGCTGTACGCCGAGCTCTCCAAATGGGCACTGACACAACGGCAATCCGCAAGAAATTGTACGGCAATCCGCAGCCATTATCGTTGCCGTTTATCGGCAGTCAAGTGTCGGGCGTGACGGGTATCGCTGCACCGGTTTATGACAAAGGCACCGCCAAACAGCTACTCGAAAATAGCGGCTGGAAAGTAGTAAACGGTGTTCGTAACAAAGCAGGCTTGGAACTACGACTAAGGGTTGTTACTCGCAAAAATAGCGACTACGAGGTTGCGTTGCAATCACTTGCTGGACAATGGCGAGAATTGGGCGTGAAGGTTGATAGTGTCGTCGTCGATATGAGCACATTTACGCAGGATGTGCTGCACGATCGTAATTACGACGTACTGCTTGACGAACTGGTTATTGGTGGCGACCCTGATGTGTTTGCCTACTGGCATTCAAGGGGCCTGCTGAATTTTACCGGATATGCAAGCCAGGTGAGCGACGACGCATTATCAAGTGCCCGCACTACATCAAATCCGATGCTTCGATCAGTAAAGTATATGAATTTTGCGCGACAATGGTCGGGTGACGTACCAGCAATTGGACTGTATCAGTCGAACTTTATCTATACTCATTCCAAAGATACGCGATCAATCGATACGGATGAAAAGATTGTCAGTCCTGACGATCACTATGCAGGCGTACGTTATTGGACCGCTGAACAGGGAAGAGTCTACAAGACACCATAGGGGGATTGTTATGTCAGATTTTCCGCGTGATTTTTCCCACCTGACGACACGACCACCAGAGCATGAACGGCTGTTTCGTAGTGCGACAATCGAGAGCGTGATTGAACAAACTGCTGCACAGATTCACGACCCTGAACTACGACGTATGTTTGAACAGTGTTATCCGAACACGCTGGATACAACAACGTATCTGCGGACGGACGCGGATGGACAGCCGGACACGTTTATTGCCACTGGCGATATTCCGGCGATGTGGCTGCGCGATTCGACGAATCAATTATGGCCATACCTAGGATTTGTAAACCAGGACGAGCAACTACAACAAGTATTTAAAGGACTGATATTTCGCCAAGCAAAATGTGTATTGATTGACCCATATGCGTATGCGTTTGTTGATCCCTATGTTGCGAATCCTCCGAAAACGCCGCACTGGCCCGAGGGTGATTCATGGCATCTGGGTGTATGGGAACGCAAATATGAACTCGA
>JAUPWL010000010.1 GCA_030916565.1 Patescibacteria group bacterium | reverse complement strand
TCTAATTTTATTGTAGAATAGCTATAAATTTATATTATAAACAATCAATACGTTGTTTTAACCGAGCGGAGAATAAAATGAAATTTAGTTTTAAAAGAGTTACCAGTGTTGCTTTGTCGTTCGCAATTGTCCTCAGCTCTCTTACGAGTGCATTTAGTGCGGCAACCGCTAGCGCAGCAACTAACATCGCTCCATCGGCAAAAATATCCTTTACTTTTGATGATGGACTTACCAGCGCCATCACACAAGCCGCCCCAACTCTCGCCAAATACGGACTAACCGGCACCAATTACGTCATTACCGGCTGTGTCGGTATGGTTACGATTCCGAATACCTGCCAAGCGAGTACAAAAAATTCCTATATGACCTGGAGCCAAATCACAGCACTTAAGAATACTTACGGCTGGGATATCGGTTCGCATAGTGTTACACACCCCCTAATAGCCTCCAGTAACGCTTCTGCTGGTCAACCAAACGTGCTTACACCTGCACAAGTGACAGCGGAACTTACTCAGAGTAAAGCGGATCTTTCCGCTCATGGCATTGAGGCAACCGACTTCTCTACACCCTACGGCGACTATAACAATAGCACCCTAGCCCAAATAGCTAAAGTATACGCCTCACATCGTGGTTTTGCCGACGTTAATGCAAACGGCTGGCCATACAATGATTACCTTATCAATAATTTTCAAGTTCAAGGTCCCGTCACGGTTGCTCAAGTAAAGGCAAAGATTGACGAAGCGATTACCAAGAAAACCTGGTTGGTCCTCACCTTCCATGAGCTTATGGCAACTGGTGCAAGCAGCAGTAATGATGCTTATCAGTACGCTACATCTAAACTTGACCAGATTGCTGCATACGTAAAGACAAAGGTAACGGCGAAGCTTATTACTTCAACCAATATCAACAATGGTCTTGTTACTGGTAGCAACATGTTCGTCAATGGTTCGTTTAACGACGGCATCTCGGATGGCTGGACAACCAGCGCTCCCAGTACTATCACTGCGGACAGTGGCAACAATGGTAGCTATCCTGACCCTACAAACGCAGTAAAGCTTACTAGCTCAAACAAGAACACATATTTGTTCTCACCTCGTGTTGCCGTCGAAACTGCCAAAAGCTATATGTTTAAAAACTTTGTGAATGTAACTACACTGACATCCGGCGAACTTGCCTTCTACGTTGACGAGTACGATGCAGCCGGCAATTGGATTTCGGGTCAATATAAGACAGCTGAACGATCCGCTTTCGTAGAAAACATCAACTTTATGTACACGCCTAGTTCAGCTTTAGTCAAAAGCTCGAACCTCCAGGTAATCGTCACGGCAAACTCTGGCATCACCGCATATCTCGACAACTCACAGATGTTCCCACTCGACGGTAGCAATAATCCTACGCCTACAGTTCCACCTGTCGTCACACCCACTAACCTCATGACAAATGGTGAATTCGATAGTGGTATCAGTGGCGGCTGGAGCACTAACGATATAGCAAATATCAAAGCAGACTCTGCAAACCACGGTGCAACCACGGGAGCGACTAACTCGATTTCCCTATCGAATCCGTCCGCTAACAACCACCACCTGTTTAGTCCTCAGTTGTCTGTGACTACTGCCAAGACATACTCTATCGATGCATATCTCAACCTCGTGTCCCTCACCGCAGGCGAAGTAGCCTTCTATATCGACGAGTATGATGCAGCCGGCAACTGGATCTCAGGTCAGTACAAAACTGGTGTTCGCGCCACAAGCACCGGTGATGTAACAATGAGCTACACTCCAAGCTCTCAGAATGTTGCTAAATCCAGCCTGCAAGTGATTGTTACAGGTAACTCAAATATCCAAGCATATATTGACAACATCCGTTGGTATCTCACCAACTAAAAACAGATACGTTACTTCAAAATACTATTTACATTTTGTCATAAATAAGTTATAATGACGATTAATTAGCGTCGCTAATTGAGGGTATCTCTGTACTAACAGAGGTGCCCTTATTATTTTACAAAAAACATTATGAAAGGGAGAGCATTATGTACACACCAGGAATGGGCGCCGCAGGTGGTGGCGGATCTGTAGCGGGCGGAGTAATTTTACTCCCCAATACAGGCGGAAACGAATTACTATTTATTGTATCAGTTCTCAGCATTGCAGTCGGCACACTGATCATTGCATCGACAGTCGCACGTGTTGTTGCTAAAAAGTTTTACAAAAACTAGTCAAAAATAAATTCAAAGGGGGTCGGGCTACTAAAGCCCTTCTCTCTTTTTCTATAGAAAATTATGAAAATACGATTCCACATTATCACTGGCTGTCTATTCGTCCTTGCGGGCGTACTTATAGGCTCTCAATTTTATACACCAAGTATCGGCGCTGAATCAAAAAAACTCGTACCTACACCTGTCGCACACGTTAGTCCAGAGACCATTAGCGGAGAACCGAGTCACATCAGCGTACCGTCACTCCGTATATCAACTGACATCATTCCGGGCTATTACAATAAAGTTGATAGTAGCTGGACCCTCAGTACGACCAAAGCAATGTATGCGACACTAACGGCCAAGCCGAACAGTCAGTCAGGTAATACCTATATTTACGCACATGCCCGAACAGGTCTCTTCGCTAATCTTGCAAATGCGAAAAAAGGTACTGAGGTTGTCGTGACAACAGCCAATGGTCATGAGTTCACCTATCTATATTCGTACGCACACGATGTCAACCCTAGCGATACATCAGTCCTTAATCCTACCAATAAACCCCAACTTACCTTGCAAACCTGTTCAGGCATTTGGTCCGAGAACCGCTATCTCGTCGTATTTCATTTAGTGGGCGTAAAGTAATGCTTCTCACCGTCCTGTATTACATTTTTATCGTCATTAGTATTATCAATGTGATTCATTTTGGCTTTTACCTCGTTGGCGCAAACTATTATGATATTCTACGTTTCCGTGCGGCCGCAAAAGCCAAGAAGAATACTAAAAAACTCCCTCTCGTCAGTCTGCTCATTCCAGCACACAACGAAGAGCTGGGTATCGTTCGTTGTCTCGAGACTATCAGCAAGAGTACGTACAAAAATCTTGAAATCATCGTTATTGATGACAAATCAAAAGACGCCACAAAAAGGTTAGTACGTGAATACATTACAAGCCATCCCAAACAAAATATTACACTGATGTACAAGAACAAAAACGTCGGCAAGGCTGGTGCCCTCAATCACGCACTTCGCCACCGCGCTAAAGGTAATCTTGTCATGACACTTGACGCAGATTCCGTACTCCATAAAGATGCCATCCGAAATGCAGTCAGATACTTTAATGATCCAGATGTTGTCGGCGTCGCTGCCAACGTGCGCGTCATGGATAGTTATACCATCCTCGGACTTCTCCAAAAATTTGAATACATGATTGGCTATCGTTCAAAAAAATTCTTTTCAGTCACCAATTCTGAATTCATTGTCGGTGGTGTCGCATCAACGTATCGTATGAATACACTTAAAAAAGTTGGTTTTTATAGTGATGATATTCAGACCGAAGACATCGCCCTCAGCCTCAAAGTTGTCGCCCAAGGCAACAAGAAAAACAAAGTTATTTATGGTGTCGATGTTCTCGCGATGACCGAAGGCGTCCAAACGTTCAAGGCCCTCATGCGACAGCGCTACCGTTGGAAACTCGGTAACCTCCAGGCGCTTATAAAAAATCGTCAGCTTTTTGCGAACAATAACAACATATACAGTAAGACTCTTACTTGGTATCGCATTCCTATGGCCTTTTTCGGTGAGCTTATCGTCCTTCTTGAACCTCTCGTCATTGCATATGTCATTTACATCTCGATGGCATACATTCACAGTTCGTCCTTAATCGTTGGCGCTTACATGACGATCACGATATATCTTACATGGAACATCATGCCCGACGAGCACATGACACTGGCACAGAAACTAAAAATGATTGCCTATGCTCCCGTCATGTACTTCATTATGTATTTGATGAATATAGTGCAGTTTACTGCCATCATCCGCTGCCTGCTAAGTCCAAAAAAAATGATGCTCAAATCAAACGCCTCAAGCCTATGGGTATCTCCGGAACGTAACGCACAAGCAGTCGCACAATTCTAATACTACCCGTCACATTTAGAGGCGCCCATTAGGGCGCCTTCTTGTATGACCGTATAGTAGAAGTAAGGAGAATTAATATGAATACACTCACTGTATTTAACGGCTTTTCCGTCAGCGACGCAGATGCTACCAGAGATTTTTATAGCAACATAGTCGGGCTCGAGATCGAGGATGAAAAAATGGGGCTTCGCTACAAACTGCCAAGTGGCAGTACGACATTCATGTACGTAAAACCCGACCACAAACCAGCAGAATACACGGTACTGAACTTTGTTGTTAGCGATATCGTTGCCGCTGTTGATGAATTAATCGCCAAAGGCGTAAAGTTCGAAATGTACGACAATCTTTACACCGGTGCAACCCAGGACGAAAAAGGTATTTTGCGATCACCAGATCAACAAAAATATGGACCATCAATCGCGTGGTTCAAAGACCCGTCGGGCAATATCCTTTCAGTCATCGAAGACAAAACAGCCTAACCAATACCGCCCGGATATTCGGGCGGTATTGAATGACGGGCAACAGTCTATTATGGACGAGGACCGCCAGGACCACCGTGTCCGCCAGGTCCACGAAACACGCCATCAAGTTTCGACAGATCAATTCCTTGCTCTGACGCCCACTTCTCTAACGATGTACGCTTACTATCCATAGTGGCCTTACGTTCAGTCTCAGATAGATTCTTCATCGTATCTCTGTTTGCGTCATGTTCTTTCTTTAACTCAGCCAATTTTGTCTGAATCGCTGATTTTTGCGCAGACGTAATCGTACCTGCAGAGACGAGTGAGTCTAGTCTACTTGTTACTTCTTGCGTTCGTTTTGCATGCATATCAGCACGCTGCTGATCAAACACCTCTTGTACCTTTGTTTTATCGAGGTTAAATGTCGACGATAGTTTATCGACCAAACTCGACCTTGGATCGTTTGATGTCATGTTTGATTCGGCGCTCACCATAGCACCGGTACCAATCATCCCTGCGCCAACTAACCCCACGATCGATGCTGCGACGAGCGATTTTTTGTTCGTTTTTTTCACACTATTCCTTTCATTTATATGCTCCGACCGAAGCACTATATCCATCATGTCAAATAATACTTATAGGACACTGTGTATTTGCTAATAATTAGCTTAAAGCATAGGTCTGACATTTCATTCCATTTATGATAGAATGTTCTTGATATAAATCCGTCTTGCAAGCCCGGCTGCAGCTCACAGCCACAATGGGAACGCGGTTTTCACTCGGTCGAGCACCGGGAATAGTCGAATAACCGGTTTAAGAAAACTAGACGGGGTTACGTAATGAACCACAACGAAAAAAAGAAGTTGCAAGAAGAAGAAGGTAAAGACTGGTACGAACTCACGCATAAAAACTGGCGTGCATGGGGATCATGGTTCTCATGGGGTTCACCAATCGGGCTAGCCCTATTCTTTGCAATACCGATGATTGGATTCGGTATCATGTACTGGCTGATGCACCACTAGGTCATCAGAGATAAAAATCCTCGGCATTATGCCGAGGATTTTTTTATGACGTCGGTTGATGCTTGCAAATACGCCTTGGTAATATCCATCTGTAAAGGTCGTTTCGCCATATTATTTATGGGGTGTAATTTAGCCTCGGCATCCCACGACAACTCAGGATATTTGGCCAGTAGTCCCGGCAAATCCTCACGTACGGTTTGTGCGTCCAGACCGCCAGCTACAGCAAAGTTTACATGACGCAGTGCAGTCGATGAATATGCTTCATGCAAAAAATCACCGAGTCGCCGTGCGTCCATACGCTGTCCGGTCCCATGCGATGCATCGAATAGTATGTAATCAATACCGTACGCATAGCGGCCCAGTCGCTGCACGACACGCTTCGGACCCAATTCATCCATGATGTCTTTGTAGCATTGCAGTATAACCGTTACATCATAGTCCTCACGAACGCCCGATGCGAACCGCAACATACCCTCGTTGCCATGCCATGGCAACATGTCGAATTGAATCGCCTGTAGCCATTGTTGACCACGTGTCGCGATTGCCTCTACCAGCACATCACGATAATGTGAATTACTAACATGATTTTTATCCAAATATATTTGTGCGACAGCCGTTACATTCGGATTCGTACGATTCGGACGCAGTGCAGTTGTTAATTCATCACCGACCGGATACCACTCACGGCCATATTTGTTTTCACGACTCTGAAACTGTGTCATATGCGTCGCTTTAACGCCAAGGGCCAACATACGATTCGTTTTGAACAATCCGGCAGTATCGGCATACGCCTCAACGAATAGATCTTGAGGTTCCGTCACCGTTTGTCCAGTTGGTAGATTGTATTTGTGATTTACCACGCCGCTGACGCCGACATATGGTCGTGGTCTTGCCTCTGGTTTTGTCATACCGATAGTATAGCAGAAAAGAAAATACCCCCGGCGAGAGGTACAATCGTACCAATCACCGGGGGTAATACTATCTGTTGAGCGTTGATGGTGGGGATGACATCGAGAACCACGAATGCCAGTCGTTGGGCTGATAATATCCAGCAGGAAACAGTACAAGTCGCTGTACATCGCTGACGATTTCCAGAACACCATCGACATGTTCGATATAGTTCATGTTACTCATATCGTATGTGAATGTCGTCATAGCGTTCCGCTGGCTCGATACCTTGCCAAGAAAATTACGATACTCAGTCGCCACCAGTTTGAACACAACCCGTCTGCCGCGATGCGTCAGGCGTCGTCGCACCTTTACAATATCGACGTAGCCCTTGTGCTGAGTCTTGGTGTTGTTCCTCGACAAAATAAATTGACCGGATTTAAATCGCTCCGGCGCATCATACATCCAATCATTGTTATACATGTACAACTCTCTTCCAGTATCATTGGAATTGATAGCTCGAACGATATAATAACATAATAATCAAAATTACTCAATTACCAAAGAGGTCGATAATTTCTTGTGTGATTTCATATTGCTGCTTGTTCTCGCAGTCAATCGTGTACTGCGCCCATTGCTGATAGAGAGGCAACCGCTCTTCATATAAACAACGCAGCCCCTTTTCGGCGAGCCCAATAATACCTCGTTCATTATTCACATCCGGCGCTAAACGTTTTTCGAGGGTTTCAAAAGGAACATTCAACCATACAATATTTGTCTGCATCCTTAGAGGCTCGACAACGTCGTTATAAATAATACTCCCTGGTGTCGACACGATGGTCTCGTGCAAATCTAGCTCGCGAACACAGCGGGATTCAAGCGCCAAAATATAGGCTACGCCTTTTTGAGCAATCGCCTGTTTTAATGGCAGATTTTCATACTCTTCCATCCACTTGTCGATATCAAGGAGAGGAAATCCGAGTGTTTGAGAGAGTTCACGACCTATCGTTGATTTGCCGCTTGCAGGCATACCAATCAGACTGATACCTTTGCGTTTCACGCCCAGCCTTTTTTCGCCATGTACCGATCGATTAATTCAATATCTCGCCGATCCTTTGGCCGCGAAGATTGAATTTTCCACGTACGTACCTCGTGCAAATTCACAAAAGGTATACCATCAAAGATGTCGGCTGCAGTATAGAGATCACTAAAGTGCGGATTGTACGGACCGAATTTCCAGCTTCGGCTGACTTCAAAATCACCATTTTCGAGCATATGTTCACCGTTGGCGCCAAGCTTTTCGCTCCATCCATTTTCCTTCATATGCGCATACAACCTACCATTGACGAGTAGGTCGATATCGTTCGTCTCGCGAATCCCAGCCGCAGCCAAAGGACCACTACCAAAAACCACAAAAGAACCCATAGGTAGCCCGAGTGCTTTGAGCTTTTCAACGAGTTCTTTTCTATTCATCATCATCTTTAGTATACCAGGCCATCCCCAGATACAGCGAGCTACAAAAACAGCCGCCGTAACGGCGACTGTTTGAATTATGCGGCAAATTTAGACTTTGAGCGTACTCAAAATATTGTATAGCAGAATTCCTGGCCATACGAGCGCGTTCACAAATGCGTTAAAATACGCCACAAAATCTTGTGCGTCGCGTGCAAAATAAACAAATGCACCAACGAATGCCACAAACGCGGCGAATCCTGCCGGTCCATGATCTTTAAATACTTTGACGTTTGTTGTTCCTTCGTGTTTCGCCATAATGGTTATCCTTGTTTAAGTGATTTTCAGTATAACACCAAATCACAACAAAAACAGGCACTATTTTGGCGCCTGTTTTCTATGAATATTCATTATGCAGGGTGATGTGATCCACGTTGGAAAAAATTAAGAATAAACACCAATACCAATGCACCGACAAATGACCAGAATATACCGGACCAAGAAAATGCGAGATTTGCCAAATCAGTACCAACAATCACCGACGAAACAAAACTGCCGATTAACGATCCGATTACACCGATGATGACCGTCATGATGATGCCATCCTCACGACCTGTAACTCTGTTTGCCAACCATCCCACTAGTCCGCCAATCAATAACGCAATAATCAAACTCATATTTCACTCCCCAGTACTTATTAATACACTATACGTTCAAACCGTCTCCTCGACCGTAAGATAATTTACCGGACGCTAGATACTTATGGTGAATGTCGTGCCGACACCAGGTTCCGACTTCACGCTAATCCGCCCCCCATGTGATTCCACAATCTCTTTCACTAGATACAGCCCTAACCCGTTGCCACCTCTCTCTGTAGTCAGTTCATTGGGTATACGTGCAAACTTATTAAAGAGTTTGCGAATATCCTTTTTGACGATCCCCACTCCTTCGTCCCGAACGGTAATGATAATCCTATCACCTCGTCTTGCCAGACCGACATGAACAGTCGTTTTTGGGTGTGAATATTTACTTGCATTTTCGATAATATTCTCGATCGCAATAGAGAATTTTTTGCGATCGATCTTACGTATATACTGACCTGGTCCATAGTATATCTCAACAGTCTGATCGCGCCCTGAAACTACCGTGGTTAAACTATCTACCACAGACTGTAACAATTCTTTGATATCAACCTTCTCACGTGCCAACGCCAATCCGCCGGCATCCAATTCCGCCGTCGTCAACAAATCTTCTATTGTCATGATCAATCGCTCATTTGTCTCATAGGCAGCATCGATACTCGCCTGTTGTTCAGAACTGACGTTGCCCAAAATCCCCGTCCGCAACATACCTAAATGCATCTTGATACCCGTAGCCGGTGATCGTAACTGATGTGACGCAATTGATATGAACTCGTCCTTGGCATCGCTCAGCTGTTGAAAATATGCCCGCTTTTCATCCAGCTCAATAGCACGTCGCACCAATGCACGTTTTTTGGCATCCCGTTCGCCAATTGCTGCCGCAACGTACATAAATGACAACGACAGCACCGCAACAGCCTGTTGCAATATACCTAGGGTCAGATAATAACTTTGGCCAGGTTGATAGCGAATAACAGTAAATATAATTGCCAGTGTCAAAGCAATCGCCATAGCCGTCACGTTACCACGCTGGCCGAAATATAGTGCGATAATAGGCATCAGTGGCATAATGGCGTATTTATAAGGATTAATTCCCTCAGGCGAGAGGGGCAACACCCCAAAAACAAAAGCTACCATAATGGCGAGTAGCAATAATGTTGAGACCGCCGTAATGAACACGCCCTTGCGCAATGTCAGAATTTTTTTCAAAGATGTTTTGTCCCATACCAACAGCAGCGGTGCATATACCAAAATACCGAGTGCGTCACCGATCCACCAGGTCGTCCACGTATAGAGAAATTGTTCTGGTCCAATAATCTGCCCCCAGACCAATCCGCCGACACCTATTGTTGCGCTGATAGTCGGTGCTAATAGTCCGGCATAGATGACGAACTTTGTTACATCCCTCATACGAGTCAACGATCGGTCGAACTGTGTTTTTTTCAGTAGATAGACGCTGATCACCGCCGCTATGGTTGCCCCCAATGCCGCGCACATAGCAAATGGGAAAAACGGACGCATATCCGATGTACTGTGTAACAAAACGCCCAGTGCAATACCCGGCCACAATCTATATCCAAATATGTACAGCGCCGCAATCCCCACTCCTGCTGATGGCCAAATCAGCGTCGCGGCCTCGCCTGGAACTATTGTCTTCTCACTTAATTCCGCACACACTAAATAGACAATCGTCAACAACGCCACACGAGCAATGTACCATAAGTATTTACTCATCACTATTTTTATTATATAAATTTCCTCTAGAGAAACTGTGAAAGGTATTACCAAACCAACATAGAAAAAATGCCGGAGTCTGGCGCTATACATGAGTAATCGTATACTATATTTTTATTTTTGTAATTTTTTGATAAGGTTTGGCTGATTCATTTTTGGTGAATGTACCGCTGGACTGACTTCGTATACGTTCAACGATCCACTGAGTGCTGGACGCAACATTACATATATCGAACCGTCGTCTGTCACCGTTGGATCCAACCACCTCGCTTCGTCGTCTGGATTAATGATGATCGGCATGCGCATTCTCGAATCGGGCATATCCTGATTAGGTTCGGTGGTTAAAATAGCGTACGTATCGTGCACGGTTCCGTCCGGGCCTTCCCACGAACTATAGATGCCAGCGAACGCGACAATTGATTTGTTCTTTGGTTCGCCATAAAATGCTCGCTTTTCGCCGCTTTCGTTCAACTCATAAAAGCCATGGGCCTTCTTGAACTTGCGGTATAGTCCCTCTTTGATGCCGAGCGCTTCACTAATCGCATAGCTTGATGAACCAGCGAGTACTGGTACAGCTAATAGCCCAATGCCAATGATGCCAACCGAAAATAAGAGTTTAGCAATTAGCCCTGCATGCGGAAACCCTTGCACAAGTGGCTCTAGTGCTGCGGCGGCATCGTTGGCGTTTTCAATTTGTGTAATGCCATGGGCGTGCAATGTTGAGGCACAGGCGATGACAATAAACCATGCAGATATACTTGCCAGGCTCATGCCTGCAATATTGTCCAGGCGAATTTTGCGAATAAACGCTTTTGAAATACGTGGGATACCGGTGCCCGATGATGTTTTGATGCGGTGTTCTTCTACCTCGTCTTCTACCACTTCGCTTGTGTTCCAGAAGAACAAATAAGGGCTAATGGTTGTACCAAGAATACCGACAATAATATAAATCGTTTCTTTGTTTATTGTGACGTTTGGCACAAATGTGCGTGTGAGTACTTCGGTCCACGGCTGGCCAACAATAAATGCCGTCACAGGATACGCAAACAATACAATGGCGAGCCACTTGAGAATTTTTGCGTAGGTACGGTAGGGTACAAATATTTGTAGGAGCACACACAGAAGCGCAAAAAAGATAGCCAGTCCAATGTATGGTGCTTCAGGGAACAACAACTGTGTCGTGGCTGCCATAGCGGCCAAGTCGCTGCCGATGTTTACGGTATTGGCGACAACAACAAGGATAACCGCTGAGTAGAGAACCTTTTTGCTATAGTGCTTTTTGAGGACTGTTGCCAGGCCATCACCGGTAACTGCACCAATACGAGCGCAGCTTTCTTGAACTGCCAATAGGAGTGGAAACATAATGGGAAAAAGCCACAGCAACCCATAACCGTACACGGCACCTGCTTGAGAATAGGTTGCGATTCCGCTCGGGTCATCGTCGGCTGCTCCAGTTACAACTCCGGGTCCGAGCACTCGTATGGACCGACCAAACTTGCCGTAGCGCTTGCTTGCTTTTGCTAAGTTGGCTTCATGCTGCTGCGCAAGCTTATCTGATTTGTGGTTGCCTACGAGGTCATGGATCCAGGAGTATAAGTTGGCCATAGCGTGTTCCGTTTATGATAGTTGGTATTTATTGTACCTGCTTCATGACATTGCGTACATGTTTTGCAATTTCAAGTGATTCATTGGTTGGTATAACAAAAATTGGACGTGACTTAGCAGCTTGGTTGATAGCCGTTAGCTTTTGAGGCGTAGTGCATTGCTCATTCAGGTTGCCATCAAGGATAAAATCGTGAAATTCGAGGTGGGCAACAATTCGTTTGCGCAAGACAGCACTTCGCTCCCCTACTGTACCGGTGAACACGAGTAAGTCGCAGCCATTTAAGGCCGCCATCATGCTGCCAATCGCTTTGTGGTAGGAGTGAACAAGGGTTGTTAACGCAAGGTGTGCCATGTGGTCGCCATCAGTCTCTCTATCCAGGAGCTCTCGGATATCATTGCTGCCAGCAAGGCCCATCAGGCCGCCTTTGGTATGCAAGTAATCTTCAAGCTGCTCGTCATCCATCGAAAGTTCGCGTTTAAGGGCGCGGACGGCACCGGCATCGATCGAGCCGCTACGTGTTGCCATCACTACACCTTCGAGCGGCGTATAGCCCATTGTTGTATCGATGCTCCTGCCGTGGTAGACGCCAGTGACTGACGAGCCACTGCCAAGGTGGCATATGATGACCTTTGGCGGCAGTTTGCCTGCGCCCCATAGCATATCGACGCTAGCGGAGACTGAGAGCCCATGATAACCAAAGCGCTTAATATCTAAACGATCGCTATCATGGATATCAATACCGTAGTTCCAAGCGTAATTTGGTTTTGTCGCATGAAAAGCGCTGTCACTTACCCCCACTATAGTCATTTGCGAGAACTGTTCTTTTAAGTGGCGCAGCTCGGTAAGTGTCGCATCAATATGAATGGGCGCAAAGTCGTAGAGTGCTTGTAGTTTGTCTACTACTTCATCGGTGATGATATGATCTTGCATAAAATAGCTACTGGGCGCCACGATACGCAGGCCAACGCTGCTAATTGTTTCAGACTCGCCGAGCACGCCGGAGCTTTTAAATAGTCGTTCGACGTGCGACGCAGATTCAGAGAGTTTTTCAAAATCAAGTTGAATCTGGTGTGATTCGTCTGGGCCGTGCAGTGTGCAAACTAGTGCATCATCTGCAATTTCAAAGTGCAGCTGAGCTTTTAGTGCTAGATCAGCATCATATAGCGCATATTTGCGGCTAGAGCTTCCGGGGTTTGCAACAAGAATCATGCCCACCATAGTTACCTAGTTGGTTTGACCGTGCCATTCCTCTTCTTTAACGCGCTCCATACTGCGTGCAGCTGGCCATACCCAGGCATCAAGCTCTGGCAAATCGATGCCATTTTTCTTGATATATTCGGTGTTTGCATCGATTTTCGCACGGTACTTTGCGGCAAGGTGCTCTGCTTCTTCAAATGGTATCACACCATCGTGACCAAGCTGCTTAAATGCGGCAATTGCAAGGTCATAGCGACTGGTTTCATTGCGCACGTGCATATCAAATGGTGTGGTTGTGCTTCCAATTTCTTTGTAGCCGCGCACGTCAAAACGCGTACTATCGACTGCATAGTTGAAAAGAACGCTTTTAACTGTTTGCGGGTAGCCATGGAAGTTAAATATGACAGGTTTATTTGCAGTAAAGATGTAATCGAAAAACTTTTGATCGGCAGTATTGTTGAGCGTACCAAAGCCCATAGTAGTGAGCGACGATACATTGACGCAGCGCAATTTCACTTCTGGGCGCTCAGTTTTAATGATGTCGATAGCAGCCATTGTTTCTTTAGTCGGGTAATCACCACAAGCGGCCATGATAAGGTCTGGGTTTTCTTGGCTTGCGAAATCCCAAATCATCAAACCATCCTCTACCTGCTTGCGCGCCAAATCTGCGCTCAACCACCGAGGTTCAACGGTTTTACCGGCCACGATAGCATTAATTTGTCGTACGCTGGTGAGCATTTTTTCAAGGCATACAAGCGTTGTGTTGCCGTCGCTTGGGAAGAACACATCGCTGAAGTTGCTTTGCCGACGCAGTAAATCATCGATAAAGCCGGGGTTCTGGTGGCTAAAGCCGTTGTGATCCTGGCGCCATCCACTACTCGTGAGGATGTAGTTGATGCTTGGAATGGTTCCGCGCCAGGCGACACCACGACTTTGCGTAAGGAATTTGGCATATTGGTCAACCATGCTACTCACCACTTGCAAGAAGGCTTCGTAGCTGGCGAACATCGCGTGGCGCCCAGTAAGCACATAGCCTTGCATCAGGCCTTGCATGTTGTGCTCCGAAAGCATTTCCATCACTCGTCCATCTTGACTGAGGTCTTTATCCCAGCTCATAATTGGCCATTGCCAACTACGGCTGGTTGCCTTGAATACGTCGTCAAGCTTGTTGCTGTAGGTTTCGTCTGGGCTCATAAAACGGAAGTTCTTGGTATCTGCATTGCGACGAAAGACTTCTTCTAAGTACAGCCCGGTGCGACGCATTGAGCTTGACCCAATCGTACCAGGTACAATGGCATCTTCAGCGAACTGCTCAACACTTGGTAGGTTGAGCGGTTTGTAAACAGCGCTTCCACCATGAGCGTGCTTGCTGCGGCCCAATCGCTTTTCAGGATTTTCCGGAATAATATCTTGTACAAAACTGCCAAACCCATTGGCTTCTGAATAAAGTTCGTCGAACTTATAACTACCAAGCCACTCGTTGAGTAGCTTCAGCTGTGCCTCATCTGTTTTAGCTTCATTAAGCACTACCTGGTGAGCAAGACAGTTGCCTTCGATTTTGTCACCGTTTGGCAACTCTTTGACGCCCGTCCAACCCTTGAGTGTGCGCATAATAATCATTGGCATGCGTGGGCTAACCGTATCAGTACTCTCGCGAATTTCTTGAATCAGGCCATGGGCCCAGTCAAGTGCCTCGGCCATTACATCATGCGGGTTGTCGCCGTCTTTCGTTGTATCAACAATTCGTGGTTCGTAGCCATAGCCGCTAAAGAGGGTCATAAGCTCGTAATTGCTCATACGTCCAAAAATAGTTGGCTGACTAATCTTGTAACCGTTGAGGTGGAGGATTGGCAGCACCACCCCATCTTTGCGAGGATTTACCAGCTTGTTGAGGTGCCATGCACCAGCGGTTGGGCCAGTTTCGGCTTCGCCGTCACCGACCAAGCATGCCACCATGAGGTCGGGATTGTCGAGGACTGCACCATAGCTGGTGCTGAGCGCGTAACCAAGCTCGCCTCCTTCAAGGATTACTCCGGGTGTTTCAGGATTAGAGTGGCTCGGGTAGCCATATGGCCAACTAAACTCGCGACAGAGTCGGCGAATACCATCTAAATTAACCTGCAGGCTTGGATCGACGTGAGACAACGTACCCTCCAGGAATAAGTTGGCTTGCAAGGCCGGGAAGCCGTGGCCAGGGCCAAGTACAAACATCATGTCTTGGTCATACTTTTTAGCAAAGCGGCTCAAGTGCGCGTAGGCGAAGTTGATGCCTGGGCCACTTCCCCAGTGGCCAAGTAAGCGGCTTTTTACGTCATCAAACGTCACCGGTCGCTTCATCAGGTGATTATCTGCTAAAAAGATTTGTGCGGCAGTCAAATAATTGACAGCACGCAGGTACTGGCCCATAGAGTGTTTTTCATTATTATTCATACTAAGGTTTAGTATACAGGATAACGCTTGTGCATAAAATACTTTACTAGATACCTACTAATATTCTGTACAATTTTTGTGATAATAAAGCGTATAATAGGGGCAGCATATATTTGAGGCAAGCAAGGAGGTTACAAAAGACCATGGCAAGCATCAAAGACATTGAAGGTATCGGCGAGGCCTATGCTGATACGCTGCGCGCCGCAGGTGTGCGCACGACAGAGCAACTGATTGAGGCGGGTTCAACATCAACTGCCCGAATGCGGTTGGCGGATGAAACGCACTTAACTGATGAAATGATAAAACGATGGGTCCATATGGCCGATCTTTTTCGTATAGATGGGATTGGCGGTGAATATGCGGAACTTTTGTGTAGCGCTGGCGTGTGTACCGTGCCAAAACTTGCCTACAGAAGTGCGGAAAGTCTTTACGCTGAGCTTGTTGAGTATAATAATGCCAATCGCCTTGTGCGCCGCGTCCCGAGCGTCAATGAGCTCGAAACATTTATCGTACAGGCAAAGAAACTGCCAAAAGTAATTCACCACTAGGAGGAATATGGACGTACAAGCTGCAATAAACGACATTATTAAGGGTAATGTAGCGACAAAAATCGGTAACGCTACGGAGACTGATCAATCAACGGTCGAGAAGGTTGTTGTGGCTGGGTTGCCGATCATTTTGGGGCAAATGGGCAATAACACAGCTAGCGCAGACGGCGCTGCAAGCCTTGATGCAGCGGTGGAGAAAGACCACACAGGGGGCTCACTGTTAGAAAGCTTAACCAGTTTGTTTACGGGTGGCGATAGCAGTACTGATGGCAGTAAAATCCTCGATCACGTATTTGGCAACAAAACCTCAGCGGCTGCTGAACAAGTGGCAACCAAAACGGGAGTAGACACCGCTACGGTTGTCAAAATATTGACCTTTCTTGCACCACTCGTTATGGCCTACTTGGGTAAAAAGAAAGCAAATGATGGTCTCGATGTAGGCGGTCTGTCTGATTTATTAAAAAATCAAAAAACGAACGATGGTAGCCCATTGACGCAGCTTGCGACTGCGATGCTTGATAAAAACGGTGATGGTAGTGTGGTCGATGATATACTTGGCGGATTTTTGAAAAAATCTTAATCGTACCCAATGGTAGTACCAATATTGTACTGGCAAAGAAGATTGCCATTAGAAAGTGTCGATCCGGTACCATTACGCTTATACCCGCCAACGTCTGATGGGCATGTACCGGCACTTTTGCTTAGTGTCAATTCAAGCCGTGCAGCGTTACCTGTGTCTCTGTAATAGTAAAGTCCCCGGAACCAGGACGTAGCCGAGTTGCTTGCCGTAATCATACCAGGCGTTGGGTTGCTGGTGATGTATGGGGCCATTGCTGTGTAAAATGCTGTTTCAGAACGAACTCCAAAGCCTGCATTATCTTGCCGGCACTGTCCAACTTCTGTGCCCTGAGTAGCGCTAGCATTGATTCCCCATTTGTAGTTATCTCCCAGGCAACTATCTACAGCTGGATACGCTCCGTTGCGCGTTTGATATTGCTTGAGTGCTTTAGCCCACTGGGCAGCAGCATTAATAGTTTGGGCGTTGCGTGCCCTGTCGGTAGCGCCATTGAAGCTTACGAACGAAACAATTGCAAGTAGCGCGACAATTACAATAACGACCAAAAGTTCAATAATAGTAAATCCGCTTATGCTTTTTTTCATGGTTGTAGTATACACTGCTTTAGTTATGGCGAACAGCGTATTGCAAACGAAAGGCCTTATATTGACAATAATAAATAAAAGTGCTATAATTTAAAGTATGTGAGCACTATTCAGAAGTGCTCCCGCACAGAGAGGCTCGAAGCCATGGCTTCGTTCGACAAGACGTTCACACGACACCTGGGTGTGATGGCGGCTTACCCGCTGCTGTTCATCGTCGCCTGCCTGGTGGGCTGGTGGCAGTGGACGGCCCACGCGGCTGAGCAGTACGCCTGGGCATGGGGTGTCGGCAGCGGCATCGTGGTCCTCATCGTGGGCGGCGCGCTGCTGTTCTGGCTGGCGCTGGCCAACCTGGCCGGTGGCGCCAAGAGCATGCCGCGAGGTGATGACATCACCTCGTTGCCGCATCGCCGGCGCTTCCCCAACCCTCCGAACGACCTCTGACCAACACCCCCGTCACCACGGACGGCGCCCGCCCCTCAGCGATATGAGGGGCACATTTATATCTACCACTACTTATACTATTCGCACCCATAGAAAATACCCGCTACGACGGCGGGTATTTTCTATGGCTGGACATAAGGGACGATTATAGAACTTTGATCGGACTAGATAACCTAGGCATTGTCGAAATAGAAGACGGAGACGAGGATGTGGAGAATAGCGATGTTTAAGCGACTATTCTCCAATAGCATTGATACAACCGCGCTTTGCAGTTCACGACTATTTGATAACGAAACATTCTACAAAGCATTCATAAAAGATCTTGGGCGTGCGAGCCACGGCATTTATATTGAGAGTCCGTTCATGACAACAAAGCGAATGGATATGCTTTTGCCCATATTGAGGCGAGCATGCCAAAGAGGTCTTCAGATTACAGTGAACACGCGACCTCCAAGTGAACATGAGGGCAAATATATCGATCAGGCATACAAAGCCGTGCAGGATATGCAAAGTATCGGAATAATAGTGCTGTATACCGTTAAGCACCATCGAAAGATTGCTATCATCGACGATGAGATTATATGGGAAGGCAGCTTGAATATATTATCTCAAAGTGACAGCTGTGAGATCATGCGAAGGTCAGTTAGCCAGCAGTTAGTCTGCGATATGTTGAACTTTATTAGTGTAGACCCATGATTCACCTGGGTTAAGTAGAATACTGGAAGGCTTGCATACTTTGTGCTGCAGACTAGACCAGGCTGAGTCCTGTTTACCGTATAGATCCAAGCTATCTTAAAGTGGATTATATCTGTTAACAGTCGGGGTATTTCACAGTACGCGACATAAGCGCTATTATTATATTATGAGCGAATCGCTAGAACTCCCGATAATTATTGTAATTTTACATTTAATCAATCTTTTTTGTCTTATATTGCTGATTCGTAGCGGTATACAAATTTTGTTTGACCATCCTAAGCTATATTGGACCGATCACACCACCGACGACAATCACTGGTTACGTTTTGGCAAAAAGATCATGCCAAAAGATAAGCTATGGACATCTCTAGATGAAGCGGAGGATCCAGGTAAACTTGCATTACCTGGTGGCACCCATAACTTGGGTTCCGCGCGACACTGGCACTTTACTATTGCTATCATCTGGGTTTTAACAGGAATTACATATATAGGATTTCTATTTTTTAGCGATCAGTGGCAGCGTTTAATTCCTACTGACTTTGGTATATTTTCGCGCGCCATTGACACCATGTATCAGTACCTAACGCTGAATGTGCCGCCCGAAGGTGCCTCGTATAACGCCCTGCAACAGCTTACCTACGCGGGTGTCGTATTCATCCTGGCACCATTATCAGTTATCACCGGTCTGGCCTTATCACCAGCTTTGGTGGCAAAATATCCCGGTTTTCTTAAACTATTTGGCGATCGCCGCCAGGTTGCCAGAAGCCTACACTTTATCGCAATGGTTCTGTTCTCATTATTTGTACTTGTGCATGTAACCATGGCTCTGGGTTTTCACTTCTATGACAGTATCAAGCGAATAACACTGGGCAGCACAGATGTCGACTTCGCTCTCGCTCTGACCCTCTTCTTGACGGCGCTCATTTTACTCGTCGCCTTTAATATATGGGCATCGTTCTTCACTCTTGGCGATCAAGTACGCTTACGCACTATTCTCACAAAGTTTTATACACCTGTAGTGCGATTATTGTTTGGAAGGATGAAGTCTAATCAGCATTACACGAAAAAAGATATTTCACCATTCTTTCGTGTCAATGGTTATCCCCCAAAGTCCGAAGAATATGCGCAATTACAGGCAAATAGCTTCAAAGACTGGAAGCTAAAAGTATATGGTTTGGTAGAAAATCCACTTGAGATGTCTCTTGAAGACATTAAAAACTTACGAAAACAAGACCAGATCACCAAGCATAACTGTATTCAAGGATGGACTGCCGTTGCGGAATGGGGCGGTCTACCAATGCGAGACGTAGTTGAGATGTGCAAGCCAAAAATGAACGCAAAGTACGTCATTTTTTACTGCTATGATATTGACGATGAGGGTAATCCTTACTACTCTGGCCTCAGGCTGAGCGATATGTTCGACAAACAAACGATTTTAGCATACGAGATGAACGGTGAGCCGCTGCCAATCAGGTATGGCGCTCCACTTCGCCTACGTTGTGAGAAGAAATATGGGTACAAGATGGCAAAGTATATCCATTCAATCGAGTTCGTCGAAAGCTTTGCACACATAGGAAAAGGCCGCGGTGGCCACCGTGAAGACAACGTTTTCTTTGACTGGGAAGCATCTATATAGTGATATGTCGAAACAAAAAGTACTGAGACCATCTCCTGCAGCATATCTTGCTCTCGGCATTGCCACATTAGCGCTTATTCTAAATTTTTGGGCGTGGTCATTGTTAAGTCCACTTGGGCCAAAACTTGCCAATGAGTTAACATTAACGCCGGTAATGCTCTCATTCCTACTTGCCGTGCCCGTTATTATCGGCTCACTTGGCCGAATCGGATTTGGTATGCTAACAGACAAATTCGGTGGCAAGGCAATGTTTGCTGTCGTCTGTTTGCTGACCTCCATACCCGTTTTTGCGCTGACATTTGCCGAAGATTACCGACAGTTTTTGATTACTGCTATTTTTCTTGGGCTAGGCGGAGCAGCGTTCGTTATTGGTATACCATTTGTGAGTGCTTGGTTTCCGCCGCAGCGACGCGGGTTCGTACTCGGAGTATATAGTATGGGTAACGCGGGAACGGCGCTTTCAGGATTCGCAACCCCGCGGTTGGCAAGCGAATTTGGCCGCGATATAACATTCGCTATTGTTGCTGCTCTGCTGGTGCTAATGGCAGTAGTTTTCATAATTTTAGGAAAGAACGCTCCAGGGTGGAAGCCAACAAATGGATCTGCAGTGAATCGACTTATTACGGCCGCAAAATCACGACTGACCTGGGATCTATCATCAATATACGCTGTGACATTTGGCGCCTTCGTAGCGTTTGGTGTGTACCTGCCTGTACTGCTCACTGTTTCATATGGGTTATCGCTGACCGATGCCGCATCGCGAGCTGCTGGCTTCGTGTTGCTCGCTACAATCGCCCGACCTGTTGGCGGCTGGTTCAGCGATAAAGTTGGTGCGAAGAGAGTCGTGATAGGATCACTCGGTAGTACTATTGTTCTAGCAGCGTTCGTAGCGCTACAGCCAACGCTGGAACCGCAAACAACTGGTGCGTATCTCTCGCTTGCTTTTGTACTTGGATGCGCCAATGGTGCAGTGTTCGCGCTAGTAGGCAAACTTGCAAAACCTGAAGTAATGGGCAGCGTCACAGGTATAGTTGGTGCCGCTGGTGGATTTGGCGGTTTTCTGCCGCCGCTCTTACTCGGACTTACATACCAGCGAACGCAGTCTTATTCATTGGCGCTCATTTTACTGTCTATAACAGCGTTAATTGTTCTGATTTACATCACTCGAAGATTTAGGAACAAGCATATATATGGTACCGTGTAGCTATGGAACTATTGAAGCCACGTCACCTTGTACTCGTTCGTCATGGTCAGAGCGAGGGCGATGTAAGGTGCCAAGAAGGCACACGAGCCCTAAAGCATCCGATGCAGGAACAACAGACCGAAATAGGTCATAAACAATCGCAAATAGCGGGTATATGGATTGCGAAATATATTTTTGGAATCTACAATTTTGAATACTTTGATCAATATCTTACCTCGCCACTAATACGCACCAAGCAATCCGCTGATTCATTAGGCTTGTCTGCTAACTGGACTGACGAACCGAGGCTAGCAGAGAGAGATAGAGGTGTTGTTCAGGGGCTGACACAACTACTGCACAAAGAAACTTATCCAGAGAGCTATATGGCTATGCATGAGCATCCTTTCCACTGGGTACCGCCTGGTGGAGAGTCTATACTTGCCGTTTCGCACAGAGTTGGTGCGGTGTTCAATGAATTGGCAGACGCTGGTGCCGTGTTAATAATGACTCATCGTGATGTACTATGGGCTGCACAAGTGCCGCTCGACGGGCTCAGTGTAGATGATGCCGAAAAACTTGATACAAGCATAATACATAACAGCCAAGTGGTTCACTACACAAATATAAATCCAAAATCTGGAGAAATTGACAGTACACAACTCACATGGAAACGTTCTGTCGACCCATCTGTAGTCGGCCCACTGGCTCAAGATAAAGAGTGGGTATTTTTGGCGAATGAGTAAAACATGTTTGGGAAACGGGATTCGAACCGGGTTCATAGATTAAGATTTTACAAATCTTTGAATTATGACAAAATAGCCGAAATAACCAAACCAACCAAAATGACCCCTAAAACGGGGGTCAAGATGGGCTCGAGTATTTATCTCCTGGCTTGTGTTCTACTTGGCTGGGGATGAGGGATTCGAACCCCCGATCACGGGACCAGAACCCGTTGCCTTACCACTTGGCCAATCCCCAATAATTGTGGATTTACTCTGACAGATTATACCATCCAATCTGTTGATTGGCTAGGGTTAATCATCACTAGCTATTTAGATGTTGTTTGCTCAGAGTTAGGGCGGACTGCATGGTGAAACTCTGGCCGAATCTCGAATAACAAATACCCTGTCACCAACGCACCCACGACCATCGTGATAAATGACCTCCAGTTAGGTGTTATTACAACGACTGCTATGGCACACGCTATATTCAACGTCAGCGAATAGTACAGTCCGTTCCATCCAGACTTCACCTTGTTACGCAGACCGTTTAAAGAGAAAGCTAATATAACCGCCGTAATGAGAGAGACGACCATTATCAACAGAATGGATAGCCATGTCAGAGTCAATTGAGTATTCTCATATGGCACCACTGGTGACAGAACATCTCCGGTCATATAGTTCAAAACAACAGAGGTGAAAAAGAGTGGAATATTCCAAAACATGTTAATGATACAGCAAATTATTCCCGCTAGAGCGATACGCCACGCGTTATTCGCCAACCAAACACGAATATGTTTGGGAAGATTAGGAACGAGTTCGTAGAACTCTACCAAATTCGCTTCAACACGTCGACTATAGTTCATAGCTCTATACAATTCCTCTTAAACCTGGCCTAATTATACTAAAAGGATTTGAGAAGTACTACTATTTTTTTGCGGCAGGCCACAGACCGTGCACGACATAGAATGACACAACCAACAGGAGTGACGCGACCAACAACTGAACATCTGAACTTACAGCGACCTTTGTACCGAGCAGTCCGCCGTTTTTTAATAATTCCTGAGCAAATGTACTGTACAGTGCTAATCGTAGCCAAATCAGTGGTACCAACACACTACAAGCAAGACTAAACCATCGCATCCCATCAGATACGTACATACGCAGTAAGAACGGCAGTGCAAACACTTCGATGAATACGACGATACTCGCGACCAGTGTCGCTGTACCGTGCCCACCAGGCAGCCAATAATCATCCATTAATGGGACAAATTTCTCGAATGCGAACAATTGCGCAACCGCCATCACAACCAACACACCCGCATACACCCATGCGGTGTTCCGCACAGCAACAGATCGCGGCTCGTCGGCTGGTTTAGCGATGATCTTTCTCATACTTCCAGTATACATAACCTGGCATCTGAGCTATAATTGATTTAACACAATGCTGGATTTCATTTGCATACATTAATAGGTTTTCTTGTCGTGGCATAGATTGCCCAGTAATTTCTCCGGTATTTCAGGACGGTA
>JAUPWL010000049.1 GCA_030916565.1 Patescibacteria group bacterium | reverse complement strand
GATGAATTCCGTTGCTGTCGAGATCATCAAATCACGAGATGTTTTCATAATAGATTCAGGCACCTTATCGTATTCTTTCACGACCCCATCCGCAAAATAACGATTGGTATAAAAATTGCTGATTTGCGAAACAGTCTGGGCGCCCATTTGATGACGACCGAGCGCATATGATTTTGCAGCATCAATTTCCGCTTCAGTAATCTTACCGTCCTGTACTGCTTTCAGTTCGCGAACAATAATATCGAACAGATCACTCGCTGTGTCGAGATTTACCTGACCACCAAAGTCCCAGCTACTATCATGAAATCCAACAGACGTATCGCTGAACATACCGTATGCCAACCCTTTTTTACGGGCAGCACCATAAATACGCGAGTGCATTGTGCCTGTCAAAATATGGTCGAGACAATTCATTGCGTCCGATTCTTCATCGGTCAATTCTCGTGGCAAAATTAACGACCAAGCGAACGTCAGGTTTGATGCTTCTTTGCGACGAATCAGCGTCGGTTTGCCAGAATGAAATTCATCGTGTGGCGCTTCGAAACGTTCACCCGTTGGCAGTTCCCATTCTTCGAGTTGACGACGGATCTCTGCCTTGCGTCCATGTAATTTACCAGAGATAACAAAGCGCATGTTGCTCGCAGTGTGCGTACGCGCATGGTGCTCTTTGATATGACGTAGCTTGACACGCGGGATGGTACGCAGACGCTGATTGTAGGTCAGCACATCTTCACCTAGTAGTTGCTGTACCTTCGGCCATAACACACGGTTGTGATTGTTCAGATAGCCCGTCAATTCGGATCGTACGTTGCCCTTTTCGGCTTCGAGCTCTTCGTTATTGAATCGTGGCTGACAAATCGATACACGCTGTAGATCAAAAATTCGCTCCCACTCAAAATCCGCGCAGTCAGCGACATAGACCATACTCATATCGCTTGTATAGGCATTGTGATAGGCGCCGTTTTTTGTGAATTCCGATTCAAATTCATGCTCGTCTTTGTAACGCGCATTCGCACCAAACGCCATGTGCTCCATGATGTGCGCAGTTTCATAGATATTCTTGTTCGCAACATAGCGATTACCGGCACGGAACTGAAATTGAAAACTCATCACTGTTGCACCCGGCACGTCAATCAACAGGCCTCTAGCTCCGTTTTTTAATCGCACTTCTTCAACAGTGTGTTTCATATTCGCCCTATTCCTTACTTAGCTGCTACTTGCGGTTCTTTTTACGGTTTTGACGCTCGGCCTTTTTCTTGCGACGTGCGTCATTGCGAATTTTGTTTTCATTTTTCTGTTTCTTGACCGATGAGAATTCTGCGTCACGATTTGCTTCGCCATTGGTGATTTCGTTCACTCCGCGCTCTACCGAGCTTGCGGCGAGTCGCGTTAGTTCAGTCTCGTGATCTTCTTCGGCAAGTGCCCGGAAATCACTTGGATGAACGTGCATAATTACACCAAGCACTTCATCGCGCAGTGTCGCCTGCAAACCTTCAAATAGTTTTTGGCTTTCCGAACGATATTCGACGAGTGGATCACGTTGACCAACAGAACGCCAGTGAATACCTTCGCGCAAGTGCTGCATGTTCTCGAGGTGTTGCATCCACAATGTATCCAATACCTGTAGATAGACGTCACGCTCTACTTTACGAATGACTTCTGTTGTCAGTTCATTTTCTTTTGCAGTATAGAGCTTACCGATTTCTTCGACGGCTTTTTCGAGTCGAGTCTTGTCGCGCTTCTCTGCACCGATCTTGAGAATCTCCGCATCGTTCAATGGGAACGCCGCACCGAATTCATCAACAAATTTCGGATTGTTCTTTGCAGGTACAAGCGTTAATTCAGTCAATTTTTCACGAATCAAACGTTCAATTTCGGGTTTGATGTTATCGCCTTCAAGAATCTTGCGGCGCATTGCATAAACAACACGACGGTGACGGTTAATCACGTTGTCATACTGAACAACATTTTTACGCATGTCATAGTTGTAACCCTCGACACGCTTTTGCGCAGCTTCAAGTGTCTTTGATACCGCCTTGTTTTGAATAGGCGTGTCTTCGTCAACACCCAATCGAGTCATCAAACTTGCAATTCGATCACCCTGGAAAATACGCATCAGATCGTCTTCGGTTGATACATAGAACTGTGTATCACCTGGATCTCCCTGTCGTCCACCACGACCACGTAACTGATTGTCGATTCGGCGTGATTCATGTCGTTCACTACCGAGTACAACCAGACCACCGAGTTCTTTCACACCTTCGCCAAGTTTAATATCGGTACCACGACCAGCGATGTTCGTCGCAAGAGTAATTGCGCCCTTCTCACCTGCCTTTTCAACAATCGCAGCTTCGCGTTCGTTGTTTTTTGCGTTCAAGATCTCGTATTTAATGCCTTCTTTTTTCAAGTAATTCGCAATCAATTCGTTCTTTGCAATTGATGCACTACCAACGAGGACTGGTCGACCAATCTTGTGGTATTCCTTGATCGCTTCGGCAACAGCCTTCAATTTTCCAGCTTCAGATTTGAAAATCAAATCTTCGTGATCGATACGAGTAATCGGTCGGTTCGGTGGAATCTGAATAACATCGAGGCTATAAATCTGCTGGAACTCTTCTGCCTCAGTAAACGCCGTACCTGTCATACCTGACAGCTTCGTATAAAGACGGAAGAAGTTCTGGAACGATACCGTAGCAAGTGTCATGCTCTCTTGTAGCACTGGAACACCTTCCTTGGCTTCAATCGCCTGGTGGAGGCCCTCGTTATAGCGTCGTCCTTGCATCAAACGACCAGTGTGTTCGTCGACAATAATCACTTCACCGCCGTTGGTCACCACGTAATCTTTATCGCGATGGAACAGTGTCTGCGCCTTGAGTGCCTGGTCCAAGTGATAGACAGAACGAACATACTCTGGCGTGAACAAATTCTTTACTCCGAGCATCTTTTGGACTTTTTCAACACCTTCGTCAGTTAGCGCGACAGTTCGTCGTTTTTCGTCGAGTACATAATCGTCAGAAACCAACTTGGCAGCAATCTTTGCAAACTGCAGATAGCTTTCAGGGTTTTCGGCCGCTGGTGCACTAATGATCAATGGCGTCCTTGCTTCGTCAATCAGGATACTGTCTACCTCATCCACGATGGCAAAATGTAGATCACGCTGACGCAATTCTTCCAGTTCATTCACCATGTTATCGCGGAGATAATCGAATCCGAATTCATTGTTCGTACCGTAGGTAATATCTGCTGCGTAGGCTTCCTTACGGGTGACAGGACGTAGTCTGCGCATACGAACATCATCATGCTTTTCGTTATCGAATGTAGGGTCATAGATAAACGATGCGTCATTAATAATGACACCAGTTTCTAGGCCAAGGAAATGATACAACTCACCCATCCAGCTGGCATCACGCTGTGCAAGATAGTCGTTCACTGTGACAACATGGACACCCTTATCCTCGAGAGCATTGAGATACGTCGGGAGTGTTGCAACCAAAGTCTTACCTTCACCAGTCTTCATCTCGGCAACGTTGCCATCATGCAAAGCCATACCACCGATTAATTGCACGTCGAAATGACGCATACCCAGTACGCGATCACTGGCTTCGCGAACTAACGCAAATGCATCTGGCAAAATATCATCGAGCTTCGTGCCCTTTTCTGCCAGCCGCTTTTTCAGCACATCGGTCTGCTTACGCAGTTCCGGTTTGCTCATTTTATGATATTTGTCGGCTAGTGCGTTAATCGCACCGACTTTTTTCTCGAGACTCTTAAGGAGCCGCTTTTGCGGATCACCAAAGATTTTTGTTAACACGCCCTGTCTGGTCACCATAACAAGCAATTTCTCCTGCCATATATCTGAAAATAACTGCTAATTATTATAGCGTACAATCTCGGAAAAAGACACGTGTTTTGAGGTATTATTTACGCCGTTTTACGAACGTAACCACGGCGCAGGCGCATCAGCATGGTTTTACCGCCACCGTGTTTTTTGTTTAATGATTTATATTTATGCATCTGAGCCGCTAGTTTCGCCTCGACAATATCAACTGCCGCGAGCATGTTCACCGTTGAATCATGTGCTGTGAGTGTTTTGCCCGGAATATGTACGATAACTTCTGCTTCGTATTTATTTCCGTGTGATCGATTCACTTCTTTGAGGATAATTTCTGCATTGACGCTTTTGCGTGCGTGCCGTGGCAAGTATCGGTCAAGGCGACCGATTTTCTTGATGACGTATTTTTTTGTCGTTTCATCAACATGATATTTGACGCCAGTGATAGAAATAAGATCGATCATATATATACTCCCTCTCCCTTATGCTTCTATTATAGCGCTTGAGGTGCAGCATGACAAAGGTCTACAAGACTTCACGACTACCAAGATACGGACGCAATACCTCCGGAACACGTACATTGCCTTCGGCATCCTGACCGTTTTCGATAATTGCGATCATGATACGACCAAGTGCAAATGCCGTTGCGTCATTAGTATGGACCAGTTCCAGATCACCGTCCGCGCGACGCACGCGTGTCTTCAGACGTCGTGATTGATAATCAGTCATATAATCGGCGGTGTGTGTCTCGCGGAACTTATCTTGTCCTGGCAGCCATGTTTCCATATCAATACCACGCGCATTTGGTTTGCCAATATCTGCAGTACATTTCTGTAATACCTGATAGTGCAGTCCAAGTGATGCTAACAAATATTCCTGAATTGCGACAAACAACAAATGTTCATTCATGCCAGCATCGGCAGTGGTAAAACTCTCCATCTCAAGCTTGTCGAACTGGTGCATGCGCAAAATACCTTCCATGTCTTTGCCATATGTACCTGCTTCGCGGCGGAAACTCGTTGCATAGCCCAAATAACGGAAAGGCAACTGTGATTCATCAAAAATTTCATCGGCGTGCATACTGCCGAGCACATGCTCCGCACTGCCCTGTAGCCAGAGGTTCTCGTCCTCAATCTTGTAGCGATCGTCACGGGGTTCCAAACGATCCATTGCATCGTACAGATCCGTACGGATCATTAGCGGTGGCAAAATTGGGATAAATGGTTTGATCGATACATCCAAGCCAGCACCTTCAGCTATTTCACGTAGTTTTGCTTCATCAGATAGTGTATTCACGACATAACTCACAATCGCAAGCTGTAGCTTCACTAGCTCGCCCTTGATATATGCGAACCGCGCACCAGATACTTTTGCTGCGCGCTCCTTGTCAATCCAATCTCGTTGTTCGGCAATTTCGTAATGATTGCGAGGTGCAAAATCAAATGATGGTTTCTCGCCAACAGTTTTGACGACGACATTTTCATCTTCACTGGCACCAAATGGTACATCATCGGCAGCAATATTCGGCACTTTTTTGAATAGTTCGAGAAACTCAGCTTCGACATTGTTCAAGTAACCTTCACGTTCCGCGAGGGCAATTTTGATTTGCTTTCCCTCTTCGATTGTCGCCTCATCAGGCCTGCCGCCTTTCATGCTGGCGGCGTTCTGATTACGCTTTTCACGCAGTTCATCAACCTGCTGTTGCAATGTGCGGCGCTCGTCATCAAGTGACAACAATTTATTTGTGTCGATCTCGTAGCCTTTGTTTTTGGCATTTTGCGCCACAAGCTCAGGATTTTCGCGCAATAGACGGATATCAATCATAATGCAATTATAGCATGTACCCTACTCTGTCCTGAGTGCTTCAATCGGATCGAGCTTCGCCGCCTTTCGGGCGGGGAAATAACCGGCAATAACCGCGATGAGAATCAATCCAGCAATCAAACCGATAATTGACAGCGGTTGAAAAATGAGCAAATAATTGCCATCACCCAGACTGAGTTGCTTCGAAATCCATGGATTCAATGACGCCCCCAGCGCCCACGCAACTCCTGCACCAATCACGCCACCCAAGAACCCAATCCATGCTGCTTCGTAGCGGAACAATCGCGCAACGTCACGTCCACGCATACCAAGTGCTTTCATCAGACCAATCTGGCTGGTTCGTTCGAGCACACTAATATACTGCGTGTTGATGATACCAAATACGCTCGCTAGCAGTGCCAGTACGCCGAATCCAGCGACAATTCCCTGGAGAATATTGACGATTGTAAATAACAAATTCTGCAAATCACGTGCTGTGCGAGCACCATATCCCTGATTCTCTAACTCTTTCTTTATCGTTTCGGGATTATTGCCAGTCTTTGCTCGCGCTGATACGGCATTGTATTTCTGATAATTGTTCGTAAACCGT
>JAUPWL010000001.1 GCA_030916565.1 Patescibacteria group bacterium | reverse complement strand
CAGACCGCCCGCGAGGTGCTGCACGCGTTGCTGCCGTTCGCCGGGGACGCGGCGCGCGCCTCCGGGTCGTGGTGCTCAAGGGGCAGGATGGACCGCTCCATGCCCACCATCGCGCCAACAAAGGCATTGACGACGACCAACAACATGAATAGTTTGGACGTTAAATGCATTCGCATTACGGACAATTGTCCCCATATTAAAATCACGCGTCAGGTTTTCGACAGCAATCTGTAGTGGCTGACGACGACCATCGAGTGTCGTTTTAATGGCATCGACTGACATGCCACGGAATTCATCGGTCACATTACGAGTGTCTTTGTTCATATGACTAGTCTAGCAGTCGCTCTACCTCTTTGGTATACTTTTGAGTATAAGGAGATTCTCATGCCCAAAAATTCAAAAGTAACATCAACATACGAAAACAATCCGTTTTTCGTAGCAGGAAATGGTATCACACTCGTCTTTGATCTGGCACGGAATCTCGGTATCTTGCTGTTGATTATTTCGATTCTTGGATTTCTTGGCAACAGCGGTCCCGAAGACTACAACAACTTCAGTAATAGTTTAAACCGCACTCTACAGTCTTGGACGCCAAACGATTGGCTGATTGCTCTCGGTACGGGCCTGATCCTCGGCCTTGCCGTTGCTATGGTTAGTGCTTTATTCGGCGGTGTATCATCATACGCATCTCTGCAACTGGCAAAGGGTAGAAAAGTCACTATCAGCGAAGCATTCCGGGTTGCATTCGACAACCTATGGCCATTCTTGTGGCTACAGGTAATTATCCTGGTCAAAACAGTACTATGGACCCTACTGTTTATTGTTCCTGGTATCATCATGACGTTCCGTTATTCGCTGGCTAACACGGCGTTTTTCGACGAGCGCAAAAAACTACGCGGTAATGCTGCCGTCAAAGAAAGTCTCAAACTAACCAAAGGTGCTTGGCTAACAACATTTTCATCAAACGTACTGTTCAACATATTAACACTCGGCGTGCTATCACCACTCGTCACAACTGCCGTTAATGCCGTACTTTATCGTCAATTCGACGCTGTAGGCACCAAGAAAAAACCTGACGCCCACTGGCTGTCATGGGTAACACTTGCCTTGCCGTTTGTCATCCTGTTCTTCGCCTTTGTGTTCATCGTGACATTCGTCGCCGGTATTGTTATCGGTACGAAAACTGCACCATAGTTCTAGGTTGCGACCCCGCCCCTGATAGGCTATACTTTTTTAAAGTTAGATAGCATGTGGCGGCTGCGTGAAACGCAAATTATACGTAAACGCGCGCGTAGGTACCTCGATCAACGAGAAACTTACATCCACATTCGGCTAACTTACCTACGCAGATGTGGCGGAATTGGTAGACGCGCTAGCTTCAGGTGCTAGTGCCCGCAAGGGCGTGGAGGTTCAAGTCCTCTCATCTGTACCAATTAAAGATCAGTCCCTTGGGACTGTTTTTTTAATTGGTTGACCTAGCTCCGCATGAATATTCTAACCGACAGCTTTTCTCTTGCTCGTCCGTGGACTATGCCCAAGTCCCAACGAATGGTTCGGGACCATCAGCCATCCGACTGCGTCATCTTCGTGTTCGAAATATCGAATCTCTTTGCGCCGCCCTGACATCAACGTCAGTTTGCGCGATATCTGCTCTTGCTCTGGGTAGTTTGGCGCAGTTGCAAACGCCAGTTTCCAGAATGGTAACACTGTGCGAGCCCGCATTTCGAGAATACGCGCAGCCTGGTCATATGGGCCCATATCTCGGATGTCAATCAGTACCCGGACGGGCCGATCGTTTTTGATCAAAATATCCGCAATCCGGAGCATGTGCTCGATCGCGTCATGCATCGCCGAGGCGCTCTGTGCTCCATGGTAGACGCACCGAATCACGCCCATGTCGTCTAAAAATACTTCATTAGCGACCTTGCTGGATGTACGTATCATACCGTTATTATGCCCCTAGGTATCTGGGGCAGCTGTAAGGAATTTTATTGCGAATTATTCAGAGATACCGTACTGTGCAAAGTCACTGCCGTCAAAATCGCTGCGCAAATCGCCAGCAAGCTTTTTCAACTCTACTGCCTGTTTGACGCCGGTGTTTAGGAATCCTAATGGATCGAACAAATCACGAATCGATGTATAAAGTTCTTTGACATCTGCATCGAGGTCCTTGTAGGCAAAGGCTGCTTTCAGACGGCCTTCACCGCTCATACCGATTAAACTGCCGCCGTGTGCAAATACTGCCGCAGACCATTCGGCCAACAGTTTGAATACTTTTTGACGATCACCAACTTTGTGAAAATCAAGCTGTGGTCGTACATAGTAAATGTGCTCACCTGCATGTCCACACAGTGGTAAATCTACATGGTTTTTGGCTTCGAGTGCTTCAACTGCTTTGGCAAACTCTTCTAGACGTTCTTGTGGCACATACGCGCCTTCGAGAATCTGTGGGACGCTGTGTTCTGGTTTGTCAGGAAGTAGCGACAGTACTGACGCCTGCAAGAGATTACGTAGCTCATCAGCTGTCTCTGCTTTTCGCTCAAATGCCATATAGGCCTTTTGATTTTCGAATAGCTTTTCGATCTTTTTCACAATTCGTTTTTTGGCGTGATCACCCGATTGGTCGTATTCAACGACGACAATCGCCGCAACATTACCCTGTTCAAGTGCTTCGTTGTAGAACGGATATGATTTGCCCTGTTCAACCGCAAATTCAAAAACGCGGCCATCAACCAGTTCAAGCACTGATGGGTCAAGTGAACGCAACACATCAAGCGCATCACGCGCTGTCTCATAGTCTGAGAACGCCAATGCACCCACCAGTGGATACTCAGGCATCGGCTGCACCTTCATGATCACTTCGGAAATAATTCCAAGCGTTCCCTGGCTACCAACGATGAGTGGCGTCAGGTCCACTGAACTGTCACGACGTCGTACGTCAACAACGTTATAACCTGCGTTATCACGTCCATCAACTGCGAGCTTTTCGATCAATCCTGCATTATCAGCCAATAAATTATCAACATTGCGGTAGAGTTCGCCTTCAAACGTTTGAAGACCTTTCTTTTTGCCTAGATCGCGTTTACTGACACGGCCAGTCTGGAGCACTTCGCCATTCGACAAGATAACTTCGAGCTGATGAATCCATTCGCCGGTTGTGCCGTATTTACCCGAAAGCGTACCGCCAGCATTATTCGCAATCGCACCGCCAATCGTGCTATACGCATGAGATTGTGGATACGACGGTATGCGAAATCCTTGGAGTCGCAATGCGTCGTTTAGTGCCTTGAACGTGACACCAGGCTGAACACGCACGAGACGCTGTTTGATATCAAGTTCGAAAATCGTGTTCATGTGTGCACGAACATCAAGAATAACACCAGAACCAATTGCGCCACCAGTTTGGTCAGTACCGCCACCACGCACGGTAATCGATAGTTTGTGGCCCTTTTCGGCTAGCTGCCATGAAAATCGCGCAACCTTGCGGATATCGCTGGTCGCACGAGGATAGATAACCATGTCGGGCTCAATACGAAGCACACTACCATCAGTGGCGTACTGTTTGCGAATATGTTCGTTGGTAGTGACTTCACCCAACAAATGCTCATTCAAATACTGCGCGACCTTTGAACTCATATTGTTCTAATAATAGCACAAGCACTGTCATTTATAAAACACTAGCCTGATTAATGATAATCTGTTATGATAGGTTGGTTAACAACGAGTGGTGACTGCGTGAAACGCAAATTATGAGTAGACACGCTGCGTGCGGTCCGGGACTGACCATAAACTAACAAGTACATTCAAATTCACATAGTATGCGCGAGTGGTGGAATTGGTAGACACGCTAGCCTTAGGAGCTAGTGCCTCCGGGCGTGAAGGTTCAAGTCCTTTCTCGCGTACCAATGTAAAAAGCCAGTCAATAGACTGGTTTTTTACATTGGTTGATACGATTTAAACCTTTACCAGTGTGCGAAAGTGAGAAATGCTAATATAGCTATGAAAGATAGAGCATGCAGTTATATTAAAACTTGCGAGAAATACGAATGCTATCCTTATTGCTATCGCTTGGGCTACTGTACTTGAATATGCAGTATAAACGTTCGGGATAGGGATTATATCACTCGCTAAAGTAAAGTAGTCAACGTTGAATAATTAGATGCCATTTAGCAATAAAGCGTCGATATGTGATACGCCACCGGTATCCAAGCAGTTAGGTCGGGTAGCTACAAACGATGCACAAGTTGTTTTTTGAAAAGGGCTCTACTGTCACATGTAGTATATTTATCCGGATTAGTAATTGTACGACGGTATAGGTTATAGCTACTTGGATTCGTATTATCTTATGCAACAAAATATATGCGCGCCACTTTGACCGGCTTCGTAAAATCACAGACGCCTGCTTTGTTTGGAAAATGGCAACCGTGTCGCATCATCAAGTGGCTTATCAGATGCCGTCATATACGTAATTAAGACTCTATTCACCTGCTGTGAGCACTGCGAAATACCAGCAAGTCCGCAAAATGACCATATTTCGCCTGTCGCCACATTATTCGTAGGGCCAAGTGGTTTATCGACAGTAAGGCTTGAAATCCAACTACTCGTCCCGGCTAAATCAGATTCAATGATTATTATTTAATAAAACTTGCATGAATGACTTTATCTCCTTGCGTTCCAAATGTTACAGTTGACATAACCCTTATCGCATTTGTTGTCAAATTTGCACAACCATACGGAGCAAAAGCAAGTAGTGTCTGATTTGCATTCAGACCAAGAACATTTCGAACATCAGTATCGGTTTCCAAAACATATCCTATAGTAGTGAGATCTAGGCCAGGCTTATTAGTGAGCGCATCCATATAGGTATTGCACTGTGCCATCGTTATCCCATTTGGTCGAGTAGTGATTTTTTTTAGATTTGTATAAGCAATACTGCTAGCATATGCACGCTTAGCAAGCATAACACGTTGCGACTCAATTAATAGATAGACCTGGAAAAATCCCAGTATAAATATACTAACGACTGCAGTAGTGATAACTACTTCGACAACAGTAAAAGCTCTCAGGGATGTCTTGCGTGTTATTATGTTATTTTTTCTTTTCATATGTTCGACTGGTTAAAAATGTATGGTTGTCAATTGTCCAGATGTATCAACAGGAACGGCACTGATATCTACCGCAACAGGCACAGAAGAGTCAATTCTCGTGTTATTACCGAGTTGGCCTTGAGTATTGTCACCCCAGCAATATGGCTTGCCGTCGGCAATAACACAGACGTGAAACCGCCCAGCGGCAATATCAGTCACTGTCTTGCCTGCCAATACGCCTGTCGTGTCAACAGCTACTGGAAATGCTCTCGTCGACGTATTGCCGATACCAAGCTGACCTTTCGTATTCTGACCCCAGCAGTATGGCTTGCCGTCGGCAATAACACAGGTAAACTCTTGACCCGTAGTAACACTAGTTACTGTCTTCCCGGAGAGTACGCCACTCGAATTGACAGCGGCCGGATACATCGAGTCGGTCATTGAGTTGTTTCCTAGTTGACCGTTGTTATTATTTCCCCAACAGTATACCCCACCATCCGCAACGACACACGTGTGTGCTCTTCCTGCATCGATAGATTTGACAGTCTTACCAGCAAGTACACCAAGCATGTTGACAGCTACGGGTACTACCGAATCTGTTTCTGTTCCATTGCCCAGGCGTCCATTCCTATTATATCCCCAACAGTAGGGAGCACTACTTGCAATGACACAAACATGCAAATCTCCTACCGCCACATCTGTCGCTACTTTACCTGAAAGTACGCCCGTGATGCTTGTAGCAACAGGTATATTCGAATCGGTCGTCGTACCGTTTCCGAATCGTCCCCAAGTATTGTCACCCCAGCAGTATGGTTTTGCATCGGCAATAGCACATGTCGTTCCTTGGCCTACAACACCAACATCAAGCGATTGGACTACCTTGCCCCCTAGGCCAGCCGGCGTTTGAACAACAAGCATAGGCTCTGCTACGCCACTTGCTGTATTATTACCATTTTGGCCATCACTATTGCTCCCCCAGCAGTATGCTAAAGTATTTGCAATCGCACAAGCGTGGTCGGCATTGATAGAAACTTGAGTGATTATCCTGGAGGCGATAGGAGACAGCCATGAAGTAACGGGTAAATTTGGTACAAGCGCATCATTAGGGCCGTTGCCGTTGCCGAGCGCATGATTCAGATTATCTCCCCAGCAATAGGCTCTTCCAATCGATATCGTACATGATTGATAGCCACCGGCAAAAATTGCACTGAGACCCCCAGTACCTTCTGTCCCCATCCATAGCGCCCGAGCAACATCAGTATATTGTGCTAGTTTTCTCCCGCCAGCATCACTAAGAATTGTTGTACCCGTCACAGTGATAAGCCTTGTTGTATTGTTATACGGATTTTCCAAGCTTTTTACGGTATATGTCGTAGAAACAATACCGTCTTCAAGTATTGTTTTTTTTACATTCGCGATATCAGCTCCATCGCAATCTGTTTGAGGCTGTAGTTCAGGTTTTCCATTTACTCCCCAGGTAGTTTCATTTGATTCGATACACTTTACCGCAGCAGCCACTCCCGCCTGCGCAGCCTCACTCGCAATTGTTTTGTAGTATTGTTCATTCGTTGTAATACTATTGTACGTTAGTGTCTGAATCGTATATGCACTCATTGTTGAGATTGCAAGACCAAGTGCAATAACAACAGGGAGTAGGTAGCCCCTATTAATACTTTTTTTGGGACTATGTATATTTTGACGTTTATTAGATCTACGCAGGGCAGATGACTTTACTACAGTGATTTTCTTTATAATACTAAAACTCATCTTAGGCATCCAATCATGCAACTATTTCAGTAAAAATTTACTTTATTTGCATTAGCGTCATTATAACGTAGCGCCAGTAATAACATCAACGCTATTTTCTATGGCTTTTTTGTTTACAAAATCAAGAGGGCGCCTCACGCGTCCTCTTGGCGGAAGTATGTAAAGGCCGCATCTCCATATCCACGATTGTCCACCACAACAACTCCAGGCAAAGTCGGGCTCTCAAATCTTTCTGTATGAGACAATGCCATAAGCCCCTTTGGCTTTAAAAGACCCAGAATTTTTGAAACTATGGAAAACTGCACGTCATGGTATGGCGGATCGACAAAAATAATGTCAAACTGTGGGCCGTAATAGGTATCGACCCAAGCCGATGTAGAACCGTATCTTCCCGACAATACGCCGCTTGCATTATTGGCTATAGCTCCGCCAATAGTGCTCAATGTTTGCATGGCAGGAAAAGAAGGAATAAACAAACCGTGCAGTCGAAGCGCTTGATTTAACGCCCTCAACTTAAAACCTGGCTGAACACGGACGAGTTATTGCTTTACATCAAGCTCAAAAATAGCATCCATGCGAGCCGTCGTGTTAACAACAGCTCCTGAACCAATAGCCGCTCCAGTTTGGTCTGTTCCGCCGCCTCGCATAGTGATCGGTAATTTGTGCCCCTTTTCAGAAAGCTGCCAGCCAAAACGTGCTACCTTTCGCAGATCGCTTGTCGTACGAGTATAAACGACCATAAACTATCAGGTACATTCAATTCTATATAGTATGCGCGAGTGGTGGAATTGGTAGACACGCTAGCCTTAGGAGCTAGTGCCTCCGGGCGTGAAAGTGAGAGCTGCCAGTGGCAGTTCGCAAGGCGACGTCACAGATGAACTCCGTTTATTTGGTACTATTAGCAATGTTCCCCATTAACACACCTAGGTACTTGCGCACATACTAATTGTCAGAATTATATACCATAACCTCGCGTCCCTCATCTAAGTAAAGGGCTTGATAGCCAAATTTACGGTAAAGATGACGAGCAGGCTGATTATCGAGCGCAACATCCAGCCAGACTACAGGATTACCTTTACGCTCAGCGAAATCATGGTGTGCTGCTTTCATGAATCCATATGCAAGCTTCTTGCCGTGGGCCTCTTCGTACGTGCGAATCGCAAATGTATAGTTAGCACCGATGTCTTGACGAATACGGATGTCATACCAAATCAGCCCAGCAACATCGTCACCGTGCAGAGTATAAATAGAGCGCTGCCCCTGGCTATGCCAAATGCGTGCGTCATGTAGTGTATTAAAACGCCGAGCAGCATCTGCGCCAGTTGTTTCGAGGATGTGAGGTTGTCGTGACAAATCGACGATTCTAT
Source organism: Patescibacteria group bacterium (assembly GCA_030916565.1). GTDB lineage: Bacteria > Patescibacteriota > Saccharimonadia > Saccharimonadales > Saccharimonadaceae > UBA2112. Next base: position 73,798 of record JAUPWL010000001.1, on the reverse strand, counting down.
CGGCGAGCGTATCGTTCCAGCCCAGATATACTTCGAACCCCCGAGATTCTAAGTCATCAGTATGTTCATTTTCTATACGTACAAGATTGTGCGTCCGGTCCATTAATAATTTCTCCAAATAAAAAAGACGCCTGCGCGCCCACTACTTTTCTCGGCGGAAGAGAGTGAGTGTCGCATCTCCATAACTACGATTGTCCACCACAACAACTCCAGGTCTGGTAGGACACTCACTTCTTCCTGGATGTGATAATACCATAAGCGCGCTGGGCTTTAAAAGACCCATTAGCAAAATTGCTGTGGAAAACTGCACGTCATGGTATGGCGGATCGACAAAAATAATGTCAAACTGTGGGCCGTCATAGGTTCCAACCCATGCCGAAACAGATGCGCGAATAAGCTTTGATTGGTCATGCACACCAAGTGTTGTAATATTTTCATCTAGTACTTTTTGGGCGATGCGATCTCGTTCGATAAACGTCACATGTTCAGCCCCACGGCTGAGGGCTTCGAAACCAATCGCACCAGTGCCAGCAAACGCATCGAGAACAGTTGCCCCCTGTATTTCAGTTCCAATACTATTAAACAGCGCGTTGCGTACGCGTTCACTCATCGGGTGCGTCTTGCGGCCATCGGGCGCTGCAATTGTGCGGCCACCATATTGTCCGGCGATAATTCTCAGATACGGGCTCATGCCTTTTTCGTCTTTTCTGCTTCGATAACACATGCGTACCAAGCAAGAGCCACAGTACGAACAATCTCTGGCATCAGATGCTCTCTGGTTTCACGAGCCAATCGTCGGGTCCAGCCAACGCGTGCGAATTCATCATATAATTGCAGTTCGTTGATGCGGTTCAGCGCCTCATCGAATAGTGGCATAAAGCCTTCGCTCTTGATCCGGACTACGTCATTACCACTCGGGGCGGTATTAGCCATACGACCTGCAGCGAGTGTCGTCGCGATACCCCACTCGAACATAATATGGGTAGTCATGACACCTTTGGCGCCCCAGAATTCCCAGTTGTTTGCGAATTGGTGGCGGCGCGTTTTGCCTGGTAGAACGAGTTTTTTACTAGCGGTATTACGTGATTCAAGTCCCTGTCCGTCACGAAGTTCCTCGAGTTTTTCTTCGAGCGGATAGTGATGGGCGGGCGTTAAACCATCAGTAATCGCGTGTGCCATCCAGGCCGCTTCAAACGCCGCACGCTGTTCGTTTTTATCACGAAGCGCTTGTGTCAGGTTGTGCAAGTGATCACTAATCATTTCACGCAACTGATTATCATTCGGATCAGTTGGATCGATATAATGCCATGGCTCGTCCTGGCCGGGGCTTTTGCGTTTAATACCGTCAGGACCGTTCAAACCCTCAAAATGCAGGATGTCGTGCACTGTCGGAAAGAAGGCACGATGAGGAATGAGTTTTTTAAACTCTCGTTTCGCTAAGCGGTCGATGCGCTGATGCACACCCATGACGCGTCCTGATTTGTTCCGTAATGTTGTGCCAGAATACATATTTAATTCAATTTTGTCAGACGTTGATATCGTTCAACCTGGTTTGCTAACTGCTTATATTGTAACAAATCACGATTTGCTGTCACGAATGCTCTTGCTTCACGCTGTGCACGAGCGATAAGTTGCGTATCTCCCAGAGTAGCAACCTGTAAATTGAGGTCTCCATGCTGGGCGCGACCATATATTTCACCAGGACCACGGAGGTCCAAGTCGACTTGTGCCAAATGAAATCCATCATTGCTCTTTTCGATCTCGCGCAGTCGTTTCGACGGTGCTTTGCTATCCGACATAACGAGGTAGCAGTAGCTCTGGCGTTCGGACCGGCCGACACGTCCACGCAACTGGTGTAATTGCGCCAAACCAAACCGATCGGCGTTCTCGATCATAATCACCGTCGCGTTCGGTACGTCCACACCGACCTCGACCACTGTTGTACTGACGAGAATATCCGTTTTGCCCGACGCAAAATCAGCCATAACGGCTTCTTTTTCGGCCGGTTTCAGCTTGCCATGCAACAGTCCAATCTGACGATGTTTGAACGGACCAACGCGAAGTTTTTTGTATTCGGCCTGGACACTTTTGAGTTCATTATCGGCATTATCATCAATCAAACTACAGATGACATATGCCTGACGACCCTGTGCAAGTTGTTCTTCGATCAAATCATACAGCTGTGAGCGACTGTTCGGCGACCACAGTTTGGTCAGAATTGGCTTGCGGCCCTTTGGACGTTCGTTCAGGACGCTAATATCTAATTCACCGTACACGGTCAATGCCAAACTGCGCGGAATCGGCGTCGCGGTCATCGCTAGCAAATGTGGCATATGGTCTGATTTGTGTAGCAATTGCTGACGTTGCGCGACACCAAACCTATGCTGCTCATCAATCACGACGAATCCCAGACGATGAAACGTCACTGCGTCCTGAATTAATGCATGTGTACCAACAACAACATCAACGCCGCCACTGGCTATCTGTTTATACAATTCTTCACGTGCCTTGCCTTTAACACTGCCTGTCAGCAGACCTACCGTGACACCAAATGGCTGCAATAACGCAGTAAGTGTTTCGGCATGCTGCGACGCCAAGATTTCAGTTGGCGCCATAATTGCAGATTGGAACCCACTACTAGCCGCTTGACGCGCGGCGAGTCCCGCGACAACCGTCTTGCCACTACCGACATCACCTTGTAGCAGGCGGTTCATTGGTACATCGCGTTCAAAATCTTGGATGATTTCCCAGGCAGCGCGACGCTGCGCATCTGTCAGCTGAAACGGCAATCCAGCAACAAAATCTTTGACAGCAACTTGATCAAACGGGATCTGCCATCCCTTTAATGATGCGTGCGATTGTTTATTCAACTCAGCCGCCAGCAGCAGATCAAACAGCTCGTCGAATGCCAATCGTTCGCGTGCACGTTCGATATCGGCACTGCTTTTAGGAAAATGAAGTGCCAGCAGCGCCTCGGCATACGGCAAAAGTTTTTGTGATTTAACGATACCGTCCGGCAGAGGGTCTGGCAGCACTCGAACATACGGACGTAATTCAATCAATAATTTACGAACCAGCTGACTTTTCAATCCTTTGATAGCACGATAGATCGGGACAATGCGATCAGTCGATACCGGCATATCACTCACTTTTTCCGCGCTCGGGTTCGTCAATTGGTATCTGTTATAACTAAACTCAAATGTCCCTGAAAAATAATATTCATCATCGCCCTTTAGTTGAGCGGCACGATATGGCTGGTTGAACCAGACGGCATTTAATTTGGCCGTACCATCCGACAAAACAGCAGTCGTTACTGTCATACCTCGGCGAACTCGTTTGATTTCGACCTTTTCACAATGTGCGCGAATTGTGCGTTTGCCTGGACGAATATCTGCTATTGCGACAACTTCGGAAAAATCCTCGTAAGCACGAGGTAAAAAAGTAATCAAATCGTATACAGTGTCGAGTCCAGCGGCATGCAACTGCTCGGCCGTCTTTTCTCCGACACCTTTTACCGCCTCAAGCGGTAGTTCGAGGTTCATAAATACAGTTTATCAGTAAGTTGCTGCTTTTACCGTTTGCGTTCAATCGCCAAACCGGTTCGACTGGTGTCGTGTCCAGCAACACCGCGGTGAAGTAGTCCATATGCAGGGTTCATCACAACAATCCTACCAGGAACTAATTCATACGCTGCATCAGGGTCTTCGTTTTGACCTTGAATTTCCAGCCATGATTTACCCTTGAGAGTTGTCACGATAATCCCCAGATCTTCGTGCCACCCACCAATAGCGCCTGGAGAATGGTCAATAACCTGTGCCCTGATTGGACTACCCGCCAGCGAAACAGCTGGTTCATCGAATAGTTCCACATTGTTTATTACAGCACTGATGACTTTCGACAGAGGGCTATTCGTTTGACCAGGAATATACCTAACATCACCTGTTTGACCGCTCAGCCTATTGTTATGATGCAATCGTGTCACTAATGCAGAATCAGCGGCCACAGACCCTATCGTAGGATCATAGACATTGGCAAGCGCGACGTGTCCATAACGAGAAAAATGCTCTCGGGTATTTTCCTGAACACTTTCATAAATATGGGTGATTTTTTCTGTCATAATTTATTATATTATAGCAAAATTTCATGATTTTGTCAATTATATACAGGGCCGCTATCGCTGAGTTACGCCCAGTACGCCTTCGAGTACAAAAAGCGTATCATCATGATGACGAACCTCAATACTATCGATACCCATAGCTTTTACAGGATAGTCGTTGCCACCTTCTTGTAGTTTGTCACCGACAAAGAGGATCTCATCTTTGCTAATGTCGATCGCTTCGCAAAGCTTTCGCATACCGTACGCTTTATCAATACCGATCATCGTCACGTCCGTACTGGTCGTTCCACCGATACGCACCTCGAGATCAGGCAATAATTCAGCCACCTTATCACGGAGAACCGGGCGGACATCTTTGTACTTTTCTGCCCACGCATATTTATCCTCAGGCGTTGCTTGTTGACCGAGGGCGGACATCGTCACCTGACTGCCGCGGTCTTCGATAATCTCACCCGCAGGGTTTTCTACCCACAGTCCTAGTTCTTTGGATACTTTTTCCAGTGCATCAACAATATCCTTTTTCTGGGCATCGGTCAGATCTTCGGCGTATTGGAGTTTCCATTCAGCGTTTAGTTCATCATAGCGATAGTAACGTGTACCGCATGTCGGCATGAGATGAAGGCGATTTAGTTTATGTGCCGGAACCTCGAGACGATCAACGACCTGTTTTTTAAACTGGTCGAAATTACCCCCGGAAATAACGCAGACATCATAATGATCGAGAATTCGACCGAGGATTGCGCTCATTTCATCAGAAATCGGCGACTTGGTCACTGCCAGCGTGTCGTCTAAATCAAAAGCAATTACTTTTTTTGCCATAGTCCCTCCAGGTTATATACGAGATTTTATTATACCATCAGCAAATATTAGCGAACGAGCAGGAAGTTGTTCTTACCCTTTTTGACGAGAGACTGCTGCGCAACGACAACGTCGTCGAGAATCTTTTCGCCGTTCACCGAGACTGCACCACCGAGAATCAAACGGCGAGCCTCACCCTTGCTGGCGGTCAAGCCGCAGTCAGTCAGCAGGTCGACAACTGATCCACCAATACCAGCGGTTGGAATTTCGGCTGCAAGTAGTTCGACATCTTCTGGCGACAGGCTGGAAAATTCAACACCTCCGAAGAGCACACCGGTGACTCGTCGGGCGCTTTCGGCAGCAGCTTCGCCATGCACCAATTTGGTTACTTCGTATGCAAGCGCCTTTTGAACATCACGAGCACCAGGGTTTTCGCGCTGCTTTTCGGCCAACGCCTCAACCTGCTCGCGATCAAGCAATGTATAAATTTTGGTGTAATCAATTGCACCTTCGTCATCCACATTCAGCCAGAACTGATAGAACTGGTAGACGCTTGTTTTAGCAGGGTCAAGCCATACAGCGCCACTTTCCGATTTGCCGAATTTGACACCGGTTGTTTTGTTTACGACAAGTGGCGAGCTGAACACGTGTGCTTCGCCACCTTCAATACGACGAATCATATCGACACCGGCAATCGAGTTACCCCATTGGTCGGCACCACACACCTGTAGCGTCACGCCGTGATTACGGAATAAATGCAAGAAATCGTAGCCTTGGATCAATGAATAACTAAACTCTGCGTAACTAATGCCGCTGCCGCCTTCACCGAGACGTGCCTGCACGAAATCGCGGCCAAGCATCTGGCTGAGGGGGACGTTTTTGCCAACGTCACGCAGGAACTCGAGATAGTTCATTTCTTTGAACCAGTCGTAGTTATCAACGATATCAAATGACTGTCCGGCAAACACACGATTGCACTGACCGACAATTGCCGTTTTGTTGGCAGCGATTTCATCTATTGTTTTGAGTGATCTTTCGTCTTTCTTGCCGTCAGGATCGCCGATAAGACCCGTTGCGCCTCCGACGAGTAGTACGGCTTCGTGGCCGTGGTTGATCAAATGTCGCACCATCATAGCCGTCGCCAAGTTGCCGATAGTCATACTGTCGGCGCTTGGATCAACGCCCCAATAAAAATGAATCGGATCGCCATCAAGGACGTTAATATCATCGAACGTTGTCTGGTTGACGAACCCGCGCCAAGTCAATTCTTTAGATAATGTCATATACGAATATTGTATCAGAAAATACTCATTGCAGCTGACGGTTTGGTGCTATAATAGTCCTAATATTATTGGATGGGGATAGGGACTAGTGGCTCAACAACGTAACCAACGTAGTAGTCGTCGCACGCGTGCAGCAGGCGTATATAAAAACCTGGTGACTAAGCGCAGGACGAAAAAAGACGCGGCCAGCCGCGAAAAAGCAGAATATTTAGCAACACTGCCGAAACATCCGGTCAAACGGACGCTTGCTCGTATGCACCCAGACCGCGTGCGTGGATTCTGGTTCAGCCGCAAAGGTGGCATGATGGTGGCAAAAATCGCCGGTGTCTCTGCACTCCTCGTGCTCATTATGGTAGGTGGACTATTCGCCTATTTCCGCAAAGATCTCGATTCTATCCGTCCAGAACAACTGTCACAACGTGTCAGCACAACGGTCACGAAATACTATGACCGACGCGGACCAGCAGGTGGTGCAGACGCCCTCCTGTGGGAAGACAAAGGTGACGGCGATTACAAGCTCGTCGTTGATGGTAGTCAAATCAACCCCTTAATGAAAAAGGCGACGGTCGCCATTGAGGACAAAGATTTCTACAAACACGGCGGCATCAGTATCACCGGTATCATCCGTGCCGTCGTGAACAACTACGGTGGCGGTAGCACACAAGGTGGTTCTACGCTGACACAGCAGCTCGTCAAACAAGTATTCTTCTCTGACGAAGCCCAGCAGCGAGGTCTCGCAGGTGTTCCTCGCAAGATCAAGGAAGTCATCTTGTCAATCGAAGTTGAACGCATGTACAACAAGGATCAAATCCTCGACCTATATCTCAACGAATCACCGTACGGCGGACGACGCAACGGCGTCGAATCAGCCGCGCAAACATACTTTGGTGTTCACGCCAAAGATCTCACCCTCGCACAATCTGCATTGCTCGCAGCTATTCCTAACCAACCTGGGCTCTACGATCCATACAATCCAGCCGGTCAAGAAGCCCTCGTTGCTCGTCAGCATAAGGTCCTCGACGAAATGGCCAATCAAGGATTTGTCAGCCGTGACGATGCTGATAATGCCAAGAACCAGCCGATCCTTGATACTATCCTGCCGCAAACATCGCAATTCAATAACATCAAGGCGCCTCATTTTGTCCAAATGGTACGGTCCCAACTCGCAGCGGAGCTAGGTAAAGCAACTGTTGGTAAGGGCGGTCTCGTCGTCACGACAACCCTTGACCTCCGCATTCAGAAACAGCTCGAGGACAGCTTTGACGAGATGTTTAATCCAAAGAATCCAAAATACAAAGGCACCCCGGAATATGCTGGATTCAAAAACGGTGCCGCAACTGTTGCCGACACCAAAACAGGCCAAGTTGTCGCCATGGTCGGTAGCCGTAATTACGATTACGAAGGATTCGGTCAAGACAACGCAGCCATCGCCTATATCCAACCAGGTTCTACGATCAAACCGCTCGTCTATGCCAAACTCTTTTCGCAACATGACGACCCAGGTATGAACATCTATGGCAGCGGCACTGTCCTGCCAGATACCAAGACAACGTTTGAGGGTGGCTATTCTCCGAATGATGCCGACAAACAATTCAAAGGCAATATATCAATTCGTCAAAGCTTGGCACTGTCACGTAATATCCCTGCTATTCGTGCAGAAGCAATTACCGGCGTCAAACCGACACTTGCGATGATTCGTGCTGCAGGTGATACATACTACTGTACTCAGGGTGTTGATGCGCAAGTAGGATTGGCGTCTGCGATTGGTGGTTGTGGTACTCGCATGATTGACCATGTTAACGCATTTACCACCCTCGCTCGTGGCGGTGACTATAAACCTCAAGCAACCGTACTCGAAGTCCGTAATTCTGAAAACAAGACACTCAAAAAATGGACTGATAGCAAAGCTAAAAAAGTCATCGACCCACAAGTCGCATACATCCTGGCAGACATCCTCAGTGATGACAACGCGCGTGCTGGATTATATGGCCGCAACTTCCCTGGCCTCGTTGTTGACAAAGGTCGCGTCAAAACAGCCAGCAAAACCGGTACGTCTGATGTGAACGGCAAATCAAAAGATATTTGGATGATGAGTTATAGTCCTGCACTCACTATGGGCGTATGGTTAGGTAACCCTGACACAACACCGCTGAAAAACGGTAACTCATCTCTCCCTGGTGTCATCATTAACAAGGTCATGACCTATGCGCACCAAGAAGTGTACAAAAAGGACGGCCGCTGGAAAGAGGGTGACTGGTACAAGATGCCAACAGGTATCCAAAAGATTGGTAGCGAATTGTTCCCATCGTGGTACAACAAGAACAAAGCCCAGCAATACCAAAAGATGACTTTTGACAAAGTATCGAAAAAGAAAGCAACGGAATGTACACCTGCCGGTGCTCGCGTTGAACTCAACGTTGTTACGACTACCGATCCTACAACCAAGAAACAAGTAGCGATTGTATCTGACGGATATGATTCTACGAAAGATGACGATGCGCACACTTGTGGTGACGCCATTCCTACAGTTTCATCATTATTAGTGTCCCCAACTGGAGGTGGAAACTATAATATTACAGCTGTATTCATAGCAGGGAAAGGTAACTTGACGACAGCCGAGATAACAGTCAACGGAACGTCACTTGGCGTACAGCAACTCAATGGGCAAAGTTCATACAGCACTACCTATCATTCCACCGACCCAATCAGCGTCACCGCAACCGTAACAGATGATCTCTATTACACGGGCAGTAAGTCAAGTTCTTAATAAGCTTTTACTGTTGTTTATCAACAAGATCAATCAGCGTCGCTTCACGATCACTGGAGCGACGTTGTTGTTTACGAGGCGCCTGACGACGTTGGTTGGGTTTTTGCTGCCGTGATGGTGCAGAAGGACGTTGCTGTTGCTGCTGCGACTGTTGCGGCTGGATAGGAGCTGTAGCTGTAGATGCAGGAGTAGCTGTAGGCGCAGGCACAGTAGCGACAGGTTTCGGTTTCGTACCAAGAACCTTTTTGCGCGGCTGTTGTTTTTGCTGTGGTCGATTATCAACCTTTTTCGCAAACATCATTTTGCCAGCAGCCGTCTGAAGGCTCCGAATAAATTCGATTTCAACAGTCTGACCTACTTGGGCAGCAGCCTGTTCAACGACCACCATTGTGCCGTCGGTCAGATAACCGACACCCTGATGACTATCATTACCCTTTTGCACCAGTTCCAACATGACCTTTTCGCCTGGTAGATACGCCATTCGGAGACTCTTTGCGAGTTCGTTCACATTACAAACCTGGACACCTTCAACGACAGCGACCTTGTTCAGGTTATAGTCGATAGTACAAATCGCACCGCCGTGTTTTTTAGCAAGGTTGAGGAGGCGTTCATCGACGCCTTCTTCAGCTTTACTGCCGTCTTGAAATATCTCAACGTCCACGCCAGTCATATCCTGAAGTTCGCGCACGATATCGAGACCATGACGTGCACGAGCGCGTTTATCGGCGTCAGCGTTATCAGCCAAAAACTGCAATTCTCCGATCACACTGCGAGGAATCGCCAGTGTTCCACCGATAAACCCTGATGCCGCAACAGCGATGATACGACCATCAATAAGGACAGACGTGTCCACAAATATCATACGTTTTTTGCCGTTAGTTTGCCGAGGTAGTTTGGCTACGAGGTACGATGTTTCAGTGAGCAATATCAAAAGCACACCGAGAACAAGCAGTTGTTCAATTTCCATAAATATATATTCCTTTTTCGTTCGTTATTTTTGTAGATAGTCGATGAGAGCTTGTCGCAAATCTTTGACAGGAGTGACAAATGAATTCTTTTTGCTGTCTGCAGGTGCGATAGCTTTGGTAAATCCAAGCTTTTTTGCTTCATCAATACGGCGTTGAGCACTGCGAGCTGAACGAATTTCGCCGCCGAGCCCAACTTCACCAAATACCACCAACCCATCGTCCAGTTTGCGTCCTGCGCTGGCGCTGGCAATTGCCATACATACCGCCAAATCGGCCGCTGGATCCGCTAGCTTTAATCCGCCAACTACATTGATATAGATATCTTTATCGGATAAATTCAGTTTTGTTCGCCGTTCTAATACGGCAATTAACAGATTGAGGCGGTTCAGATCAAACCCACTAGCTGTACGTTTAGGATACCCGAAATTCGTTGAATTGACAAGTGCCTGGATTTCTACTAAAAGAGGTCTCGTGCCTTCGAGCGTCGCTAATACGACCGATCCGTCGGCGTTTTGTCGCTCTGCCAGCAATGCCGCAGACGGATTATCCACGACCGCTAGGCCTTGTTCATTCATTTCAAAGATTGCCGCTTCGCTGGTCGATCCATAGCGGTTTTTGATGGCACGCACTACCTTGAATCCGCCATACCGATCACCCTCGAACTGTAATACGACATCAACAAGATGTTCCAGCACCTTCGGACCGGCGATTGATCCTTCTTTGGTCACGTGCCCGACTAATACAACTGCCGCGCCAGATGCTTTTGCCGCCTGAATAATGACATTACTACTGTTTGTAATCTGACTGACACTACCAGGTGCTGACGTAATCTCACCTAGTGTCAGTGTCTGTACGGAATCCACGACAACCAATTTATATTTGCCCGAACGAATCGTCGTCGCGATATCATCAGCGCTAGTGCTGGCAGCAAAATTCAGCTGTTCACTGACATTCGCGCCCAACCGTACAGCACGCAGCTTCACCTGAGATGCCGATTCTTCACCGCTAACATAGAGTACTGGATCTATTTTTGCGATATGCGCGGTCGTTTGCAGTAACAGCGTGCTCTTGCCGATACCGGGCTGTCCAGCCAACAGCACAACACCCCCGAGCAATATACCGCCGCCTAACACGTCATCGAGATCATTAATACCAGTCGATAGCCGTGCCGATGAATCATCCATAGATATGGATTGCATTGTTTGCGGTTTTAATAGCGATCCCTCACTCCGGGCAACGGCAGACTTACCCGTTAGTTGAGCAGTCTGTTCGACAAGCGTATTCCATTCACCGCAATTATCACAGCGACCTGTCCATTTCGGATACGATACTCCACAATTTTGACAGACGAAACTACTCTTTGTCTTGACCATATTCCTCATATTATATGATTAACGCCGAGACAAAGATAGTAGACACTCACCTATTTAACGCTTGGTGCTGGCGCAAGTGTGCTGTCGATGCTTTTATACAAATTGTTCGATACAGTAACAGTATCATTGTATTCTTTACGGATTGCCTCGTATTGAGTGTTGATAGCGTCAATTGAACTACGCATTTTCTCAAGGTCTGCGACACGCCGCACTAAGGCGTCACGCTCTTTTTTAAAGGCCACCGGCGATGTAAATACCCCAGATTCGGCATTACGATTAAAATTTTCGATATCACGATCGAGTGTCTTGAAAGTTGAATTGTAAACTTCGGTATCAGTATTAATTTTCTTTGTAAGTTCGTCTAGCTGAGTTTCCAAAGCTTTAGTCTTTTTATCAACGGCAAGGAATAGTTGATTATATCCCTGGAACAGCGTCAAAACTTGTGACCGATTTTTAAAATATTTCGCATAATGCTGCTCTAGTTCAGGACTGATTGCGGCAACTTCGGTACCAATAATCGAATGTAGCTCATTATCGCGCTCACCCGGTTCGGTGCGAGCGTAGAATGCCATACGTTCAGCAAAACTCGGATCGCTACTGAGTTTTTGATATTCCTTTTCAACAAGACCATTCACCTTCGTACGGTCACTGTCCGACAAGCGCTGATACACAGCGTGCAGCATCTCGTGTGACGCGGTTACTTCTTGGATACCATCGAATCGTTTATCCTGTACGTCATAGACGTAGATGCGGTCGTTAGTGTAACAACCCAAGATTGCCGTTCCTTCTTCTTGGCGATTGCAATACTCATTGAATTTTTGCGTGCCCTCTAATGACGGATGTGTTGCATAAAATGCGAACTTACCACTGTCATTCATGCCTGCCCTATTTGCGACAGCTGCAACCTGCGCCGTTGGCTGGTACGTCCAGAAACGGTAAACATCCACTATATACTGTTTATTAAAGGTAACAAAAAGGGATAGACCCAGAAAAATGGCCGATGTAATCAGGCTACGTATTAATCTACGCTGCTTTTTCTGCGGGTTGTTCGACGACGGAATTGATTGCAAGTTTGCCCCCTATAGCACTAACAGTGAGAATACTACCCTTTTCGTATTCACCTGCTAGTATACCATCCGCCAACTGGTGCTCCAACTCGTCCTGAATTGCACGGCGCAGCGGTCGTGCACCAAACTTCTCGTCATACCCCTTGCTGATAAGATAGCGTTTGGCTGTCGGTTTAATAACCAGGCGTATACCCTTTTTCACCAAACGTTCCTGTAGTTCATCAATCAGATTATCAAAGATATTGCCGACTTCTTTTGGTGTCAGTGCGCGGAATGTGACAATCGAATCGAATCGGTTAATCAACTCTGGTCGCATTTTCTTTGATAGTGCTTGCTTAGCTGCTCCAGCATTCTCCTGATGCAGTTCATCGAGCTTTTTATTGTCACTTGCAGTTGTCGCATGGAACCCAAGCGCCGATTCTTTCATCATCTTGTCCGCACCAAGGTTACTCGTTAGAATGACGATCGTATTCGTAAAGTCGACTTCGCGTCCTTTTGCGTCGGTCAATCTACCGTCTTCTAGCAACTGAAGCAACAATTGGAATACGTCTGAATGAGCTTTTTCGATTTCATCGAACAGTACGACACTGTACGGTTGTCGACGGATTTTGTCTGTCAGTTTTCCGCCGTCATCATAGCCCACGTAACCAGCCGGAGCACCCAGTAAACGGCTAGTATTGTGCTTTTCGCCGAATTCACTCATGTCGATTTTGATCAATGCTTCGTCACTACCGAACACTTCGCGTGCGAGTACTTTTGCTAGTTCTGTCTTGCCTACACCCGTAGGACCCATGAACACGAATGATCCAATTGGCCGTTTGCTACTAGCGACACCACTACGACTTCGGCGAATCGCACGCGATACAGCCTGAACGGCTTCGTCTTGGCCAATAATATATTTGCCTAGGTGTTTTTCGAGGTTGCGCAGCAATTTGATTTCGGATTTTTGGAGACGTTTAACTGGAATGCCTGTCATTGCGGCAACTGCATGTGCAATATCATCATCCGTCAGCGTGATCGGAGATTTTTGGTCATCTGTTTCTTTCATTTCGTTCAATTTATCCTGAACCTGAACAATACGCGTCTTGTAGAGCGCCGCACGTTCATAGTTCTCGACAGCAACCGCTTCGTCCATCTTTTCGTTCAAAACTTTTAACTGACGAGCAAAGTCACGAGCGCGACTTGGGCGACGACCGTTTTTCACTCTGACCAACGCTGCAGCTTCGTCGATCACATCGATTGCTTTATCTGGCATATAACGTTCACTGACATAGCGATCAGCCATATAGACAGCATCTTCGATTGCTTCATCTTCAATTGTCACCCCGTGGTGTTTTTCATAGTACGGCTTGAGGCCTTTGAGGATAGCAATAGTGTCTTTCAAGTTCGGCTCTTTCACGACAATCGGTTGGAATCGGCGCTCGAGTGCACTATCCTTTTCGATATGTTTGCGATATTCATCCATCGTTGTCGCGCCAATCATATGCAGCTCACCACGTGCAAGTGCAGGTTTGAGCATGTTCGCCGCATCCAGCGCACCTTCGGCAGCACCGGCACCGGCAATCAAATGAAGCTCGTCGACAAAGAGAATAACGTTCTTTTGGTTGCGTAGTTCATCAACGACCTTTTTCAGGCGTTCTTCGAATTCACCGCGATATTTTGTCCCAGCAATCATAGCAGCAAGGTCAAGTTGAATCACACGTCGGTCGAGCAGGTGATCAGGCACTCCCTCATGTGCAATGCGCTGAGCCAATCCTTCAACCACCGCCGTCTTACCAACGCCTGGCTCACCAATTAATACAGGGTTGTTCTTGGTGCGACGACTGAGAATGGTCACCATACGTTCTTGCTCTTTATCGCGACCGATGACTGGATCGAGTTCACCCTTGCGCGCACGCGCGGTCAAATCGGTTCCGAATGTTTCTAATGCACCGCCGCGCTGTTGTTTTGGCGCAGTTCGCGTAGCAGTGTCATCGGCTGGCTGATGAAAGTCATTCGCCTGACGGTCAAAGAACTCTTCGAGCTCACCCGTTAGCGCAGGTACATCGATATTCATGTCACGCAGCAGCACACTCGCGCGAGCATTCTTTTGTGCCAAAATACTATACAGAATGTGTTCCGTTCCCAAATAATCCTGGTGGAATTCTTGTGCAATTTCCCAACTCATTTTGAGGGTAAGTTTGGCCGTCTCGGAAAGACCTTTCGCACCAGTACTGACCACTAATGTGCGCGGTGTCAAGTTAAGGGCCATTTCGGCACGATCAAGTGTCACGCCCGCATCTGCCAACACTTTGGCAGCAACCGACGATCCCTGTGCGAGAACACCAAGCAGAAGGTGCTCGGTGCCGATGTAGGCACTACCGTACCCACGAGCAATAGCATCTGCGTGCTGCAGGCTAGTACGAGCATTATCGGTCAGATGCGATATAAAATCCGCGAATTCATCTGGCATACTATTCATTATCAATCCTCCATGGCATCTGTGCAAGCGGTCTATTTCACTACATGCACCGATAGCTATACCGAGTATAGCGTAAAATTAGCACTCACGTCAATGGAGTGCTAATTTACTATTTTGTTGATAAGAATTATTCTTCGGCAGCTTCGTCAACAGCGTTCAATAGACTGTCTTCGATGTTCTTCTTTGGCTTTGGTTCAGCCTTCTTTTCAGGAACAGCTGTTTCAATGTCCAGTTCGTAACCAGTCAAACGTGCAGCCAATCGAACGTTCTGGCCACCACGACCGATAGCAATAGATTGCTGGTCTTCGGCAACGAATACTTTCGCGTGCTTGTCTGCTTCATTGATCTCAACCTTTACAACTTCAGCTGGGCTGAGCGCGTTGCGGATGAATTGTTCTGGATTTTCATCGTAAGTAACGATGTCGATCTTTTCCTGGTCACCGATTTCGTTCATAACAGCTTGGACACGAGTACCGTGCCCACCAACAAATGTACCGACCGGATCGACACCAGGAACCGTGCTGGCAACGGCCAATTTCGTACGGCGACCAGCTTCACGAGCGATTGCTTTGATTTCAACAGCGCCGCTCTCCATTTCAGGAACTTCCTGACCGAATAGGTACTGAACGAATGCTTCGTTGCCACGGCTCAAAATCAACTGTGGACCACGGTTGTCGCGTTCGATATCTTTGATAAATACTTTAATACGGCTACCGATGCTGTAGTATTCACCCTGAATTTGTTCAGACTGAGGAATAATACCAGTTGCCTTACCAAGTTCGACGCGGATGACACGTGGTTCGACACGCTGGACAGTACCAGTCACAACCGTACCGATCTTGTCTTCGTATTCGCCAAGGACAACTTCACGCTCTGCTTCGCGGAGACGCTGCAACACCACTTGTTTTGCCGTCTGTGCAGCAACACGACCAAATGAAGTGACTTCGTGCATTTCTTCAATAGAATCGCCAAGTTCAGCGTCTTTTTTGACCTTTTTTGCGTCTTCAAGGCTGATTTCGACAGCATCGCTACCAACAACTTCAACAACTTCACGAGCAACATATACTTTTGCCGTACCATCGTTGACGTTAAGCTCAGCGCGAACTTCTTGATCACGCTCGCCGTTATCTCGGCGCCATGCAGCAGCAATTGCTTGCTCGATAACACTCAGAACTGTTTCTTCTGGCAAATTCTTTTCCTCGGCGATAGTGCGAACAGCCAAGGTCAATTGCTTAATGTTTAAATCTTCCATAATATGAATCCTTTCTTGTATGAAAAAATCCGACCTGACGGCCGGAATGTACTACAATGATAGTACCATACGTGTGGTGCTTATGCAATAGAGGAAAAAATGAACGAAAGACGACACGGCTGCAATTTCTGTCACCCCGAAGACCTCGGTGATCGCGTATTTAACCGAACCGACGATTTTACATCTTTTGTATCTGCACCTCGGTTCCGCCGCAACCATCTGCTGATCGTTCCGGCTGATCACTATGAATCGATGGACCAAATTCCTGAACGTATCTTAGGACGAGTAATGGGAGAGGCGGCAATCCTCGCCAGTCTCGTTGATTATGGCTATGGCACAATGACTATT
Organism: Patescibacteria group bacterium; assembly: GCA_030916565.1. Taxonomy (GTDB): domain Bacteria; phylum Patescibacteriota; class Saccharimonadia; order Saccharimonadales; family Saccharimonadaceae; genus UBA2112. Next base: position 57,364 of record JAUPWL010000001.1, on the reverse strand, counting down.
CAAAAATTCCAACCACTGCAGGCAGAAAACGGCATCAAAATGAATCACCTCCACGTTCATGTATGGCCACAGACCAAAGAAGATGAACTAAGAAAAACATTGATGCCTGCTCCACAATCGTTCGACGATTTCCGTTCGCCACTCAGCGACGAAGAACTAGCTGAGGATATTTCACGGAATGCCCGTGAACTTGAAATGATGTATAAACGGCGTCACGGTGTGACATGGGCCAAAATCCTCGCGGACCTCGCTGCTCGCAACAGCCAATCATAGTCATGAACCGCTTTACTAACATTATCGTCATGTTGTATCATAGAGTTAACTCGTGAGTATTCTAATTATTATTCTTATCGTGCTGGTATTAGTATGTGTGTCAGCGCTCTGCTCGGGCCTGAACGTTGCACTGATGTCACTCAGCATCGATGATTTACGTCGCAAGAAAAAACTTGGCAACCCAAGGGCGATCAAAGTCTACCCACTCCGTAAAAACACCCACCTTACACTTGCAGCAATTTTACTCACGAATGTGGCTGCCGTATCAACAACATCGCTCGTACTAGAGAGCGTCCTTATTGGAGTGTTCGCAGGATTGATAACAACGATCATTATGGTGATTTTTGGCGAGATTGTACCGCAAGCATACTTCAGCCGCCGAGCACTGATGTTTTGCGCTCGTTTTGCATGGGTGATGCGCCTCATGATTGTTGTGACGTACCCAATTTCAAAGCCTATTCAATTGTTACTTGATAGGCTCTTCGACAAACCGACATCATCTCAACTGCACAGCCGTCAGGAACTCGGCATTATCATTAGCGAGCATCTTCACCACGAAGATAGCGAGCTCGACGATGACGAGGTAGAAATAATCCGCGGAGCCTTGCAGCTCAGCGAAAAGCGCATTAGCGACATTTTGCTGCCAATTGACCAAGTCTATTGGTTAACCCCGTCCACTGCGCTGAGTCCCGAGAAAATTGATGAAATTAAAGAAGTCGGCCGTAGTCGTATTCCGATATTTAACGACAAATTGACGCAATGTTATGGTGTACTACTCATGAAAGACCTTGTTGATATAGACTTTGACGACAATAATTATCGCGTCGATGATCTTGATCTTCATCCCGTGCAAATGGTTGGTAGCCGCACAGCACTCGACACACTACTACGCCGATTCATCTCGACCGGTACACACCTCATTCCTGTTGAAAAGGATGACCATATCGTCGGGATCGTTACGATCGAGGATTTGATCGAAGAAATTGTCGGTCACGAAATCGAAGACGAAATAGACAAACGTCAATCACGCGCCGTCGGCAAAATCTGACCAGGGCATCGGCTCAACACCTGCTTCATCGCATCATATTCAGGCTGCGTTACCCATAATTTATATTTTGCTTTGACAGCAATCTGTCGAGCCACATACTGGCACCGAAATGATTTGTTGGGCGGTAACCATGTCGCTGCGTCTCCATCACCTTTCGTCTGATTGGCCGGACCGTCAACGGCTAATAGTTCTAATGGATCGTTCGCCAAAGCACGACGCTGTTCACGTGTTAATTGCTGTGCACCCTTTTGCCATGAATCGCTCAGTGCGACAACGTGATCAATTTGCACATCGCCACTACTATCTGCTCCCCGATGAAATTGAATAACTTTTCCCGTATATGGATCATTCAACGTACCAGATAGCACATGACAGGTCGAATCAATAGCGACGTGCTGCATATCACGATGCAAAATAATATTACGTGTATCACATCCGTTCACTATCGCCCATCCATCACCATACTGCGTTCGAGTATAGCCGGTTTTTGGTGCACGTCCTTTTACAGGAATCGTTGCAAGTAGCTCTGCCGCCGATCCTGCTGCATGACGAGATGATGATGATTGCGAGGGAATGGCAGGATTCCATGAGTCACTACTCGTCACGACGGCAACCGCAATGACGAACAATATAACCAACACGGCGATATTCCGTCGAGATCGTTCCCTATTTTCAGACATTCTTCGATTATAATAGATATATATGGATACTGTAGAACGACTGATAGATTTCTTTGCCCCTGAACACTATGAACTAACACTAGACCTCGACCGCCCAGGACGAACATTCACTGGTACCGTCACGATCACCGGCGTCACTAGCGCCGATAGCGCATCAATTCGCCTGCATGCCAAAGATCTCGAGGTAACATCCGCAACAATCGATGGCGAAGATGCATTGTCAACATATGGCAATAATGACGAACTGAGCCTCACCGTCCCAACAGCACTGGCAGCAGGTAGTCATACGGTCACTATTCACTACACTGGCAAAATCACTAATCCGATGCACGGACTATACCCCTGCTATTACGAACATGACGGTGTCAAAAAAGAACTGCTGGCGACGCAATTTGAATCACATCATGCACGCGAAGTCTTTCCGTGTGTCGACGAACCTGCTGCCAAGGCAACGTTTGGTCTAAAACTTATCACTGAGACAAATCAGACCGTATTGTCCAACATGCCCGTTGCTACACAAGAGACCGCAGACGAACGTCTGGCAACCGTGTTCGATACCACACCACGTATGAGCACATATCTGTTGGCGTTTGTCGTCGGTGACCTGCAGCGCAAAACCGCCCACACAAATAGTGGTGTCGAGGTTAATGTCTATGCAACCGTCGCACAGCCATCGGGCAGTCTCGACTTTGCACTCAAAAGCGCTGTTGAACTAATCGAATTTTATGACGACTATTTCGGTACACCGTACCCACTACCAAAAAGTGACCATATCGCCCTGCCGGACTTTTCGTCTGGCGCTATGGAAAACTGGGGTCTCATTACCTACCGCGAGATTGCCCTTCTGACCGATCCCAAAAACTCCAGCATCGATCAGCGCCAACATGTCGCGCTCGTAGTGGCACACGAATTAGCACACCAATGGTTCGGCAACCTCGTGACAATGGCATGGTGGAATGATCTGTGGCTGAACGAAAGTTTTGCCAACATGATGGAATACCTATCAATTGATGCACTGCATCCTGAATGGAATATCTGGTTCCGTGCAATTACCCATGAAACGGTCATTGCTCTGCGCCGCGACAGTATGGACGGCGTTCAAGCGGTTCAAGTCGAGGTACACCATCCAGACGAAATCAGTACGCTGTTTGATTCTGCAATCGTCTACGCCAAGGGCGGACGCCTCATGCGCATGGTGCAGTATTACATAGGTGACGAAGCGTTCCGCGCCGGTCTGAAGCAATATTTCACTGACCACGCCTATGGCAATACTGTCGGTGATGATCTATGGCATGCCCTCGAAGCAGCCAGCGGTGAAAAAATTACTTCAATTATGAACCGTTGGATTTCGCAATCTGGCTATCCAGTTGTTACTGTTACTCGCGACGATGAACATATCACACTGTCGCAAAAGCAGTTCTTTATCGGCCCGCACCAGCCGTCCGACAAACAATGGCCTGTACCGCTCGACGCTAGCGACAAGAACGCGCCACGATTACTCGACAACCCAACAATTACATTCCCGTCAACCAACCCTATTCGACTCAACCGCAGCGATAGTGCGCATTTCATCACGAACTACGACCCGCTCAGCCGTCAACATCTCATTGACCAGATTGCCGACGGCACACTGGATGCGATTGGTCGCGTTCAGTTACTCGACGAGTCAACACTCCTCGCACGTGGCGGCGTCATGACAACAGATCAACTAATTCCACTCATACAGGCATATCAGCACGAAACACTCGAGCCTGTTTGGAACACAATTGCACTCGCCATAGCCGAACTGCGAAAGTTCGTCGAAGACGACCCAGATGCCGAGAAAAAACTACGACAATTATCTGCCTGGATAGCCCGTGAACACTACGACAGATTAGGATGGGAGCCACGCGACAACGAAAGTGAAGAAGACACCAAACTGCGCAGTACAATTATCGGACTGATGCTCTATGGTGAAGATGCCGATGCGCTAGCCAAAGCCCGCGAACTATACGACTCGACACCACTCGAACAGCTCAACCCTGAACTCCGCGCACTCATCATTAGCACCGTCGCACGCTATGGCGACCCGTCGATCGTTGATGACTTGCTGGCAGCACACCGCAAAACCCAATCGAGCGAACTTAAACTCGACATATGCGTTGGCGTGACGAGCACACGTGACAATGACAAAATCGCCATGTTACTCGAAACAATCAAAGACACTGACGTCATCAAACCTCAAGATGTATTCCACTGGTTCATTTATCTCGTCCGCAGTCGCGACAGTCGCGACCAGGCATGGCAATGGATCCGAGACAACTGGGATTGGGTTGAACAGACATTCAGTGGCGACAAAAGCTACGACGATTTCCCACGCTACAGCGCCAGTGGCCTGATGACCAAGCAGCACCTCAACGAATACAAAGCGTTCTTTGAACCAAAGAAAAGCATTCCTGCACTGACTCGCGTGATTACGCTTGGCATCAGCGAAATCGAAGCTCGCGTTGATCTGATCGAACGTGATAAAGTTGCCGTTAATACAGCGCTAAAAGCGCTCACCCTCGACCGAAAAGTGCTACAATAGTCAACGTGAACCAACATTCTCAGCTCAGTCAATTGGGTATAAATCTCGTTGACTCGCTTCAAAAGATTGAAGCCTACGAAGCCGCAATACTTGCTCGGCGCGAAAAAGATACGATACATATTCCGACAGTCGGCAGTACTATCTCAACCGCATACGAGCAGCTTCGCAATGCGTCCGAATACTCCGAAGGCGACCTATTACAGCAGCGTGCAATACGCCGCTATCTTAACCGCGTGCTGTCATTCCACGCAAAAGTCACGACCAATCATCTGGCCGACGAATTAATCGCCGAACTGACACAATCCGAATATCTACCGAACGACCACACAACTAAAACAGATGTTAAAGCTATCGCACGTGACATCAAACGTTATTACAACGCCTACTGGGACTATGCCGAAACACATCGTAGCCCAGCCAAACGCGCTGCATTCCAAAAATGGACCCTTGATGTACTATCCGTCCGCTGCGAACAAACTCTACAAAGTCATGTACGCCAGTTGCTCTTTGCGCATTTTGCCTATACCGCGCTGTACGACAAAATCGATACAAAAAAACTCATCAAAAACAACGAACGTATCGACAACGAAGACCTATCGATCGTTCTCTACGTTGCCGTCCATCGTGCGTTACTTAAATCTGACGAAGCAACCATTCGTACAGCACTGATTGACAGCTACCGCCAGGATATCGATGACGTCAAACAGTTCGAATCATTCAACCAAAAACTCAATCGCTTATTTGATTCCAACACCGTCGTCTATGCAACACGCGTTGTCAGCAAAAACGGCGCCCCGTTACGATTCATTTACACAGGGTTTTTCCGCGCCGACGGGCCACTAACAACACAGTCGCTCAAATCACCCGAATCCCTCGAACAGAACCTGCATCGACACATCGATCAGGAATATATGGACCTTAACAAACGCCTGGATGTTGGAATCATCCGCAGTATCATCTTCCTCCTGATTACAAAGGGTATCATTGGGTTCGCCATAGAAGTCCCTTATGACATGCTGACAATCGGTGCAATCTTGTGGGTACCGTTCCTTATTAACCTGCTCTTTCCTGCATTGTTTATCGCCGTATCTCGTCTTACGCTATCAACGCCGTTGCCACGCAACACCACTGCGGTCATTAATCATGTCAGCGGCATGCTATTCGCAAACGAAGCAACGACATCCCAAATCCGTCTGCAGAAAGAAAAATTATCTGTCGGATTCAACGCACTCTACGCAATCACATTCTTGGTTGTATTCACCGGCCTGACGTGGGTTCTATACAAAATGCAATTCACTATCGTCCAAGGATTCATATTCTTTATATTCCTATCAACAGCTAGTTTCCTGGCATTCCGATTATCACGTTTGATACACGAACTAGAGGTTGTCAACACACCCCAGGGCACGCTATCACTCATTCGTGATGTCGTTTATATGCCATTTATCTACGTCGGTCAGCAGATTTCTTACCGTTATAGCAAAGTCAATATTGTTGCGATGGTCCTCGACCTATTGATTGAATTGCCACTCAAAACAATCTTGCGTCTCGTCCGCCAATGGACACAATTCCTCAACGACAAAAAAGACGAGCTAATCTAGCGTCAACCAGTCTTCAACAACAGGAGGCTCTCCTGTTACGGATGCTGCGGCAAGGAGCAAATCTTTGTCATGCATTTGTTTTGCCTTTGTGTAGATCTTGGATGCGAACGTCATTTGATCTTGTTTCTTTTTCGTAATAGCCGCGAATCCACCACCCTGGTTAGACTGTCGGCGATACTTTACTTCCGTGAAATACACGACACCGTCTTTTTGCGATACTATATCAATCTCGCAATATTTCGTTTTCCAGTTCCTATCGATGATTTCATGGTCATGACGCTCCAAATAGTTCGCAACTACTTCTTCGGCAACAGTCCCCATGGTATTTTTTTGCTGCATAGTTTGTTTAACTAGCGGATCTACAGATTCTTGAGTCGATCGATATTTTGCTAACGGTGCAAACGATAATCGATGCAGCTGGGTCACGCCACGCGCTTCGATCGCAGCTCGGTGAACTGCCGTGCCATACCCCACGTGTGACGCAAATTTATATCCTTCGTAGATAGAATCTTGTTCAGCCATATAGTTATCACGTGCAACCTTTGCGATGATTGATGCAGCACTGACGCTCGGTACCAACAAATCCGCCTTTGGCATAGTAGTCACATATTGTCCCTTGGTCGTTCCGGTCAAAAAGTTAATCGTTCCATCAATAATAATCTCATGATATGACGCTTGAACTAGCTCGACGGCGCGCTTCGTCGCGAGCCTTAATGCCTCTGATAGACCAATCTCGTCAATCTCATCAGCATGTACCCAGCCAAGCCCATATCCCGCTGCCCGCTCGCGGATGAGGACATCAAATTCATCGCGACGTTTTTTCGATAACTTTTTACTATCGGTCAGGCCGTCAATAGATTCGCCGCCCAACACAACTGCCCCTACAACGAGTGGTCCCGCCCACGGTCCGCGGCCGACTTCATCAATCCCCAAAATCATGTATATCTATTGTATCTCATACACAAAAAAACCGCTCCGTAGAGCGGCTTTTATAGAATTCAGCGAAATTAGGCTTCGTTGTGACGAGCTTCGACTTCAGCTTGCTTTGCAGCAAGTTCTGCTTCTTCTGCAGCTTTTTCAGCCGCTTTTGCTTCTGCGGCAGCTTTTGCTTCCTCTTTCAGGCGAGCTTCTTCTGCTTCGGCATGTGGATCACGAACATCGTTAACTGCTTCGCGGTCGAACTGAACTGCAGCCAAACGAGCACTTTTACCACTACGAGCGCGGAGGTATGACAAGAAGTTACGGCGTACTTTTGCTCGACGTGCAATTTCGATCTTTTCAACAAGTGGGCTGTGGATCAAAAAGCTTTTTTCGACACCAACACCGCTGGCGACTTTACGAACAGTAATACGGCTGGTGTGTGATTTTTTGTTATCTGTACGGATAACAACACCTTCGAACACCTGAATACGCTCTTTGTTACCTTCTTTAATTTTCTGGTGGACACGGACAGTGTCACCGCTACGTGCGTCAACAACAGCAGCTTTTTTCTGCTCGTCGTTTACTTTTTGGATTAGTGCAAAACTCATGATAATTCCTCTTTACCGTCAGCGTTTCTGGCCGGCCACGCAGTTGTATCCCTGCGGCTCCACGCCATCGCAATATCGGCGATTAACGTTTCTATATACAATCAATTGCCTACTATAGCACAGTTTTAAGAGTTTTAAAAGGGTTATAATCGCCTAGATGGCTCGGTTTACTTCTTCGAGTGTCGTTTCACCACGGAGTGCAGCCAATGTGCCAGCTTGAATCAGCGTTATTAACCCTGCCGATTCCTTGGCTGCCTTTTCAATGTTCTCAGGATTCGCATCAGCAATATCACCGCGCAAAAACGCCTGGATGTCCTGGTTCACAACCATCTGTTCCATGATGACAATACGACCTTTGAATCCGAACGGCGCGTCGGCATGGACACCGGGTTTGTACAGTTTGAAATTATTGAGATCAATACCTTGCAGACGATCCGGATGAACACCCTCAAGTGTCTTGCGAACCCAACGTTTTGTCGCTTCGTCAGGCTCGTATGCTTCTTTGGATGGGTCATACAATCGACGCACGAGTCGCTGTGCAATCAGCAAACGAATCGCAGAACTAAATATCGGGTTAATACCGATCATGCCGATCATACGGCTAAACGCGGCAGCAGTAGAGTTGGCGTGGAATGACGACAGCACCAAGTGACCGGTAATAGACGCCTGAATAGCCGTCTTGGCGGTATCAACGTCACGGATCTCACCAAGCATCACGACATCTGGGTCGAGACGCAGAATCGAGCGCAAACCATCGGCAAATGTCTGTCCATGCGTTGTATCGATAGGAATCTGTGTAATACCACTAATGCCATACTCGATTGGATCCTCTAGTGTCAGGATCTTTCGCTCGGTCGTGTTCAGCGCATTGAGCATACTGTAGAGTGTGGTTGATTTACCAGAACCGGTCGGACCGACCATCAGCATCATTCCGCGCGGGTGGCGAGTAATCTCACGGATTTCCGCCATCTCGCGATCAGGAATACCTAGGAGGTCAAGATTCAACATACTCTCGTCAAAGTTAAACAAACGGAGCACAGCGTCCTGTCCATACATACTCGGAACGGTCTCGATACGAATGTTCAACAAGTGGGTCGCACCTTCGCGGTGGATTTCTTTTTGGATGTGGCCAGACTGTGATGTCGTCGCAGCCGACGAAATATTCGCCCGAGAACCAATCGCACCCATGAGGACTCGATATTTGTCCTTGTTAATCTCGGCAACGGGGTGCAGCGCACCGTCGATACGCATACGGATGCGAATATACGTGCGTTGATTTTCGACATGAATATCAGATGCACCTAATCGATCGGCCTGATCAATCAAATAGTCGAGGATTTGGTCTGAACCAACTGAGTTAAGCGTCTTGCTAACCTCGGCAATCGTCGAACTGTCACCGGTTTTTGCAATGGTAATATCATCATAAATGACCTTTTTCGGAGGGTCATAACGGTTCATGAGAATCATATAGCCACTATTGGTAATCAAGAATATCTGAGCTTCGCGGCCTTGGTCTTGATATTTCTGCTTGGTCTTTTCAATAACAGATTGTGGAGTATTGCTGGTCGCACCAAATCGATATGGTTGATATTCAGACCCCATCTGCAGCGGCACCATACGGTACCGATGCATTTCTTCGATAGTCATCATACCCTCTTTGACGAGAATTAATTCGTTTTCAAACTCTCGCGAATCGATATAGGGCAAACCCAATATAGCCGCACGTGATGCGGTAGACTTTTCTTCATGATCTCGCCTGCTTTGCTGGATTTTGCTTTCTTCGGCGAGTGCATGCGTGTCTTCTTCAACGACGTATGGCATGTCGCTTATGATAATAACTCTAATAGGGGTGGATAGCAAGTGGTAAACTAGTAAGATGACTAAAATTATCGTGATTACACACAACATCCGATCCACCCACAATGTGGGATCAATTTTTCGTACGAGCGAAGGTTTCGGTGTGCGTCAGATTATTCTCAGTGGCTATACGCCTTATCCCGCAATAGACAACGACCCACGCCTGCCTCATATCGCCGCAAAACTACACGGCCAAATCCATAAAACCGCCCTCGGTGCCGAAGAATTGGTGCCATTTGAATATCAAGAATCGCCCGACCTCCAGGCGCTCAAAGACGCTGGATATCGTATCGTCGGCTTAGAGCAAGATCAACGATCAATTCTGCTTCATAATTATCAGACACCAGACAAAGTTGCACTATTACTCGGTGAAGAAGTTGAGGGGATCACAGAAGAACTGCGCGACCTATGTGACGATTTAATCGAAATACCGATGCATGGCCAAAAAGAATCGTTCAATGTCAGTGTCGCGACTGGTATCGCGCTCTATCAACTATCGCAATAGCTATGCTTGACGCATCGGGTCCCACAAATACCCGTCGATCACTGATTTGATAGCGGCTTCGACAGTTGCTGCATCGTCGACGTCGACACCAAAGTCTGGACTATGCGTAAGCGCAGGTCCTTCAATGCCTTCTGCGATCGTTCGGCCATTCTGTGCCAAAATAACAATCTCCCAATGTTGTGGCATTCTGCTGTGTGCCGGTAGCTTTGCGATACCCGTATAACCCCCGTATTCAAGGCGGGCGTATTCCTCCCATTTAGGTTCAGGTGGCTCTGAATACTCTTGTACAACCATGCCCTCAAGTTGAATCTGCTTTTCGGCTTGCATCTTATAGACATGATCCCATAGCTGATCATACGGTATGCCTGTTATTTCTTGGACTGTCTGTAAATAAAAGTATCCACCCCAGTCATGTGCGCCACTACTTCCTTCTGATAACCATTCTCCCTGTTTCCCTTTTTCAATCAAATCCAGGATAATCTCTGGCACTTTATCCCATAAATCATATTCATCACCCATAGGGATTGTGTCATTTGGGAACCTCTCTAAATATTCTCGTCGCAGTTCTAGCAGCCGCATATATTTCGCAGCCTCCGTAGGGATACAGTCGCCAGACGAACGCATCATTCCAACCACACCCCATTTGTCATCACACTTCCAGCCAACACCTTCGGTGAAATCACATGCGCACTTTAATGCGCGCCCGCTATATTCATGTATAGAGACCGCGCCATTTTCAGATGCCGTCTGTACTGCACCGCGGTATTCCATCCATGCGACCTCATGACCATCTACGGTAATAGATCGAATAATTTCGTACCTTACGCCATCATGGGTTTCATGGTAGCGAGGCAACAGTTCACCTATTGATGCCTTTAGATAGGTGTCCGCTTGCTCGCTATGATTCTCTGCGTTGGGATATATTTCTGTCATACATTATCTCCATATTATTTCACTACTACGGCGTCTTCACCAAGTAACTTCACTAAATCGCCGAGTAACTTGTCACTGCTGTCGACCGTAAACGGTAGTTTAATCGCAGATTTTTTATCCGCACCCAATACAAGCACAATGGTTTCCATACCAGGATGTAGGCTACAGACTTGTTTGAGCGCCAACAGCGTACCGTGATCGTCAGGATCTTTGATATGAATATACAGCTTCTTTGCCGTTGCAACAGCAACAGGCTCCGAGGATACACTCGAAACCACGCTCGGAGCAGGCGCCGCTTGCTTTTGTGCAAACGATCTGCGGGTCGTCGTGACACCGCCGGGTTTTGGTTTCAAAGGTCCACCGCCAGTTGGTTCGTAGTCCCTCAACTCTTGGTCGGTCACAATCATAATTGTATCGGCAATAATTTTCACGTCATCCATGAGTTTACCGTCGCGATCACGTGCGTTCACGGTACCTTCAATACGAATGATCACATCCTGTTTCAACTGGTCACCCATTTGTTGATAAATCTTTGGAAATACGATGACTTCTGTCTCGCCCGTTTTATCTTCAAGCGCCATAAATGCCATCTTTGTACCACTCTTGGTCACAATGGTACGGATCGTACTAATGAGTCCACCGACCGTTACTTTTTGCTCATCGTTGTTTTTTGTGAGCAAACTAATAGGCACAGTTTGTTCGGCGAAATATTGGCCGTATTGATCCAGCGGATGTGCGCTAATATACAGACCCATCAATTCACGTTCCCAGGTTAACCGTTCTTTTTCCGTATGTTTGACTGGTGCCTGCTGGATTTTGATCGACGGCATTATTGTAGGAGATGTTTCACCCATCAGACCAAACAAATCAGTCTGTCCGCTCGCCGCTTCTTTTTGCAGCTTGCTCGCGAATGCCTGAATAGATTCGAGGTTAAACAAGAGATCAGAGCGGTCGCCTAGACTATCAAACCCACCACTCTTGATAAGTGATTCCCACGCCTTTTTGTTAAACTTCTGCGTGCTAACACGTTTTGCAAAATCTTCGATACTGGTGAATTTACCTTCATCTCGTGCGCGCAGAATTTCTTCGACAGCCGACACGCCAACACCCTTCACTGCAGCCAGCCCAAAACGAATCTGATTCTTGCCAGGAACAACCGCGAACTCTACGTACGACTCGTTCACGTCAGGTGCGAGGACCTTCAGGCCCATGTGCTGCGATTCAGATATCTCAATCGCGAGGCGATCAATGTCATCGGCGTCGCTCGTCATCAACGCAGCCATAAATGCATCAGGATAATGCGCCTTTAAATACGCCGTCCAGTACGCGATCAGGCCATAGCAGGCAGAGTGAGACTTGTTGAATGCGTAGTCGGCAAAACCAAGGATATCGTTCCAAATCTTTTCTACGACTTCTTTGGGCACGCCATTTTTCACCGCACCATTAATAAACTGGTCGCCCATCTTTTTCATGACTTCAGGAATCTTTTTACCAATACCCTTACGGAGGGTATCTGCCTCACCACCGGTGAACCCGGACATTTCCTTACTCATCTGCATGACTTGTTCCTGGTACACGATGACACCATAGGTCGATTGCAGTGCGTTTTTGGTCAGCTCATGCTCATAGACAATCTTTTCTTGGCCGTTTTTACGACGCACGAATGAATCGGTCAGTCCCGCACCTAATGGGCCAGGACGATACAACGCACACATTGCGATAATGTCTTCGAACTCAGTTGGTTTGAGATCACGAAGGTATCGTTTCATGCCCGCGGATTCCAACTGGAACACACCCGTCGTATCGCCACGCTGCAACAACTTAAATGTCTTGTCGTCATCAAGTGGCAATACAGATAGATCTATTTCTTTGCCATAGACTCGGCGAATAATACGAAGCGCATTGTTAATAATTGTGAGGTTCGACAGACCCAAAAAGTCCATCTTGAGTAGTCCCAATTCTTCGATTGGACCCATTGGATATTGCGTCGATACGACACCCTTTTGCGCCATTTCGAGGGGCGCAAAGTTCACAATATCATCGGGTGCGATCACCACACCCGCAGCATGAACACCATGGCTACGTATAGTACCCTCCAAGCGGACTGCATAATCAAATACTTCCTTGGCGGCCTGATTGGTTTCATACTCATGTTTCAGGTCGGCGTCGTCCTGGAGCGATTTTGATAATGGAATATGACGCCCCTGCACTGGCGGAGGAATCATCTTTGAAAGACGATCTGCCTCGGCATACGGAACCTGCAGCACGCGTGCCACATCGCGGACTGCAGCACGTGCAGCCATTTTGCCAAATGTCACAATATTCGCGACACGCGTGTCACCGTATTTGTCGGCACAGTATTTAATCACCTCATCCCGGCGAGTATCCTGAATATCGATATCGATATCGGGCATGCTGATACGATCAGGATTCAAAAATCGCTCGAACAGCAGATCGTATTTCAATGGATCGAGATCCGTAATATTCAGTGCAAATGCCACAATCGAACCAGCCGCGCTGCCGCGTCCTGGACCAAAAATAATGCCTTGGTCTTTGCCCCAGTTAATGAAATCCTGGACAATCAAGAAGTACCCGTTGTACCCCATCTTATCCATGACGCCAAGTTCCATATCCATACGATCACGCTGCTCGTCGGTCAACAATTGGCGTATTTGATCATTGGTCATTTTCTTTGCTTCTGCAGGGCTTTTACCGAGATAACGGAATGCCATACCTTGGTAGGTCAACTGGTGCAGGTAATCTTTTTCTGACTGACCATCCGGCGTTGGAAATTTCGGAATCAGTATCCTACCCAGCTCGATTGACACATCACACCTATCAGCAATTAATTTCGTATTACGGACCGCCTCAGGGTGCGTCGTACTCCACCGATTGATGATTTCGCCCGGTTCTGTCACGTGCAGCTCAAAATCTTTGAGCGACATACGCTTTTCATCACTCAGGAACGCTCCTGTGCCGACGCACAACAAAATTTCGTGTGCATCCTGATCATCATGGGTCAAATAGTGACCATCGCTCGTAACAACAAATGGAATATCGAGTTCAGCACCAAGCTTTTCTAGGTGTCCATTAATTTTGACTTGCACGTCCCATGCCGTAGGACTTTCTAGGTGGCCATGATCCTGCAATTCCAAATAGTAGCGGTCACCAAAAACCGATTTGTACCACTCGGCGATTTTTTTAGCTTCCTCGTAATTATCAACACGCAGGTTCTCGCCCAACTCACCACTCGCACAACCACTCAGAACGATAAGACCCTCGTTGTACTGTTCCAGCAAATCATGGTCGATGCGCGGTTTGTAATACATACCTTCCAGGTTGGCGATAGTCGACAGTTTCATTAAGTTTCTGTAACCAGTATCGTTCATGGCAAGCAGAATCAAGTGATAACGCGCTTTGTCTTTTTGTGGATCACGATCAGTGTGTTTGCGTGCCGCAACATACGCCTCCATACCAATGATCGGCTTCACACCGCTGTCTTTGGCGGTTTTATAGAACTCAATCGTGCCGCTCATCGTACCGTGATCGGTAATAGCAACGGCTTCCATGCCGAGCTCTTTGACTTTGTTAACGAGATCCGGGATTTTACTGAGTCCATCTAGCAAAGAGTGGTGCGAATGATTGTGCAGATGTACAAAATCAGACACACGTAAATCCGCCCCTTCGTTATTTGTTTTTACCTCTCCCATAACTACTAGTATTATACCAGTTTCGCGCCTCTAATAAGAAAAACCACTCGTTGTTTTGGCGAGTGGCAAGATAATGTAATGTTTACTTTTTTTGTCCCGATTCTAGAGACTTTTGTACTTGTTGCGCCGTATCGCCAATACCTGGAATATCGACAAAAAAACTCAAACCCCACACAATGACTGCAACAACTATTGTACCGCCGATAACAGTACCGAAGCCAAAGAAAATACCTCTGATAAAATTCATTTTATACACATTACGACGATCGTCGTAATAGTCATTAAATAGCTCTTCCATCAACGAACGACGTGCGTTCATTCGTTCACTATAAGTCACTTGGCCAGCAACAGATTTCTTGACCATAATGTTATTTCTTTAGTTTCTTTTTCGAAACTTTTGTTGCTTTTTTTGCTTTGGTTTTCAGCTGATCAGCTTTTTTCTTGATATCATCGCGAGTTTCTTTGCCGCTTTTTGGTGCAGTTAGTACACCGGCAACAATACCCGCAACAACACCAATAGCTGCACCAAGAGGAAATTTAACCTTCATCTTTATCACCCTTTCGTTTCTTGAACTTTTGCGCTTGTTTAAACAACATTTTTCCAACGAGCATAGGCGAACTAAACCGACTAGCTCCTGCTACCATACTCTCAATTGCACTTGCCGTATTTTGTGCAGATTTGGTCACTTCCTTTATTTGTAGGGTCACACGGATTAACAGTACGACCAGTACAATGCCCAGTATCAGAAACAGCGCGAGAAAGATTGATAAGATAATGACAAGTATAAATGCCCAGTCCATACTGCTTATTGTATCACTTCTTCTAAGTACTTGCGTAAATCATCACGCATATCTTTGTTGCGGAGGCCAAAATCAATGACAGTTTTAATGTATTCTAATTTATTACCGGTATCGTAATACCGACCGTTTTTGACCTCTACCGCCAAATAGTCAGTGCCGTCATCAATCATTTGTTGCATGATTGGCTGCACATTAAACTCACCTGTACCATCGTATGATTCTTTGGCTTTTTCGATATAGTTAAAGATATCGCCGGTCAGCAGATAGCTACTGACAGAAGCAAGATTGGACGGTGCGTTCTCTTTGCCTGGCTTCTCAACAATGTGCGACATTTTGAGTACACCATCACCTATCTCCTCACCAGCAACAATGCCATAGCGATCATATTCATTGTCCTCGACAACGCGCTTGCAGGTCAGGACAGGTTTTTGGTTCTCAGCATATACGTCGACCATCTGCTGGAAACGACTTGGGCTGGCAACAAAGAAATCGTCTGCAAATGTATAAATAAACGGTTCGTCATTATTAATCAGATGAGCAGCACAAGCAAGTGGTGTCGCATTCCCATATGGTCCTTTTTGGCGAACATAAATAAAGTTTGCGAGGTTAGCTACTTCGTAGAGATTATCGATAAATGGCTGTTTCTTTTCACCGCCAGCACGCAAATTCGCGAGCAAATCAGCGTTTGGTTCATCAAAATGATCTTCGATAGCACGTTTGTTGCTACTTCCAATAATGATGATGTCCTTGATGCCCGCTAATGCTAATTCCTCGACAACGATCTGAATAATTGGTTTGTCGATGACAGGAAGCATTTCTTTTGGCATTGCCTTAGTCTGCGGAAGAAAGCGTGTGCCAAATCCTGCTGCTGCAATAATTGCTTTTGTCGGTCGTTCCATAGTTATAGCCTTTCTCGTATCAATTTCTGTGCCAATGCCGGGTTTGCCTTGCCTTGTGATTTTTTCATAATCTGTCCGACCAGGAATCCAATCGCTTTATCGTTGCCTGATCGAATGTCTTCGACGGCTTTACTACTTGCTGGATCAGCCAGTACTTCATCGACAATCGCGGCAATTGCGCCTTCGTCACTGACCTGTAGTAGATTCTTTGCCTCGGCAATTTCACGTGGTGATCGGTCGCTAACAAGTAGCTCATTAAATACTTCCTTGGCGGCAGTACTTGATAGCTCATTGGCGTCGACCATCGCGGCAAGTGCAATGAACGGATCTGCGGTATATTCTTTCACCTCTTCCGGTGAAGCATTCTCATCTGTCGATACGCCACTTGAGAACCAGTGAGCAACACGCTTAGCGACAGCATCGCCAGCTTTGTCTTGTATTGTCGCAATTAGTTCGGCGTAGCTCCTGTTAGATAGTAGTGAATCAATAACCGAACGGTCGAGCCCAAGATCTTTCCATTTATCTCGATAGTATGGTGGCAATACAGACATTCCCTGCTGAATAGTAGCAATCTCTTCATCCGTCAGGACAATTGGTGGAATATCAGGATCAGGCATATAGCGATAGTCCTGGGCATCTTCTTTGCTGCGTTGGCTACTTGTTTTGCCGGTCGCATCGTCCCATCCACGCGTTTCCTGGACGACACGTTCGCCTTTTTCTAGAAGCGCAACTTGGCGGTGGAACTCATACTCTGCCGCACGTTCGACACTGCGGAACGAGTTCAAATTCTTTACCTCAGCGCGTTTACCAAGTTCGGTCGCACCCTCTGGTGCCACGGATATATTAACGTCAAAACGCATATTACCGTGATACAAATCACCGTGGGTTACACCAGCGTACGTCATCAACTTATGCAGTTCAGCAGCATATGCCTTTGCTTCTTGTGGAGAGTGTATATCCGGTTCTGAAACGATTTCGATAAGTGGCGTACCGGCACGGTTCAAGTCAACACGACTATGATCACCGAAATGCGTCAGTTTACCCGCATCCATTTCGATATGGGCATGATGGATACGAACACGAACAGTCGATCCGTCTTCCATTGGTGCATCAACGTATCCTGCCAAAATTGCTGGATGATACATCTGGGTAATCTGATAGCCATTCGGCAAATCAGGATAAAAATAATGTTTACGGTCAAAGCGACTAATATTCGCAATCTTGGCATTCATTGCTTTACCGGCAACAACCGCTAACTCAACGGCACGTTTGTTCAGTACCGGCAACATACCAGGCAATCCAAAATCAATAGGATGTACGACACTATTCGGTGATTTGTCACGAGCATCATTATCGGCAGGACTAAACAGTTTGGTCGCAGTTGCGAGCTGAACGTGACATTCAATACCAATTGTCATAAGATAGTTCGTCATTATATAGCCCCCAAATCACGCAGTGTGTGTTTGTACGCATTGAGTGCACGACGTGTTTGATTGTAATTAACGCGTACGTCAGATTCATGTGCAATACGGTTGCGAAGTTTGTGCGCTGACCATAATTCTTCGCGATGTGATAATTGACCGCGAGTTGCCTTCAAACGCTCGGCCATTGTCTGGCCACGATAGCCCTTGTCGCGCAGCGCTTGGTCAACCAATTTATCAGCATTGAGAATAGCAAGGTGGAAACTTTGCTCTTGGTCTTTGACGACAGACTGTTCAATATCCAGCCACCGAACACGATATTTTTCAACATCGAGGCGACTACCACGTTTACCAACAGTAATCATTGCAAACAAGATAACGCCAATCACCAGAACGGTTGCAAACAACAAAATAATTCCGCTATCCATTACGCATTACCCTCCATACTGCGTGCGAGTGCTAATATATCAGCATCGTGTCGACGTTGACCAATTAATTGAATACCTACCGGCAGTCCTTCGCTCGTATTTCCAGCGGGAACACTAATAGCAGGCAGTCCAGCCAAACTAGCTGGTACCGTCATCACATCAGCCAGATACATCTTTACTGGATCAGTGGTATTTTCACCCAGTTTAAACGCAGGTGTTGGCGCGACGGGGCCAACCAATATATCGTAGGTATCGAACAATGCGTTAAATTCATTGACGAGCAGCGTGCGGGCTTTTTGCGCTTGCAGATAATAGGCATCAAAGAATCCTGACGATAGTACGTAACTACCAATCATGATTCGGCGTTTATTCTCGGCAACGAAGCCTTCGTCACGAGAGCGACCATACAATTCTGCTAGCGAAGACGCCTGGGCGCGATGACCATAGCGAATACCGTCATAACGTGCTAAGTTACTGCTAATTTCTGCTGGGACAATAATGTAATACATCGCTAGCGTGTATTTCACAATCGGCAGGCTGACTTCTTCGACAGTATGTCCTGCGGCTTTCAGTCGTTCGATATACTCATGTACCCTCGCTCGTACATCAGCATCGACATCATCGGTCATAAACTCTTTGATGACACCAACTTTTTGACCAGGTTTCACGTCAGTAGGACCAAAGAAATCAGGCAGCGTGGTCATGTCGCTCGCATCGCGGCCAGCCATGACATCCATGACTAATTCCGCATCAGCCGCATTATTCGTGAAACATCCAATCGTGTCAGTACTACTTGCCATTGCAACAACGCCATAACGACTCACCGTACCATAGGTTGGCTTGATACCGACCACGCCGTTAAAACTCGCCGGTTCGCGAATTGATCCGCCAGTATCAGATCCTAGCGCAAACGGCACAATTTCGAGAGCCACAACAACTGCCGAACCACCAGATGATCCACCGGCAACGCGTGATTGGTCAACGGAGTTCAAGGTCGGTCCAAATGCGGAGTTCTCGGTACTGCCACCATGTGCAAATGCATCGAGATTTGCCTTGCCGATACAAATCGCACCTTCGGCTTCGAGGCGTTCAATAGCGGTAGCTTGCAACGGTGCAGAGAAATTCTCCAGGATATGGCTCGCCGCCGTCGTTGTACCACCCAATGTTAAAAAGTTATCTTTTGCGATAAATGGCACGCCAGCCAAACGACCCGTAATTTCGCCACTGTCGACTTTGGCTGCACGTTCTAGCGCACGTTCTTCGGTCAATGATAATAGTGCATGGTATTGTTCAGCGTTTTTCGCCGCATCGAGCGCCAACCGAACGTTGTCGGTAGCTGATTTACCTATATAATCTGCGATAACCGTCATTACAGTACCTTCGGAACCTTGATGTGATTGTCTATTTGATCAGGAGCCAGCGCCAAAAGTGCTTCCCTATCAGCAGAATGCGCCACGACGACATCGTCACGTCCGACATTTTCTAGATCAGTTACTTGATAGGTTGGCTCAACACCACTAGTGTCCAATTCAGACAGCTGGTTGATATAGCCAAGAATATTACTGAGATCAGCCTGCAATGAAGTGATTTCGCCGTCACTGAGCTGTAGGTTGGAAAGTTGTGCCAAATGAAGCACGTCATCTCGTGTAATAGTGGTGGTCATGATTGTTATTATACTAAAACTTAGTTGAAAAGTCTTTTACTATCTGATTGTTATTCCCAACGGAATACCTTGAATGCAATGATATAAATAACGATTGCCCATAGTGATATCAATCCAATTTGCGGTGTGATCTCCCACAGATGCTTACCTTCTGTAGAAATCAACCGAATACCTTCGATGACAGGTGTGAGTGGCAAAAAGTTCGATACCGTCTGTAACCACTCAGGCATCAAGAATCGTGGGAAGAATGTACCTGACAGGAACATCATTGGAAATACAATTATGTTCGATAGCGGCGCAGCCTGTCGTTCGTTTTTCGCCCAGCCACCGAGCGCCAGACCAATACCGAGGATCATCACAATGCCCATCACGAGGAATATTGCTAGCTCTAACCAGTTACCGATAATCTTGAGATGAAATACCGTAATGGCAAACAAGAACATGACACCGAGTGCGAGCAATCCGATAGCGGCCTGGCCAATCATTGTCGACAAGAAATACTGCCATACTTTGAGAGGCGTCGTGCTGAGTCGTCGCAGGATACCCATCTTTTTGAGCTCAGGGAACACGTTGACTGGTCCAAAGATACCCATACCGATAATTGAAAAGCCGAGCAGTCCCGCAAATGTGTAATCAAATGGCGAGAGACTCTTTTGCTTAAGCTCTTCACCCTTCACAGTAAACGGTGTCTGGATGGTCACCAATTTGCCATTAATCACCTTGAACTGGCTATCCATCACCGCAATCAATGCAGCTCCCGACTGAGCGTTGTTCTGCGTATAGATTACTTTCGCCTGACCGCTTGGAAATGTATCACCATTTTTTACTTGACCGAAATCTTTTGGCAGAACAATCGCAGCATCCAGTTGTGACTTCGTCATAAGCTCTTTGGCTTTATCAAGTGTCGATGCAGAATCATCAACCTTAAAGACACCGCTCGCTTCGGCTTTTTTTACAAAGTCCTTTGCGACAGCAGTTTGACTTTCGTTAATAAACGCCACGCGGAATGATACACCGCCGCTACCAGAGTTAAAGCTACCGAACACAAATAGAAAGATAAGCGGGAAACCAACGGTAAAGAATATCGCCAGTTTGTCACGGAAATATCGTTTGGTATTAATACGTACAAATGTTGCAACAGTATAGAGAGATTTATTCATCGCGCAGCCCCTTTCCGGTCAGATCAATAAAGACGTCTTCCAGATTTGCCTGCTCAACGTGCTGTTTCTTTTTAAAGCCTCGCTTTAGCAAAGCCTTGATGAGGTTTTGTGGACTATCAATGGCAACGATCTTGCCATTGTCCATGACGGCGATGCGATCACACAATATCTCTGCTTCGTCCATATAGTGCGTTGTCATCACTACACTAATTCCCTTTTCGCGGACCTTTTCAATCAAATCCCAGAGATGACGACGCGCCTGCGGATCCAGTCCTGTTGTTGGCTCGTCAAGGAAAAATACCTTTGGACCGTGGACCAGAGCGGTCGTAATGCTTAGTCGCTGTTTTTGACCACCAGATAGATCTTCGACAAAACTCTTCGCCTTGTCTTCCAGATCAACGTCCTTTAAAAATGCCATTGGGTCAACTTTTTCGCCATACGCCGCAGCGAACATTTCAATAACTTCCGTCAATCGCGTTTTGTCCTGAAACGCAGGTGTCTGCGGCTGTACACCAATCACGTATTTAATCTTCTGTGGATGTTTTGCAACATCAATGCCATCGATTTCAACAGTTCCTTCATCAATTGGACGGAGTGTCTCCATCATTTCGAGGGTCGTTGTTTTACCGGCGCCGTTAGGCCCCAAAATACCGAATATCTCACCCTTTTTTACCGTAAAGCTAATGCCGTTTACAGCCTGTTTATTACCATAGCGCTTCTTGAGATTGCGCACCTTTATCATGTCTGTCATATATGTCTATTGTACCGCAGAATAGGGTGACAAATCTAATTAAAGATTAGTATGTCAGCTCAGGTAGCGTTTCGTTGCTTTTAATTGCAATGTCAACAAATTGTGTTTCGTGAACAAAACGGTTGCTTCTTTCCTAGATACCTACAACGTTGCTCCGTTAACAGACTCTCCCTATAACGTACATAGCTCTATAGTGTCCATCACGATTTTGATAGTCAAAATCACAGCGACTATTTGTAGAATGGATCTTCGACAGGGCCTGAATTTGGTCTTTCAGGCTTTGGTACCTCTTGGGTTGGTTCGACAGGAATTTGAGAATGCGTCTCATGCGAGATTTCTAATTCTTGCGCATCATCACTAAAATCACTTGATGCAGTGGTTGATGGTGTCGTCAGTGCATCTATCGCATTACTCGTACCATATGGATCAATAGAAGGCGCAGGAGCAGCAACAGGCGGCTCTACGACTGGTGTCGGTGCGGGTGCCTGAATTGGCGGAAGCGCAGCTGGTACTTCAACTGGCTGCTGTGGCTGTAGGGGTTGAGGCTGCGGAGGTGTCATCATTCCAATCTGATCATCTGCGCCATAATGTCCAACAAGCAATCGGTTGATGCGGCTTCGGTGTACAAAGAACGCAATCGTGAGTAGAACTGTCAGTACTATCAGCACAATGAGTACAACTATCATCGTTGTCTGCAGCTGATTCATCGTTGATGTATCAACTGAAGTACCGATGCCTGATTCGGCGAGTTTTTGCAGCGAGGTCGCCCAACGGTTGAATGGATATTCGGCACCAGCAAGCGAGAATGCATTTGCGCCGGTAGTGTAATTAGAACGGAAATATTCATTCACACCACTTGTCCAATTCATCATTGCAGGACTGCCGACTGCAGGGCTAATATTGTTGTCACCAAGTAGTTTGACTAGTTCGGTAGATGACCGAATCGTTCCACTAGCAAAACATTGCTGATCAGGACAGTATGTTAACCCGTACACTGCGAATCCAACCAATTGACCGCTCTTGTCGAATACGGGCGCACCGTCGTTTCCAGGCAAAACTGGAACATCTGTTTGAATCAATCGTGTTTGGTTCGTATCTTTATACGCCTGCTCAACTTTTGCCATCGTTACCACAGGGAGGTTGCGGAGTTTGTCAATTGTCAGAGAACTGTCGGTATAAGCAGGATAGCCGATGACGCTGAGTACATCGTTCGATTTGACATTTTCGGTTGATGCAATTGTTACCTCTGGGAAACTACCATCGGCTTTTAAGAGTCCAGCATCGACAGACGGCGTGTCACTACCAAATACTTCTTGGACAGATTTCGTCGCGTCGTAGTTTGATGCGACGTATTTGGCACTAATGACCGTGTCAGAGTAAGCAAACGATGGTTTTTTGGTGTCATTACGATTGATGACAATTGGCTTATCTGTAGGCTGTATCGCATAGGTATACTCTTCGTTAATCGGTGTAATAAATTTATCTGGGATAACAGATGCAATGTTTTCTACCTTTGCCAATGCTTCTTGATTACCTATTGCCGCATTGGTTTTCAGGTAGTCGGCATCTGATTGCAGAATAATTTTTGCTTTTAGCAGATAGTCGAGGACGCGCTGCAAACGATCCAACATTGCTTCCTGATCAGGTGCAAAATTGATATATCCGTTAATTGCTGCTTTTTTCTGTGAACGAATTGCATGACCAGTCGTCGCAATATACCCATCTTTCGAGATAAACACACCACTCGACATGCTGCCTGCACAAGCATCTGTAAGTGTTGTTGCAGTCTCGCCACTTTCGAATTTCAACGTCAGATTAGAACAATACAACATACCGATACGTACAACACTCGGTTGATTTGTTGCGATAGATTTCAGACTATCTGCATCTGTATAGTAACTCGGTTTAATTGTCAGCAATGGTGACTGCCCAGTGCTATCGGTTGTCGTATCATCGAGCGTTACAGCCGATGAATCAGTGGCACCGTTATCTGATTTGACCGTTGCCTGGGTCAACCGCGCTAGAGGGAATAGATATGATGTCTTTTTACCTGCACTATCTGGTGTCGCTTTTGATGCGAGTTGATTAAACTTGATCGAATTAAACACGCTCTCAACCAGACTCGCCGCACTGACATTATATGGTCGAATACCTGTAATACAGATAGAATATGGCTGATCGTACTGAATCGTATAGTAGCAGTCATCGTATTTCACGTTCGAGACGCGATAGTTATCGTTTGTCGTCGTATAGCGAACCTTTTGATAATCAACCCCGCTAATAGTCGCGGCAATTGGCTTGCTCGCATCGATCGTGACGACTGTTTTATTATCTGCAATTTTCTTTGCAAGGCGCTTATCACTATCCAGCTTCACAAACATACTCAGTTTAGAAAGGTTTTTGTTTTCTGGAACTGCTTGCGCAGTCGTAATATCTTTGTCTGTCACAGTTGCGAATAGTTCTAGCTGCGGTGGCTGCGGTGCCAATGCTCGCGCAGCGTTAACACTTTCAATCGGTCGAATACGGACATAATTGTAAGCGCGTGTCACACGTAGGTCATTATTTTCGTAGGTATTACCTGCAGCAATTGCTGCACTATTTTCACTACCGGCAGTATTGTCGCCAACCTCTCCATAGCTACTAAAAATACGGTTATCATAGTTCAGCGAAAATCCAAGATCAGACAACACGCTAACACGTTTCAACACCTGATCAGGTGGCTGCAGTGCATCGGCTAATTTCACGCGCGCCGGTTGATCAACTGCGGTTGTTCGTGGAATCACATAAAATAACCCACCCCCAACCAGGATGGCAACAACGACCGTGAGTATCAGCGACCACTTAACAATACGACCTAGCGGTGACTGCCGCAGGTAGACTTTTTGCCGGATATCCTCGGACTCCTGCGGAATATAGGGGTTCGTCGACGAATCTTGCATGCTTATGCTTAAGTGTACCACATCTGTAGCAAGAGTCACTAGTTTGTGGTTACATTTTTGAGCGAATTTCGGCTATTAAATCACGTAATTCAGCTGCTTTTTCGAATTCCAAATTGGCACTGGCAAGGTCCATTTGTCCAGAAAGATCCTTGATGAGATTATCGTATTCGTCTTTTGGAATTTTCTTGAGGTCAAGTTTTGGCTTATCATCGGCTTTTTTCGGAATAATCGCCCGAAGGCCTTCGCTAATTTCTTTATCAATAGATGTCGGAGTAATATTGTTGTCTCTGTTGTATTTTTCCTGGATTTCACGACGTCGATCAGTCTCGTCAATCGCAGCCTGCATCGAACGCGTGATTTTGTCTGCATAGAGCAACACCGTTCCCTCAACATGACGTGCAGCACGACCGATTGTCTGAATCAGCGCACTCTCGCTGCGAAGGAAGCCTTCTTTGTCGGCGTCCATAATTGCGACCATACTTACTTCCGGAAGGTCTAATCCTTCACGGAGCAAGTTGATACCAACCAATACGTCATAAACACCGCTGCGTAGGTCGTTCAAAATATCTCCGCGCTCCATCGTGTCGACATCGCTATGAATATAGGCAGTTTTTATATCTAAATCGATCAGGTATTGGCTCAAATCTTCGGCCATACGCTTGGTTAATGTCGTCACCAGGACGCGCTGTCCTTTTGCGGTGCGTTCGCGGATCTCGGCAATGAGATCATCAATCTGACCCTGCGTCTGTTTAATAATGATTTTAGGATCTAGTAGTCCCGTCGGACGAATAATCTGCTGAGCAGGGGCCGGACTGTGTGCTAACTCATAGTCACCTGGTGTTGCCGATACATAAATCGTCTGATTGATGTGTTTTTCGAATTCTTCGAAACGCAGCGGACGGTTGTCGAGTGCTGACGGCAAACGGAATCCATATTCAACCAGCACTTCTTTGCGCGCTCGGTCACCGTTGTACATGCCACGAACCTGCGGCAATGACTGGTGGCTCTCGTCGACGAGCAGCAACCAGTCATCGGGGAAATAATCGAGCAAGGTTGCAGGCTGCTCGCCTGGCTCACGATTCGTCAGGTAGCGGCTGTAGTTCTCGATACCTTTCACGAATCCTGTCTGCTCCAGCATCTCCAGGTCGTATTTCGTTCGTTGCGCCAGACGCTGCGCTTCAAGATGCTTGTCGTGCTTTTCAAACCATTTTAATCGTTCATCAAATTCTTTTTGAATACCCTCAATCGCATGCGCCAACTTTTCTTTCGGCGTGACATAGTGGCTGGACGGAAAGATCTTTAGCTCGTTTGGCTCGCCTAGGATCTCACCAGTCAGCGGATCAATGCGAGTCATTCTATCTACCTGGTCACCAAAGAATTCAATCCTATATGCAACATCACTACCGGCAGGGAAAATGTCCACCACGTCACCTTTCACGCGGAATGTACCACGATGAAAATCAATGTCGTTACGTTGATACTGAATGTCGGTTAGATGACGAATAAATTTATCCTGCAGGCGGCGCTCGCCGACGGTGACATGTATCGACATGTCTGCATAATCATCTGGACTACCGATACCATAGATACAGCTGACACTGGCAACGATAATCGTATCGCGGCGCGTCAGTAGTGCTGTGGTCGCCGCATGGCGCAGACGATCAATCTCGTCATTGATCTTGCTGTCTTTTTCAATATAAGTATCGCTAGAACTGATATATGCCTCAGGTTGATAGTAATCAAAATAGCTGACAAAATAGTGGACTTCGTTATCGGGAAAGAATGCCTTGAACTCGCCATATAGTTGGGCTGCGAGTGTCTTGTTGTGCGCCAAGACAAGCGTCGGAACCTGGCGCTCTTGAATAATATTCGCCATTGTAAAGGTCTTGCCAGAACCAGTGACACCCAATAGAGTCTGTTCGTGTTCGCCGTTCTTGAGCCCTTCAACCAATTGAGCAATAGCAGCCGGTTGGTCACCGGTCGGCTGGTAATTTGTCTGCAGTCGAAACGCATCGGCCATAACCTACCTATTATACACCACCCCTGAAAATCAACGTATTGTCTAGAGTATGCGGTGAGTATATATTTACTTTTTTTACCAAAAGTGTTATAATATATTTATGAATGAAATCGATCGTATTGCTGCAGTGAATAAAGATACATTTATCCATAATATTGAGCATCTGCTTGCCGGTGCAGCAATGCATCAAAATGTTGCGATTGATAACCTTGAGTTTGGCGGCGTCCAAGAAGACAGCCTGACGCGAGCGCAGCGCGTTCGTGCCGATATCGTCTTTGGTGCTGAATATATGGTGCCCGATATCGAATCTGCTCTCGCTAATACATCCGAGCCATTTCCTGGCGAAGCCGAGGAACTTTATGGTCGCGTTGTGCACTATGGTAATAGTGTTGACTACACTGACTTCGTCACTGATGACGAAACCGACGAAGACGACGATCAACCCCGCTTGTTCTAGACTATTTACTGTCTGATTGAGAACGGTGCTCGTGGGCCCAGCGCTTTTCAAACATATCAGCACGCATGCTCATTTCTTCGCGTGCTTCTTGCATTGTGTGCGTCGTAATCTTGTCGACAACACGTTCCATATCGTCGGTAATCAGGTATAGTTCACGATCAATTGGATCGATGGTTTCAAATTCCTGGACGAGAACCTTTTTGATGACGTCATCAAGTGGTCGCCAGAACTTTTCACCCACAAGGATGACTGGAACATTCGGTATTTTACCCGTTTGAATCAATGTAACGATTTCGAATAGTTCATCAAGGGTACCGAAGCCGCCTCCACAAAAAACGTAGCCACTCGCATCAAGTGTCATCGCGACTTTGCGAGCAAAGAAATGCTCAAATCGATAGCTTTCGGTCGTGTATTGGTTCAGGCTTTGCTCTTGTGGCAAATGAATATTGAACCCGATAGAGGCGCCGCCCGCTTTCATGGCACCATGGTTGGCTGCCTGCATGACACCGCCGCCACCACCAGTGACAATAGTTAGACCGTGTTTAGCCAATGCCCAACCGACCGCAAATGCCTGTTTACAGACAGGGTGTTCTTGTGGCAATCGAGCCGATCCAAATACCGTGACAGTGTGCGAATGCTTGCCTAATATATCAAAGGCTTTTTCGTACTCTTCCGCAGCAGTAATCAGACGACCTTCAGCAGCATCAATAATCCGCTGACGGATGACGAGATGATTTTTCTCGTTCTCTGCTTTGAACGACGCCAAATTGTGTGCGGGGCTGGACATGTTATCCCTCGATTGGAGTCACGCGATAATCTTCGGGTGCTTTTTTGAGATGCTCTTTAATCTTGTCGACAGATAGAAGACCTGTCTGTGCACCGACTTCTTGAACAACGTTCATGCTGTTAATCGGTGCCCACGTCAGCGCGGTATCCATTGACTCACCCAGAGCTAGAGCTGCGACAATTGTCGAAGCAAACGCATCGCCCGCACCGGTGCGGTCAACCGGAGGACCTGGATCAGGATAGTTTGGAATCGTCACAAATTTCCAATCGTATGATGCGTATGATCCGTTCGGACCATCAGTGATCACAACGATTTGCGGTCCAAGGTCGTGGAGGCCATTCGCAAGATCACGCAGAGAATCATACGATTTGCCCGTGACGTCAACCGCTTCTTCGCGGTTCATGACGACAATATGGCTACGTTTGTATACGTCACGCAACTTATCAACACCCCATTTGAAATGAAATGTACCGGGTTGGAATGCTAATTTGACGTTCGGGTGGTCATTGAGATACTGCAATAAATCTTCGTGTAATTGCCATGATTGATCACTGATAAGTGACAAGTAGACCCAATCCGGTTCTTTCTCTGGTGCTTGCCATTTGTAATCATAATCTTCGTTTTTGACCAAGATAGTGCGTTCAGCACCATAACGTAGAACGTAATAATAGTTCGATGGCACACCAGCCTTAAATGACAACAGGTCTGTACCAACGCCTTCTTTTTTCAGGTATTCTTTTGCGTCAGTCCCCGTCTGATCATCGCCCATAAATGCGAGCAATGATGCGTCAAGTCCGAGACGTGCAATCGACACTGCAGCGTTCGGCGAAGGTCCAACGGCGCGGACAATATCAACGCCATCGTATGGTGGTTTGCTGCCCAGGGGTAGACTGATACGCTTGCTGCCATCTGGATCAGTATCGACACGTGCAACTTCTTCGTTCAGTTTGATAAATGCGTCAGTAAAGATATCACCAATTGCGAGTATCGACGGTAGATTACCTGTACGTGGTTCGCGGACATCGGGATGTCCTTCGTCGCTTTGTGGCTTTAATCCAATTTCATCAGCTAATCCGTGCACGTGACCCTCCTCTGTTCGTTCATGTTCAGCATATCGTCGCACAATCTCAGCGCGTAGATGACGCTGAGCATGAGCAAGTGTTCGCTGATCAAAGTTTAATTCATGGTGAGCATTTTCGATTGCATCCTGCAGGTTGAACGACACAAGTTCGCTACCGAATTGCATGATGACATAGTCAGTCTCGTCCAGTTGTCGACGGCCCGATTCAGATTTGGCGAGATTCGTTACAGCACGATAGGCTTCGACAGCGGTCGTATCGGCAGGGTCGAGCCCTAGTCCACGAAGAACATCATGCCCGTGCTCTACAATGTCGGCAAGCAGTCGTACATCGACGCCAGCATGGCCTGTTGCTTTTTCGAGTGCAGCTAAATTGCTCGCGAACAGCGGGTGATCATTGCCCAAAAGATCTTTTAACGCGTGTGTCATGTGCCTCAATTATATCATGCTTATGGTTAAATTTATTTCAGTTCCTGTTCGTGCAGCGGCATATCGTGCAGCTTCACACCCTTGTGCAAAATACCTGTTTTTGCTCCAACATACTGCACGACAGATGTCGAATTAGCACTAGCGAACACTATACTGTCGACCAATGATTTGCCCTGAACCCATTGGCTCAAAAATCCCGATGCGAATGCATCGCCTGCGCCGGTTCGGTCGAGGACTTTAACATCTTCGTACATACCAGCTTTGACGACAGTTTTGCCATCGCTAGCAACCACACCGTTCGGACCGTCACTAACAATAACAACAGGGACGAGGTTCAAACCGTGTTGGACCAACTCTTCCATCGTTTCGCCGTGAACGAGCTGCTGCATTTCTTCTTTGTTAACGCAGAGAACGTCAACGTTCGATAGTAGCGACTTGAGCTTTTGTGGTTCGGCCAATTCTGGCCCTGCTGGGTTCAACATTACTTTTGTGTCATGCTTTTCTGCGTAATCAACAATCCGTTTCAGCAGTTCAATGCCACCGTTTGCTAGTGATGTCGGATATACCCAGTCAACTTCCTCGATAGCAGCGAAATCCAAATCCTTGCCGCTCGCGTCGGTCGACACGCCGCGGTGATTCAAGATTGTACGTTCGCCGTTAGTCGCGATAAGAATCGTGGAATAACCGGCTTGATACTTTTCCTTCTGGACACTATGCGATGTATCAACACCTTCACGGTCTAATTCGCGGAGGATTGTTTCGGATGCGGGATCATGGCCGAGCGTCCACATATAGGATGCATGAACGCCCTGACGTGCAAGTGTCACCGCTACGTTTCCAGCGTTACCGCCAGTTGCAAATGTCACGTCCTCAACTTCCATCTTGAGCCCTAATGGTAAATGCGTATAGACAACCTTACCCTCTTTATGGGGATCGAATTCTTCGCTCTTCAAAAAGACGTCCTGAACTGTCTTGCCAATAGCGAGGATTTTTACCGGAGCAGTCATATGACTAAATAACCGCCTTGCCCTTGCTACCAAACGCCTCAATTTTTGATTCAACAACCGCCTGAACAGCCTGATAAACCTCTGGCATTAATTTCACGATTGCGTATTCATCAGGATTCTCGCGCAATACCTCTTCGAGCGTCTTGCGGAATACAACGCGCATATCGCTATTGATGTTAATCTTGCTGACACCAATTTTTGCGGCGTCTTCAAAATAATGTAGTGGCGTACCCGATCCACCATGCAGGCTAATCTGGCAATCGATAGCGTCCCGAATGACTTGGAGAAGCTCAAGGTCGATCTTTTTTGGCACAGGATATTTGCCATGCAAATTACCAACAGCTGCGGCAAACGTATCAATGCCCGTTGATTCCACAAAGAACTTCGCACCGTCTGGCGTGCTGAACGTGTGTTTGATTGCTTCGTAATCAATCTTTTCGGTATGGAGGTTAGATGAGCCACCAAAATAGTGCGGTTCACTCTCGACCAAGGCGCCAGTAAATTTGGCATAATTGACGACTTCTTTGGTTTTGTCGATGATTTCTTGCAGGGAGGCGTCGTGGTTTTCTTGGCTAATATCAATGTGGATGAATTCAAACCCAGCGTCGATCGCACGTTTACAATCATCAACCGTTGGGCTGTGATCGAGATTGATGTACATTTCGATACCGAACTCGTCTTTGTAGTTGTCGACCATGTCGCGGATGTTTTCCAGGCCAAGTGCTTTAACTTCACCATGGCTCACTTCGACCAGGACTGGTGCGCGAAGTTTTTGTGCCGCACGAGCAACTGCAATCAGTGTTTCTTGGTTGTCGATATTGAACGCACCGACAGCAAAATGCTGGTTGCGCGTGCGTTGATACAGATGCCGCGCTCGCATCGTATTTGCCCTAATTTGTGGAATCGTCAGACTCATATACCCCCCTAGTTTGACTCTCTATGATATTGCGGTGTTGTTGCAACGAAATCTTTTACTGCTAATGCTATTTTATCACCCGTCAGTCCAAAATGATCTAACAATTCATCCGGTTCGCCAGATTCACCGAATCGATCCTGTATACCAATACGTTTGATTGGCGTCGGTAAGCTTTCTCCCAGTAATTCAGCAACTGCCGCGCCAAATCCACCGATGACTTGCGCTTCTTCGGCAGTCACAACACGACCCGTTTTTTTGGCGCTCGCCAAGATTGTATCACCGTCAAGTGGTTTTATGGTCGGGACGTGGACGACCTCAGCACTGATACTGTGTTTTTCCAGTTCGTGTGCAGCAGC
The DNA here is from genome assembly GCA_030916565.1 of Patescibacteria group bacterium. GTDB lineage: Bacteria > Patescibacteriota > Saccharimonadia > Saccharimonadales > Saccharimonadaceae > UBA2112. Next base: position 25,550 of record JAUPWL010000001.1, on the reverse strand, counting down.
CAACATCTGGTAACTCATTGTTCCGGTTCCAAGTAGACTCACATCGTGCCCTTCGCGCAGTACATATGCCTTGCCGATTTCAAAATGTGATTCTTCTGTGGTAAAGATTGGCGTACCTTCACGGGCTAGTCGAATATAGCTAGGTTTGCCGTTCTCGGCAATTGCCCGAGTTGCCTTTTCGGCCTCGATAGAATCACCAGGCGCGACAACGACCATATTTGGCAGTACGCGCATGAGCGCGATGTCCTCGAGCATCTGGTGCGTTGCACCGTCTGGCCCAACGCTGATACCAGCATGAGATCCGACGATTTTTACCGGTTGGTCATTCAGACATACTGTCGTACGAATCTGTTCCCAGTTGCGACCAGGACTAAATGCAGCATAGCTGCTCGTAAAAGGAATCTTACCGGCTCGGGCCATACCGCTGGCAACCGTCACCAAGTTTTGTTCAGCAACACCGATTTCAACAAAACGCGTTGGAAAAGCAGCTTTGAAATCACTCATTTTCGTACTGTCGGTCAGATCGGCGCACAATGCAACAACCGCCTCATTCGCTTCACCGGTAGCCTTGAGCCCACGGCCAAATCCCGCACGAATTGGTTCGCGTTTAACGTCATCACCGAATAAATTTTCAGCAAGCTTGTAGTGGCTCATTGGTGTTCTCCTTTGATCTTTCCGTCGAGCGTTCGCAACTTGTGCAACGCCTCTTTGGCCTGTTCACTATTCGGCGGCATACCGTGCCAGTGATAGTCATATTCCATGAAATCAACGCCTTTGCCAGGAATCGTATGGGTGATTATCACGCTTGGCTGATTCGTAATTGCCCGAGCCATACTAGCGGCATCGATAATACTCTCGATATTGTGACCATCGATTTCCTGGACATGCCAGCCGAATGATTCCCATTTACCACGGAGATCCTCAAGTGGCATGACTTGTTCGGTCGTCCCATCAATCTGAATATTATTTCGATCAACGAATACAATCAGCTGAGACAGTTTGTTTTTACCTGCGAACATGGCTGCTTCCCAGATATTACCCTCGTCTAGCTCACCGTCGCCAGTAACGACATAGACAAATCGTTTGTGTTGATTGTCGACATACTGCATCGTATACGCGACACCGGCTGCTTGCGACAAGCCACTACCTAGTGGGCCGCTGGTATTTTCCAGACCGGGGAGTTTAGTTCGCTCAGGATGGCCCTGTAGCCGACTGCCGAATTTGCGCAGCGTCAGTAGTTCCTTTTTATCAAAAAATCCGGCTTCGGCCATGGCGGCATATTGCACGGGGACACAGTGACCATTACTCAGGAAGAAATAATCTCGTTCATCCCATTCCGGGCGGTCGGGATCATAATTCATAATATTGAAATAAAGCGCCGTAAACACTTCGGCAAGCCCTAATGGTCCTGCACTATGTCCGCTCCCGGCGTGTTCTAGCATGCGAATGATATCTTCGCGGATAGCATAAGATTTATGCTGCAGATCAGTAATCGTCAAATTGTGCCCCACCCTACATAACTCCTTGTTTATTTACTTCCTTCACCAAACTGTCATACGCAGCTTTCGGATCCGCTGCCTTTTGGATAGCACTACCGACATACATGACATCAACGCCACCCTGTGCCAAACTAAACGCGTTTTCGACAGTAATGCCACCGTCCCAACCGATTTCGATACCCGCATTGATATTCTTGATCAATCGTACCTTTTCGAGTTGCATCAGACTCGCCGTTCCGCCGTATTCACCCAAGTTGCCGCTAAATACCGTCACATGATCAGCCGCACTCAGAACTGCCGAAATATCCGATGGCACGGTTGGTCGTTGTACAGCAACACCAGCCTTGATACCACTGGCTTTAACCTTTTGCAGTACGGGGATCAAATCCATCTTTACCTCTGCGTGAAAGATAATCAGCGTTGGCTGTAGCGCAATCAATGTATCGACGTGCATTGCAGGATCGGCCACCATGGCATGTATATCAATTTGCCATTCTTTTGGCCACCAAATTTGGTTCGAACCAATCGTTGGAGTCGGTGCCAATGTGCCGTCACTAAAATCAACATGGACCCTGTTAATAAAGGTATGGACTCTTTCGAGACTTAACTTGTAATCCTCTGGAGTTGCTGCAAGAACGGTTGGGACAACGACACTCATTATGCCAGCTCATCCAATTCTGCGTTACGGCGTTTATAACGCGCCGCTGATGCAAATGGTGTATGCAACCACGTATCGACAATATCTTGCCAGATCTGGTCACTTTCTTTTTCAAGCACACGAGACGGTAGGCATAGAACATTACTGTCGTTATCATTACGCGTCATTCGCGCCTCTTCGCTATCCCAGATAACACTGGCGCGGATACCACGAAACCTGTTGGCGGCCATTGCCATGCCCTGGCCACCACCACAAATCAGAATCGCGCGTGGATCTTGATCCTCATCACCGATAACTTTGAGAGCGGCCAGCTGTGCGAACTGCGGAAAGTCATCTTCAGGATCTGGCTCTGTATCACCGACGTCTTCAACAGGAATATCGCGTTTTGCCAGATAAGCAAACACCTTTTCTTTTAGGTGAAAGCCATTGTGATCAGAGCCCAAATAGATCTTCATAATGTAAGTATAAGCAATTTAATTTATTTGTGTAGTGTCTTACCAATATCAGCAACCAGTTCGACAAGTCGATTGCTATAACCCCATTCGTTGTCGTACCAGACACAGATCTTGATCAAGTTGCCACCAACAACCTTGGTCAGCAAGAGGTCAACAGTACCAGAGTGGCTGTTACCGATGTAGTCACGAGATACCAATGGTTCTTCGCTGACGCCCAAAATACCTTGGTAAAATGGTTCTTTGGCTGCTTTTTTGAATGCATTGTTGATCTCATCAACGGTGACGTCTTTCTTTAACAGCGCAGTGACATCGCTAATGGAAACAACTGGGGTTGGAACACGAATTGAGAGTCCATCAAATTTGCCTTCGAGTTGTGGCAAGGTTTTTGTCACCGCAATTGCAGCACCAGTGGTTGTTGGGACAATGTTCTCAGCACCGTTACGACCTTCGCGAAGGTCTTTCTTTGGTGCGTCCTGAATTGCTTGGCTCGCAGTGTAACTGTGAACTGTCGTTAGAAGAGATTTCTCGACACCGAACTCCGCATCAAGGACGGCCATAACCGCACCAAGGCTGTTTGTTGTACAGCTGGCGTTACTGATGACATCAGTAGAGTTATCAACCTTGTCGTCATTTGCACCCAATACGATAGTGTCGACACCGTCAGATTTGGATGGGCCGCTGATAATAACACGCTTTGCGCCACCACCGATGATGTGTTTTTCAGCGTCTTCTTTAGCGGTAAAGAATCCTGTTGATTCGATGACAAGTGTGACACCTAGATCGCCCCATGGCAGCACAGACGGGTCTTTTTCTGCAAGCACCTTGATGTGTTGACCGTCAACGATAATACCGGTATCATCGTAGCCAACTTCATGTTGGTATGTGCCGTAATTGCTGTCATGCTTGAGCAAGTATGCCAATGTTTTGGTATCTGTTAGGTCGTTGATTGCGACAATTTCCAAATCTTTTCGCTCAAATGCAATTTTGAACGCATTGCGTCCGATACGGCCAAACCCGTTAATACCCAGTTTTGCTGCTGTCATTGTTCCATCCCTTTTTAAGCATTAGTTCTATTCACTTACGATTGTATAGCAGTCCCTAGTGATAATGCAAATGCTTAACGACTTTCACCACTAGGAGTCATTTCAACAAGCGCGTTATTGCCATAACTGCTATAATCGAGGCATGGAAAAGCATGAGGTGATGGCACTCGCCAACGATGTTTATGACGACATACAAGCCGCCGAACTAGAACATGCTATTGATTTTGCCACCAAAAAACACGAAGGCCAAAAAAGAAGAAGCGGTAAGCCGTACATCACCCACCCGCTCGCCGTCGCCTATACACTGATCGAATGGGACATGGACATCGACAGCGTGATCGCAGGCGTACTCCACGACACGGTCGAAGATACCGATGTGAAATTAGAAGAAATTGAAACAATGTTCGGTCGTGATGTGGCGTTCCTCGTTGATGGCGTCACCAAGGTCAGCCAAGCCCGAGCCGGTATGCGTGATCTCGATAGCTATCTGCCTCAGACCAAAGATAACCTATCAAAACTACTCATCGCCGTCAGCCAGGATGTCCGCGTTATCATCATCAAACTCGCTGATCGTTTGCACAACATGCAGACTCTCGGTTCAATGCCTGCAGGCAAACAACAAAAAATCGCGCGTGAATCGCTCGAGGTCTTTGCGCCGATGGCCGACCGCCTGGGTATGGGTCGCGTACGCATGCAGATGGAGGAACTGGCGTTTAGCTATCTCGAACCGACTGAATTCAAACGACTACAGGGATTAGTCAAAAAACGCCTCGGCAAAAGCACTCGCAAACTCGGTGCTGTACGCCTAGAAGTTGAAAAGGAATTAAAAAAACAAGGTATCGAGTTCGAAGTTAACGGGCGCGTCAAAAGTATCTACAGCTTGCACCGCAAACTCGAAAAAGCCAACGGTAACATCGAAGACATCTACGATCTTATGGCGCTTCGTATTATCGTCCCTGATAAAGAAACCTGCTACCGCGTGCTCGGTATTTTGCACTCAATGTACCAGCCGATGTTAGCGCGCATCAAGGACTATATCGCCGTGCCCAAACCAAATGGCTACCAGAGTCTCCATACAACCGTCATTACACCGAGTGAAGAAATCGTCGAGTTCCAAATCCGAACCCAGGAAATGCATGACTGGGCCGAACGCGGACTACCGGCGAGCTTTCACTACCATGAACAGAAAAACACCAAGGGTTATACACGCAAAAAGCATACTGCCGCACTCCCAACTGAACTACAGTGGATTACGCAGATGCAGGAAGTTGCGTCACGACTCCGCGAAGGCGAAGAAATTAGCGCCGATCAATTAAACATCGACCTATTCAGCTACCGGATATTCGTCTACTCACCAAAAGGCGATATTTATAACCTCCCCGAAGGTGCATTGCCGCTTGATTTTGCGTACCTAGTCCATAGCGAAATCGGTAAACACGCCTATAGTTTCCGCGTGAACGGCAAGATACATGCATTCGATAAACCGCTCAAAAACGGCGACGTCGTCGAAGTCATTACACGCAAACTGTCCCAGCCGAAAAGCGACTGGCTAGATCTGGTCAAAACATCTCATGCCCGAGCAAAACTACGTATGCAACTGCGCAAGCTCGGCATACTTCAGGCGGTCAGTGGCGCCGCTGCTATCATTCGGGACAAAGCCGTCCGTAAAAGCAAGAAAAAGCAGCCGAACTAAACCAACAGGCCGACTTCTTTCATGTGAGTAAATATAGCTGGATATGGCTGTCTGATTTCTAGCGCCATAACTTCTTCGGCTGTCAGCCATCGATATGATTCATGCTCCCAGCTCAGTGTAATTTCTTCGTCACCGGAAATTTCAGCAAAGTAAATCTCGAAAATCGACGACCATTCATTATGGTCATACGTCAACGCATGCGCGAGATGTAACCGTGATGGCTCAATATCGATACCCGCTTCTTCGCGGACCTCACGTCGCAGACCATCAATCATCGATTCAGTTTCTTCGACGACGCCTCCAGGCAAGTCAGGTTTCTGTGAACGATCAGGACGTTCTTCCCACTTGCTCGACCACAAAATCAAATACTTTTTGTCAGACTCGCGCCGGATAACGATTTTTGCCGCTCGGCGAAGCTTCATTATTTATTGTTCCAGCGCTCAATTGATTCGCGGACGACAGCTTTTGCTTCGTTCACGTCACCCCAACCCTTGACGATTGTAGACCCAGGTTTTTTCAGGTCTTTGTAGTGGTTAAAGTGGTGTTCGAGTTGCTTAACGAGCTGTGGAATATCATCGAGGCTCTGGATACGATTACCGCTATTACGGTCATCGGCAGGAACAACGACAATCTTGTCATCGACTTCGCCGTCGTCTTCGAATTTCATAACACCGACAATTTTTGCTTCCAAGAACACGCCAGTCGGGAGTGGTTCGTCAGTCACAATCAGTGCATCCAACTCGTCACCATCTTCGTCTAGAGTCTGCGGGATAAATCCATAGTTGGTTGGTTTTGCAAAAATAGCCGGTTCGACACGGTCAAGTTGCATTACTGCGAGTTCTCGGTTCCATTCAATTTTGTGGCTACTGCCTGCTGGAATCTCAACAACAACATTCAGCGTACCGTCGTCAACGTTGCCTGGTCCCAGGATCTGATTAAAATCTGCCATATATTTCTCCTTTGATTTTGTGCGATGTATATATCCAGTATACTATAGCTAACATGTTAATCATTGGACACCGCGGAGCAGCCGGTCTGGCAGCCGAAAACACCCTGGAATCGCTCCAGGCAGGATTGGATGCTGGTGCCGATATGCTTGAATTTGACGTACGCCTCACGGCAGACACTATCCCCATCCTTGCACACGATGCCCAGTTGCATGGTCGCCGTATCAGCTCAACAACATTTGCCGATCTGCAAGCAGCCGGACCAGTAACCACATTGGTGTCGGTATTGGATCAGTTCTTCGGTCAAATTCTCCTCAATCTCGAGTACAAGCCACTTGGCGGCGTTGATGTCGTGTATAAATTAATTGCCGAACACTATATCCAGCAGCAAAACGATTGGCAAAATATCCTGTTTTCATCGTTCCACGTGCGCCCACTACTGCGTTTGCGCAAACTCAGCCCCAACACCAATCTCGCCCTACTCCATAGTGTAAATCCCTTTTCGTTTGTCACATATCAACGAAAGCTGCAGCTTACTGCAGTTGGCTGGCATCGATTGCACGTCAACCGACTGGCGGTTGAGATCGCTCAAAAATCTGACATCTTCAGTTACGTATACACAGTCAATAGACCCAAGGCCGCTGCTATCCTCGAGCGACGTGGCATTGATGGTGTCGTTACAGACTATCCCAACAAACTTGCTGGTAGTAACTAAGATTTTCCGAAAGACGGCGCAGATTCAACGTGGTGTGCATTGTCGAGGTATTCGCGAATTGAAAGTGCCGCAGTAGCACCTTCACCAACAGCACTGGCGATTTGCATCGTTGCACCGCTACGTACATCACCACTTGCAAATACTCCAGGCATTGATGTCTCAAGATGATCGTTGGTTTTAATCAAACCCTGTTCGTCTAGTTCTATGCCACTCTCTTTCAAGAATCCTGTATTTGGCTTTAGACCAACAAAGATAAATACTCCGTCAGTATCAAACTTGACATCGCCGTCGCTATTTTTCGCCTCGACATGAGTCACCTTGCCGTCTTCGCCAGCAATAATTGCCGTCGGTGTCACACCAAGATGTACAGTAATTTTTCCTTCATCGATATACTTCTGAAGATCCTGCTGCAATACTTCGCTGGCCTTAATCGTACTGCGCACCAGTAGATCAATATGTGTCGTAAATCGTGTCAAAAAGATTGCTTCTTGTACGGCAGAGTTACCGCCGCCAACAACAACTAATTGTTTATCACGGTAGAATGCACCATCGCAGGTTGCGCAGTAGTGGACGCCACGGCCGTAAAGTTCTGCCTCGCCTGGAATCCCAAGTTTGTTATAGTCACTACCTGTTGCAATCAGCACAGTTTTTGCCTGAACAGGTACACCGTCGATAAGGATCGTCTTTACGCCCTTTTCATCAATTGACAGGCTACTTGCTTCACCGAATTCGATCTTTGTGCCAAATCGTTCAGCTTGTTTTTGCAACTGATCGGCGAGTTTCATGCCCTCAACACCATCAGGAAATCCTGGGTAGTTATCTACCATATCGGTTATTGCAGCTAACCCGCCAATAACAGATTTTTCATAGAGCACCGTATCAATATCTTCACGTGTCGTATAAACGGCTGCCGCAAGCGCGCTTGGCCCGGCACCAATCATTACTGTATCTATAATATTTGTCATTTTTATCCTTTATAAATCCTATACAAAGTATAGTATTATTTTGTTATCGACGATAGGTCTGGCGTAGGTACTGGCGTCGGTGTTGAGATTGCAAGAACAATGAATTTGATAGGTGTATGTGGTGGAATTAAATCACCGCTACCTTTGTCGCCGTATGCCTTGTCGGCAGTAATCGTAATGAGACGAACGCCGCCTATCTTCATACCTTTAACGCCTTCGCTCCAGCCTTCAATCAGACCTTCGGCAGGTAGAGGTGCTTTGAGTTCAGACCCATGGATTGATTGATCAAATATCTTGCCCTCTGGATTCCATCCGATATAGTACGCACTGTACTTTGTGCCATCCTTGATTTCTTCACCGTCACCAATTTGCAAATCTTCTGAGGTGACAGACTTCACTTCATCGGCATTAAACTTACCTACCTTGTTGCTATATTGTGATAACGTTTCAAAGTACTTTGATGACAACTCAGTATTCTGTGCTGCAACTTTCGCCTGATAATCGGCAACTAATTTTTGGTATTTTTCTTGTAGCGTTTTGTTTGCTTCACTATCTTTTTGTGCGTTGTTATTAGCAAGAATGATCACGAAAAATGATCCAATTGTTCCCACGGCCAATACAACCGCGATAATCCAAATTCCAATACGCTGGCTATTTGTTGTCGCCATATGACTATTATACCTCTCCGTTTATTGAGACTATTATATCAGATAATTAGTCTTGGGCGGGTGGAGTTGGTGTGAAATAATCTTCTTCTACAATCGTTTGCGCGTTCCATACGCCGAGCGCCTGTCCTAGCGGAAGGATCTCGTGATAACCAACGACATCAGCAGCCTTGCGCAACATCACAGCAGGCCAACCGTATAGTCGGATAAATTTCCATTCAAATGCTGCCCACTTATCGCCAATAGGTACAACAACAGGTGGCATAACGGCGCGATATTTTTTGAGTGTTTTACCAAACTGTCGACGTGTAATATTGCGCGTGACAAACATCGCATCATGCAACGCCGTCTGAGCCAACCCGCTAAACGGTGTAAATGCATTGTCGCCAATGACATAAATTCCATCCTTGGTTCGCATGTACTGATTCACAACAACCTTACCGTTTTTAGCGAGTTCGAAGTGTCCAGCATTTTCAGCAAAGAATGGATTGTTAGCAACGCCAGACGTCCAGATAATCGTATGACTCTTGAGCGGTTGACCACTCACCATCAAACCATCAGCATCAGCTGATTCAACTTTCTTTTCCAGCAGGACATCGACTCCCATCTTGCGCAGCTGTGCCTTCACACGTTTGCTCGTATCAGGATGCATGCGCGGTAATAATCGTGGCGATGCCTCGATAAGTGTAATACCGACGCGTTTATGTGGCAGTTTGTGGTGTTTGCGAAGCTTGCGAACATACTCACCGAGCGAGGCAGCTAGCTCTACACCCGTTGGACCACCACCAATGATGACGTATTCTTTTTCTACTTCACGGTCCTCGGCCATTGCCTGGTATAAGTGATGTTTGAGTTTGTTAATTTCTGATTCAGATTTGATACCGTACGCGTAGTGGTCAAGCCCCTCGATACCAAAGTACGTCGTGACACTACCAAGTGCCATGATCAGATTGTCATATTCATAGACATTACCGCTCTCGGCCGTCACTGTTTTTTTGGCTGGGTCAACTTTTTTGACTTTATCGATGACAACATCAATATTGAATTTACCTGCAAATATCTGCCCTAACGGGACCCATGATTGCAAATGGCTTCGGCCGGTTGCCGTACCATAAAGCGCTGGGTAATACTGAAAATCAGGCTTATCTGTAATAAGAGTAATGTGGTTATGCTTATGTTTGGACAGCTCGAGCGCAGTTTTTACGCCGCCAAAGCCGCCGCCGACTATTGTAAATTTCATATTACGCTTATGATAACTGGTTCTCGCCCCTATGGCAAGTAGCCACCGAGGGCAATACCAGCACTCAGGACCAAAAGTACAATCAGTGATATGCCAAACATCTTTTTCGCCCAAGCAACATCATCGAGTTTTGGATAATTTTGCGCACCTTGATACAACCAATAGACACTGACACCAAGTATCGTCACAAGATAGATAAAGCCCGTTACACCCAGCAACGTCGGGATCGGAGCAAGCAATACAAATACAAACACCCAGAACAGGATTTGTGCTTTTGTGCTCGTCGCACCGTAACTCACCGACCAAATTGGTAGACCGGCCTTTTTATAATCACTGCGGCGGAATATTGCAATCGCATAAAAATGCGGTAACTGCCACACCATCAATAATCCGAAAAGCGTCCACGCAACAGTATCAATCACGCCCGCCCCAGCAACATAGCCTGCCAGTGGCGGTAGCGCTCCGCAGACGCCACCAATGATTGTCGACAATGGCGTCGTTCGCTTCGCCAGGCCATAAATAACCACATACCATACAAACGCAATGACGCCCAATAGAAGCGTGAGTTGATTTGTGAGCGTCAGCAAGACTCCGAATCCGACGAGACCCAAAACGAGAGCGTAGATAGCAGCGGCAACAAGTGATATGTGGCCTGAAGCAATTTCTCGGCCACGTGTTCGCTGCATCTTCACATCCAAATCACGGTCGAGCATATTATTCGTGACACAAGCCGAGGCAATGACAAATGCAACACCGAACACGACACCGAACAACGTACCCCAGTCAAACCCAAACTGACTTGATGCGAGGATATAGCCCGCGAGTGCTGTCATGGTGTTGCTGATTGTGATGCCCGGTTTAATCAATTGTAGGTATGAACGTGTATGCTTTTCCACTAGAACCCTTTGTCGTGTTGCATCAGCATATAGTCGTTCTTTTCATTGGGCGACATATTCGCCATATTGTAATTCATGTTGTCCATAATCCAGATTGATCCGACAACAATAATCGCCAACATGAATGACATCAATAAAAATGTTGCCAATTTATAACGCGGACGAGCCTCTTCACCGAGATGCAAAAAGAATATTAATTGGACAACCATTTGTACTAGAGCTAATACAGCCAAAATGAGATACAGTGTTGTTTTATCAATACCGTTGACGGTTACCCAATATGCCGTCATTGTCAGGACGAGAGATAATACAAATCCGATAACGTATTTTACGATTGTCATTTCGCAACTCCCATCAGGTATACAACGGTGAAAATAAATATCCAAACGAGATCAAGGAAGTGCCAAAACAGCGCAAACAGCGTCATCTGTCGTACCCATTTCGAGGTAATACCTCGACGCATCAGCATTGCCACAAGCACCAGCAACCATAATAATCCCATGAATATGTGAAGACCGTGCGTTCCAACCAGCGTAAAGAACGCTGACAGGAATGCGCTGTGCGCAGGACCATTACCCTCGCCAATCAATTTTGCGAATTCGCTAATTTCAATCGTCAAGAAAGCGGCACCCAGTATGTATGTACTCGCGAGCGCAACAACCATTTGAGTAATCTTGCGTGCCTTGAGCGCAACAAGTGCCAACCCGCAAGTAAAGCTACTCGTCAAGAGTATGATCGTTTCAGCCATCACGAGTGGCATTTCAAATATCTGACTACCCGATGGACCACCAGCCGTTGCATGACGCAATACCGCGAATGTTGCAAACAAACTGGCGAACAGGATGCAGTCTGTCATCAAATACAACCAGAACCCAATCGTCGTTTTGTTAAACAAGAATTTCTCTTCTACAGCGTCTTTCATGCCCTTTTTCCTCTCAGTCGCTTTTCCGTCAATGCAACCTCGCGTGCCGTAATAACGTGCTCAACATCTGTTCGTTGTGTCGATGATATTACTAGTGCAATCAACGCAATCATCGATACACCTGCGAGCCACCATATATGCCAAATTAATGCGAATCCTACACCGAGAGCCGCTGCACCTATGAGTGCGCCGTATCCAGAATTATTTGGTACATGGATGTCGTAGTACTGCGCAGATAGCTTTTCATGTGCTTTTTTCACTGTCCAGTACGCATCGCGATCATGAACAGCATCCAGTGTCGCAAAGTTATACTCTGCAATCGGTGTCGATGTCGCCCACTCAAGCGTTCGACCACCCCATGGATCTGGACCAACCGCTAATTCTTTTCGCTTCCAAACGCTGTATGCCAGCTGCACTACCTGGAAGAATACACCCAGCAAAATAATCAACACACCGACACCGGCAGCAATAAATAGTCCTTGCCAGCCTAAACTTGCATCGTAATGATCCATACGACGTACAGCACCCATAAATCCGAGAGCATACAGTGGCAAGAATGCAACCAAGAATCCGACTAACCAGCACCAAAACGCGACTTTGCCGAGACCTTCATGTAAACGGAATCCGGTGAATTTAGGGAACCAATACGCATACGCCGCGAATGCGCCGAATAGCACACCACCGATAATCATATTGTGGAAATGTGCAACAAGGAACAAACTATTATGAACAACAAAATCGATGCCCGGTACGGCCATCAACACGCCCGTGACTCCACCGATCGTAAACGTTGCGACAAATGCCATAAACCATAGCATCGGCGTCTGGAAACTGACCCGTCCACGGAACATCGTAAATATCCAGTTGAATACTTTGACGCCAGTTGGCACAGCAATCACCATTGTCATAATGCCAAAGAATGCGTTGACATTCGCACCAGCACCCATCGTAAAGAAGTGGTGCAGCCAGACGGTAAATGACAGAATCATAATGGCGATGAGCGCCAGTACCATGCTGGTGTAGCCGAACAATTTTTTACGGCTAAATACTGGAACAATTTCCGAAAAGACACCAAATGCCGGCAATACCAGAATATACACCTCTGGATGCCCCCATGCCCAAATGAGGTTGACGTACATCATTGGGTTGCCGCCCATATCTGCAGTGAAAAAGTGCATGCCGAGCAATCGATCCAGCCCCAACATCGCCAAGGTAGCCGTCAGAATCGGGAATGCAAAAATCACCAATACCATACTCGTAACAACCGACCAGACAAAAATCGGCATTTTCATAAGAGTCATACCTTTGCGTCGCATCAAGAAAATCGTGATCAGGAAGTTGACGCCAGACAGGAGGCTACCGACACCCGCGATTTGCAGGCTCCATATCCAATAGTCAACGCCAGTACCCGGACTATAGGCCAGTTCAGATAGCGGTGGATATGCCAACCATCCCGCTGCCGAGAACTCCCCTAGGCCCAAACTCACGTTCATAAGCACCATACCGGCAACAAACAACCAAAAACTGATCGAGTTCAACAGCGGAAACGCCACATCACGTGCACCAATTTGCAGCGGAACAATGAGATTAATCAGTCCAAAAATCACGCCCATTGCGACGAAAAATATCATAATGGTGCCATGCGCCGAGAATACCTGTTGGAATAAATCAGGTGAAATAGGACTGTTTGGACTTGTTGCAAATATCGCCTGCTGTGCACGCAACATCGCCACATCGGCAAGCCCGCGAAGCAGCATAATGACGGCGACAACTATATACATTACACCAATCTTCTTCGGATCAAGTGATGTTAGCCATTCTCGCCACAGCCAGCCCCATTTTTTGAAATAGGTCATTGCAGCGATAATAATAAGCAATCCAACCGTACCACCGGCAACGCCACCAATAGTGACAGGATCGTGTGGCAATGCATCCAACGTTAATCTACCAAACATATTTATTCCTCGTGTCCTTCATGCTTACTACTGTGGTGACCCGAATCACTGTGGGCGTACTTGCTGACTATTTCGTCATACAAACTAACATCATGCAGATGGAGATATTGCACAGATTTGTCATGCGTAGGCTTGGCGAATGTCAAATACTGGTCGAGGTCTAGGTGTTCATGTTTTGGACGGTCATTAAACGCCTTTACCCATGAATCAAAGTCTTGTCGAGACGGCAGTGCTTTAACATTAAAGTACATGTCAGAATAGCCCGTACCGCTAATGTTACTGTTCGAACCACGAAATGTGCCCGTATGATCGGCAATCAAACTTAATTTTGATGACATACCTGTCATTGCATAGACTTGTGTTCCGAGACTCGGAATCCATAGTGCACTCATCGGGCCGTCAGCTGTTATTCTAAAGTTCACGGGAGTACCGGCAGGTATGACCAGTTCATTGACCGATGCAATACGCTGCTCTGGGTAAATAAACAACCAGCGCCACTGCAGCGCAACAACTTGAACGTTCAATGGTTTGACCGTAGATTCAAGTGGTTTGTTGGGATCAAGTGCATGCGTGCTTACCCAAGTGACAACACTCAGTACAGCGATGATCGCAATCGGTATACCCCACCACAATAGTTCCAGCCAACGATTTCCCTCGGCATCTGGCGTATAAGCGGCTTTGTGATTTGTATCACGATAACGCCACGCAAATATTCCCAACATCAGGAATACCGGTATCACAACGACGGTACTCAGAGCGAGAGTAAACAGAATCAAATCCTTTTCATGGGCACCGACTGATCCTTGAGGATCGAACACCGGAACATGCTGCGTTGATGCATAGGCAAACACCGCAAGACCGATAATAATCGGTAGCAAAATAATCGCCACAACAGCGTGCCACGACTTCAAAAACGATTTCCTCCGCTTTTTCATACTAGTGCTTTACACTATAGCGCTAAACGACGGTTGCGCCAAGAGCAGAAACGACAGAATCGGTCATTTTGTTCATTACGGCAGACGCATCATCGGCGGTCAGTGTCTTTTCATGTGATGTTAGACGAACGCGCAGCGTAATGTTTTTTGTTTCAGCATTTGATTCTGATTGGTAAAAATCAACCGGTGATAGTTCTGTCTGCAGTCCAGATTCGGCCAGACCTTTTTTAACTGCATCGAGAATATCGGCATATGCTGTTGCTTGATTCACCTGGAAACAAATATCACGTTCGGTCGATGGATAGCGACTCAGCGGTGTATATGACGGTTTAACCTGTTCGGTTAGTCGAGCTAGTTCGGCAGATGCCACAACGAATCCGGCTGTATAGGTTGGCAATTTAAAATTATTCGCGACAGATTTCTTGAACTCACCAACGATACCTACAGGTTCGCCTGTTGACGCAAATACGTACGCACTGCGTCGGTATTCGAATGGAGCAGCATTGACCGATCCGGTGATCGGTTCGGTAATCGGTTGGAACGTGAATGATAAGCCTAACTGCGCACCCAGGTATTCAAGTTGACGGCGTGCTTCGTAATAGGCAGCGCCTTTGACGTTTTTGCGTGCAACAACTAATGCTAAATGGTCTTGCTCAAATGGCAGGTTATCATTGTCCAGACCGTCAGATTTCACATGTGCTTTGTTTAGTTCGAACAGCGCAAACGAATCATAACCGGCTTTAATATTCGGATGAACCAAATTCAACAAACTTGCTGTCAAACTCTGGCGATAATACTGTAAATCAGGACTAATACTATTGACGATGCGGTATGAATTTTCTGGATCCTGTCCGACTTTCCTGAGCAAATCGCCATGGACAAAACTATACGTCAACACTTCATTTGCGCCAGCCCTAGCCAGCGTATGGCGGATCTTTGCGCGGACAGTATCAAAACGATCTGGTTGTACGGCAGTAAAATCACGTTTTGGTAGTGTCGGAGTAATTGTCTCGAATCCATTCAAACGACCGACTTCTTCGTTGATGTCTTCGGCAATATGGATATCGGCGCGCCAGTACGGAGGGGTCACAACAATCGTATCGTCTTCAACCGTGACGTCGAATTCTACATTATGCAGCGTACGGACAATATCATCCGCGCTAAATTCGCTGCCGAGTGCAGCATTCAATGCGTCAACCGTTGTCGACACGGATGCTTGTTCTTGTTTGACGGGATATGTATCAGCAACATCACTCGCGACATCTGCCCCAGCAACAACACACAGCATATCAACCGCACCGGCAAGGACTGGTGTCGTTAATTCCGCGGGCTGGCCTTTCGTGAATCGTGTGATTGCTTCGCTAAAAATACCGTGACGCATTTGTGTATTGCGGAGGTTATACAAATTAAATGTCGCGCTCTCGAGCAAGACATTCGTCGTGTTTTCATCGATTTCTGTGTCGCGACCGCCCATCGCTCCGGCGAGCGCAACCGCTCTATCACCGTTAGCAATCACAATGTCGTTTTCAGTAAGTGTGATTTCACGACCATCTAGCAGTACTAATTTTTCATCCTTACGACCAGCACGGACATGGATATCAATTTCGCCATTATTCACTGCTTTTAATTTGTCATAGTCAAACGCATGCAGTGGTTGACCGCTCACCATCATCATATAGTTCGTCACGTCAACAACAGCGCTATGCGGTCGCACACCCACGCGTGCCAAATACGTCTGCGTTTCGAGTGGTGACAATGGAATTTTGCAATTCACATTACTGAGTACCACAGCTTGATAGCGACTACTCAGTTCTGGGTCGTCAATCGTCACTTTTGGCGCATCCAATGTGCCTAGTTTTGTCGACCACGTCAGCCCGTCGAGTGTCATTGCCTGTGGCGTCGTGAATGGCTTGCCCATTATTCCCGCGACTTCGCGAGCAAACCCAATAATGCCAAATGTATCTGGTCGGTGTGTCAGTGATTTGTTCTCAATATCAAGCAGATAGTCATTTAGTTCATATATGTTCGCAAAACTCTCACCTGCTTTACGATCTTCTTCCAGTTCAATAATTCCGCTGTGGTCATCCCACAGGTCGAGTTCCTTTGCGCTGGCCAACATGCCGTTACTCATCACACCGCGTAATTCACGAGCGCCGAGCACAAACGGTTCGTCATCACCAAACGTTTCCGGAACAACACTCGCTGGCGGCAACCAAGCAACCGTCAGACCAGCCCGTACATTTGGCGCGCCGCAGACAACTTGGACGAGACCCTGTTCATCACGCTGAACGTCTTTTGCGACCCCACCATCATCGATTTTTGTCACGTTCAAATGGTCACTACCCTCAAGTGGCTCGCATTCAACGACTTTTGCGATCACAACGCCTTCGTACTTTTTGCCCAGGTCGACGACTTCTTCGATCTCAACCAAACGCGCACCAATCAGTGTCACTAACTCATCAACCGGCAGATCGATAGACGTATATTTTTTTAGCCAATTTACTGAAATAATCATGCGAACTTCCTCAAAAATGCCAATTTACCTGATTCGAAATGGCGCAAATCTTCGATGCCATATTTCAGCATGATCATGCGCTCGACACCACCACCCCAGGCGAAACCGCGATATTCAGTTGGATCGATACCCGCTGCTGTCAAAACGTTCGGATGAATCATACCGCAACCGAGCATCTCTAGCCATTCGCCAGGTTTGCCACCAATACTGGCAGGTTTTTCAATCATGAACTCGAGACCAGGTTCGACAAATGGGAAATAGCCCGGCTGTGTTCGGATAGCAAGTTTTTGACCATAATATTCTTCAAAAAATGCGCGCAGAGTTCCAAGCATCTGCGATAAACTCGCGTCGCGACTAACAAACACGCCTTCGACTTGGTAAAACGTGTGCTCATGAGTCGCATCGACATCTTCGTTACGGAACACGCGGCCATAACTAATACTGGCGATATTGCCGCCTGCTTCTAGCTTTTGTTTGTCAGCGCGCAAAACACGGTTCTGCATCGTGCTGGTATGAGCGGGTGGAATGAAGCCTTCCTCGGTGCGGAATGTGTCATAGCCATCACGTGCCGGGTGGCCCTCAGGAAAGTTCAGTGCACCAAACATATTCCAGTCGTCGTCTAGTTGACGTGATTCATGTGCATCGAATCCCATGCGAGTAAAAATATCGATGACACGCTCTAACTCAACCGTAATAGGATGCTGCGTGCCAGTTTCTGTCGACAATAGTTCTGGACGCTGACTATTCAGATCCCACGGCGCCGTCACATCAATCGGCACGACTGCTTGATCAAGCAGTTCAGCCTGACGTACATCAATGGCAGCTTGCAACGACTGTTTCAGCTCATTTAATGCACGGCCCGCATCGGCACGTTGTTCAACAGGAAGAGATTGCAACTCACCGGCAAGTGCTTTCAGTTCAGGAGCACGCAGTACTTCATACGGCGTGTCGCTGGTTTTTATTCGCGCCAACAGATTGTCGCGTACTGAATCGGTAGTGCTCATTAAGCTAAAGTATAGATGAAATTATTATTGATTGCTAGAGAGGATAAAGTAAACAACGCCGACAGCAACAAAGGCGATGACAATCACCAGCCACACCCATGCCAAACTTGTCGTTTGTTTTGTATTTTCCATATACGCTGAATCATCAACACCATCCGGCAAATCATGTGTCGCGTCGTGTTTCTTTTTTGCCTTCTCGCTCAACTCAGCTGCAATCTTTTTTTGCAGCTCAGATCGATTATCTTGTTGGTTAACAATAATTCCCATAACACCTATTATACCTGAGTTAAAAAACTTGTGCTATCAAATAGTTATTATGTTATACTAACTCCATACTTTATTTAAAGGAGGGAAACCCATGGCTACTAAAAAAGCCGGCTCTGCCAAAAAGACCACCCGGGCCAAAAGCCAACCAGCAAAATCAACCGTAACGACCGTAAAGGCTGTCGAATCTTCTAAGTCCAAAAAAGTTTGGCTTAGTGATCGCCGAACTGTACTTGCTTCAGCATTGATTGCTGAGTTCATTGGTACATTCCTATTGACTGCGTCATTCTTGGTTACACGTGGTGAACCACTGTACCTAGGATTTGTCCTCGCGACATTGGTTCTGATGGTAGGTGCCATTTCTGGCGGCCACCTCAACCCACTTGTCACCGTCGGTGCATGGGTAACTCGCAAAGTTAGCCACCTCCGTGCAGGTACATATGTTGTCGCACAACTGCTTGGTGCAGGTGCTGCATTTGTCGTATTGAACGCATTCGTACACGCCGGTGCTCCTGAAGCTTCAGCTGCTGGCGGATTCGCTACTCAGTCACCTGAAGTATTCAAACTAGCAGCTTTGACTGACGCTAACCACTGGGTTGTGTTCTCCGCTGAATTGCTTGGTGCAACAGTATTCGCATTTGCATTCGCAGGTGCACGCCGTGAAAAGACTGACCGTGTTGCCAAAGCATTGACCGTTGGTTTCGGCCTATTCGTTGCAGCTTTGGTTGCTGGCGTTGCTGTTAGCTACGTCAAAGCACAAGTTGCTTTGAACCCAGCTGTCGCACTTGCTGCAACTGCTGTTGACTGGACAAAGGTTGACTGGTTCGCAGTCGCTGTCTACGTTGTCGCTCCACTTATCGGTGGTGTCGTCGGTTTCGCACTACGCGACGTTGTCGAAACAGAATAGTATTCTTAATCGATTACAAACAATATATCCCCGCATCACGCGGGGATATATTTTATGACAAAGAAAATAGGACGCGGTGTTATCCGCGCCCTATGTTCACATTTATCGGGTTCCGTAGCCAAACCGTGACCGTACCTCATCACATTCATTGATTGATGCTTCGATGTACCCGACCGCTTGCTTTAGTCGATCAACCTCGTCCCGACATGTATTCAGGATCCAATTAGCGATGCGAATGAACATTGCATCGGCAGTTGGATACAGCCAGTAGCTGCTGGTGACTTCGTTGAAATAATCGTGCAATTCATCGACGTTCTTACAAATGATCGGCGAAAAACCATCATCATACATATTCGCCGCATCACACACGACCCACTGTGCATTACCGGTGACAAATAGTTCAATGTATCGCGAGTCAGCGGTCCATTTCATCTCTGGATTTGAGTAGCGAGTTATGAGAGGTTCTTGGTAATAATTCCCCAATACGCTCTCTCGTTTACTTGCGAGTCGCAGACATGGTATATCCATCCAAGATGCCTCAGAATAATTCGGCTTCTCGGTTGACCGAGTATGCGGCAATAGCGATTCTTTAATCGGACGATGCGACGGCAGCGACGTAATACGATACCGCAATCTTTCTAATACAAGTTCGAGATATCTTTTATCGAGACCGAGTTGCTGCAACTGATGTGGATATGGCTTCGTGCCATACACGAGCATTCTTTCCAACATCGTTGCAACATCGTCCTTCGTGGACGCAACCATCGTCACTCCTTTGATATTTTGTGAACGTACACTCCATTAGAGAGTTGATTGGCGAAAGCCATTCATAAATAATACTATAACAATTATTTAACTATTTCGCAAATACAAGCGTCTTGCTAGTCATCAACAGTTGGGCGGTCAAGCAACATCGGTTCAACCATCGCATCAACATCGGCAATTTTCACAATATCGCGGTCAATCTTGCCCAGTTCTTTGTACGTCGTATTGAAATGACCGACAGTCGTACCGAGACTCGCGCCGAGTTTTTGCATATAGCCGTTATGTGCAACAAGATGCTTTTGTAACTGTTCAATATTTTTGCGGATTTTTTCGGTATCTTTATGAATCTCAATCGATCGCAGACCGTGCGCTACTGTCTGCAGCATTGCGGATAGCGTCGTTGGTCCAACAATCGTTAC
This sequence comes from Patescibacteria group bacterium, assembly GCA_030916565.1. GTDB lineage: Bacteria > Patescibacteriota > Saccharimonadia > Saccharimonadales > Saccharimonadaceae > UBA2112. Next base: position 5,088 of record JAUPWL010000001.1, on the reverse strand, counting down.
TTTCTTTTCTGCGGCATAGGCGAGCAAATTTCGACCATTGATGCCGACCCTTTCTGTCAGAATGTCATAGTAAATCGTTTCGGACGGGATGAACATCAACGCCTGATCGAGCGTACCCTTGCCCGGTTTGATGTATTTCGATGTCTCGTCAATACGGCCTTTTATATCGCTCTTGAATAGCTTTTCGTAGCCTTCTTTTTCGGCGCCCTTTGCCTCGAGCATGCGGTTATAATTTTCCAGAGAAAACTTACTGTCGAGTGGTAGTAATTTATCTTCGTAATGAATGACGGCGTCAACGATCATGCCGTCGCCCAATTTATACTGTAGCGTGAACGCACCTGGAGGCAATGTATTCTTGAGAATTTGTTCCAGATAATACTCACCGATAACGCCGCGCTGTTTTGGATTCTGCAATACGTTTTGCAACATCTTTAGTTCGGTCGCGACATCAACGACACGCTTGTTCGTTTCGTCGAGTTTTGTTAGTCGCTCGGTTACGTCGGCAACTAATTTTGCACTCTCAGCCAACTGCTTTTGTACGGCCGATTGGATTGATGTATTATTGCGTTCCAGCCGATCGCCCATACTTTCCTGCAATTTTACGATTGATCGGTTCAGCTCTGTCACATCAGCTTTGATCAGTTCGACGCCGCCACCGCCTTGCGGCTCGCGCGCACGCGTCAGTAATATAACAATCACCGCGACCAGAGCAGCAATAATTCCCCCAAATATAATCATTTCCATAAGCTTATTATAGCACTGCAAAGACGCGGGCTAGGATAACTACCCCAACAACCACAATCAGTGCCGGTATCAATGGGCGGATTCGTACAAACCACGCAAATGCCGCATAGGCAATTGCATATAGCGCAACTGACCAAAAGAGTGTTTGATACCACGCCATACCATATACCCATCCAGCCAGTCCACCCAGGGCAACAGCTGCAGCAATCACGATCATCAATGGCCGATAGACACCAACTCGTACCAGTCCCATCAATCCAACTGCACCAGCCAGCACGGTTGCGACAATACCCGCAACGTCTGTTGCGTTCGTACATGCACCACTACAAAACAGCGGTACAATGACAGCCTGCTTTACAAGAAATGTGAGGATCCAAACGATCAATCCCGTTATTGCACCCAACACAACCACTTGTGCTAGTTGTTGCGGTTGCAACTCTATCAACAAATTGTCCCACCGGTTCGACAATTCTGATGATTCTACGTCGTCCACGTTCTCTCCTCTGCTTTACTTTATTTTACCATTTTCTTATTAGATGGACAAAGTAAACAGATGTATGAACTAAATTTTAATGATAGTTACTTGAGTTCTTGTTTGGCTTGTTTCTTGGTTTTTGGCGCGGTCAGATACCATATCGAACCGACGAGTGCCGCCAGGATTCCGCCCAATACATCAATTGGCGTATGGACCAGCGCAGCCACTCGGCCAATGCTGACCAATACTGCAATCCCCAACAATGTACCACTCAACACTTTGTTTTTTGTTTCGAACCATACAGCAAGTAGTATCGATGTCACGAATAACGCATGATCAGATGGAAAGCCTGGGTTGTTCAAATATGCTGCGCCCGGTGCGACACCCATGATTTCAAAAGGTCGTTCGCCCGTTGGTTGGTAAAGTGTTGCCATAAACTTTGCGAATAAATAGGCCGTGAGTCCTGCCATCAGAATGCGACAATACGCTTCATATTTACGGTTATTCGGAATTTTATACAGCAGTGAATACACACCCACCAGGACTGCCAATATGACCGTGCCGTCAGCAATAAACCGAATCAACGTTTGCATACTTCAATAATACACCCTCCGTATCATTTCTCTATGCACTCGCATTCTTGCTTTTTTGACGATGATATTTAATAATTGTGGCATTACCAACACTTCCGTTGGGCGTACCTTTCACGAGGAGTCAAGGAGGACTCATGTCCAAGACCGAAAAGGTCGTTATCACCGGCGCCTCGCGAGGGCTCGGTGCACTGACAGCAAAAGAAATCGCTCGCGAGGGCGCTCATGTGTTCGTCATTGGCCTCGCCAGCGAGGTTGACGAACTCAAGCAAGTCGCTAGCGATTGCGGCGACCCACACGCCTGGGCCGTATGCGACGTTCGCGACGAAGTAGCAGTTCATGTGGCCATGGATAGCGCCGCCGAACACCTGGGACATATCGACGTGGTAATTGCCAACGCCGGTGTTGCCAGTCAAGCAGTGATCTCTGGCAGTGACTATGTCAGCAAACTAAAGCTGACCATGGACGTCAATTTCTGGGGCGCCGTCTATACGGCACGCGCCGCTTGGCCACACCTGGCCAAGTCGAGTGGCTACATATTGTTCATGTCGTCGCTGGCTGGTCTGGTGAATCCACCGATGCTATCGACATACAACGCCAGCAAGGCTGCAATTCGTGCCTTTGCCGAAACCTACCGTTTAGAGGGCAAGGCATTCGGCATCGATGTTGGTATCGGCACGTTCTCTGAACTGAACACCGACATGACCAACCGAGGATTCGCCACCAAGGCCGGTGAGCATCTGCTGTCAATCAAGGTCAAGGTCGGAGGCAAAGTCTACACCAGGCGCGTGTTGCCCGTTGCAGAAGTCGAACCGGCAATCAAAGCGATTGTCCGCGCTATCAATCATCGGTATCGGCATATCCACTGGCCCCGCCGCGTGTTCTTGATGCGGATGGCACCGTGGTTCATCCAGCGAGTTGTTGAACAGTTCATCAAACCTCGCATGCATAGGGCACACTCGCTTGCACTGGTCGAGGACGGACCACTGACAACAGAGTTACCGCCCACTCCTTAACCACCACAGGCCCGTTGCTACAGTACATTCTGTAGCAACGGGCCTTTTCATTTGCCCGGCAAACGCTCGAGCTTTAAATACTTATAGGTATGGATGAGATAATTTGCCAATAGTGGCAGTGAATCCCATGAATGGCCGTATGATCAGCGGTTTCATCTAGTTATGAACATCGCGCTAAGTGGAGACATTAGTCGGGACCACGTGTCATCATCCATGCCGCTCGGCATTAATGATTCTGCATCACCGGCTCAATTAAAAGTCCGTTCAATCCTTAACTATCCTTACAAATATCCAGACCGGTATTAGTCGTGTTATCGTCAAAAATAGGATGAGCCAAAGCTCATCACCATGGTGTTCTACTGATTGAACTTCTAACCGTTGCTATAAGTGACGGGCGGTCTCGTTGCGTACGGCAGCGTGCAGTTAGCGACGAAGCAATTGTTGAATAGCCGAGACGGCTTGTATCGGTTTCATATCGTAATTCCAGAGAAAATCATCACCATATTCAGGCCTATTACCGTCCATAAACATATCATATCGGTCAGACACACCCCACGTCGTAAATGACACACAGCTTGGCTCGTTCAAACAGACATTGAAAATGCTACTATATTGGTCAGTCTGCACCCTGGTGCCGTCGTCACTATAGACATCCATTTCCGATATACGTGAGACTATTCCGATTTTTGCCAATTGTTTCATATGAGATTTCAAAACTGCAGGATTAATCTTGTCAGTCTTTTCATATACATGCGACTCAAATCCTACCCCGTCGATGGGCACACCTTGTGCCTTAAGTTTCATCATGAGCTTCAGGAATATATTCCACCTATCTCCATTTTCCTCAAGTCCATAATCATTTATGAAAAGCTTTGCGTCAGGATCGGCAGCATGAGCCGCCTTAAATGCAGTCGCTATGTATGATTCACCCATAGCCTGATACCATTTGTGATCGCGGAGAATTTTGCCTTTGCTCGCATTGAAATCATCATAGTCCGCAATTGGCTCGTTAACTACGTCCCAAGTCTTAATTTTTGATTTATAATGACCAACCACATTCGCAATGTGATGCGTCATAACTTGCTGGACTTTCTGCTTGTCTGCCGCTGAGGTTACTGTTAGATTTCGCACCCACCCTGGATTTGCCTCACCGAACACCAGAGTATGACCATGGATGACCAAGCCATGCCGAGCTGCTACATCAACGAGTGCATCACCCTCATGGAAATCGTAAACACCTTGTCGCGGTTCAACAGACTGCCATTTTAAAGCGTTTTCGGTTGTCATAGAACCGAAATTACCACCAAGTGCGACTTGAGCATAGGATAGGTCAGATACCAACGGCGCGAGTGACATCGCTGCACCAACCAGGAATCCTGGACGCTTTTTCGAGGCTTGTGTCTGGAGGCCATTCGAATCCATCGTCGTCATACTCAACATCGACGCATCTTGCGTTTGCACAGCACCGCCATTATCGGCAGTTATCGAGATATCCGAAAGTACAAATTCCCCGCCGTTGCTCGCGGCACCAATCCACACTTGTCCGTCTCGAAAGATGTTGTGCTCAGGAATACTTGCAATCGCTTTTCCACCCACACTGAGACTCAAAGTACCCCTTACTCGTTTGAGTTTGAACTGTGTACCTTTCGAAACATCTCGCCTATACGTCTGATTAAACACAGCCGTTTTATCGCCAATATCCTGAATGTTTGCATCTTTGTACACGAGTACTTGTATGGCATTGGGGGTAAAATGCAGAACAAGCCGTGGTGGCTCCACTCGGAATTCATCTTGCGTAATAGGTACCCTACCATAAAGAGTCACGTAAGCATCTGCCTGGATGTCGGCAAGTGTAGCAGAAGCACTAAATGAATTGTTAACAATATAATGAGTCCCGTATAAGTTGACTGGTGAGTTAGCCTGTGACTTCTTGCCATCCTGAGATGGGATCGTCAAATTCTCGTCACGAACCCTAATTCTACTACCTTCAATACTCGACCCGGGAAGGTAATGCCATTGAGCACCGCCAACACCCCGCTTACTAGCGGTTGCTAGTCCAATCACACGATCCTCATTAGTGGCAACCATGAACAATATCAGTCCTAATCCGATAAAAAAGAGGCCAGCCGCGGTCGACATAAGTGGTGAAAATAAGCGTAGCTTCATGCGGGTATCATGCTTAATCTGTAATATATTATATAATAATACTTAATTTGAAATTTAGCAAATTTTCATAAGCGTTTACCTATAAAAATGCTTATTT